>JAFMFD010000010.1 GCA_017856385.1 Actinomycetota bacterium
CACATCCAGCACGCCGACCCCCGGCTCGTCCACGAGCACCCCCACACCCGGCTCGTCCACGAGCACCCCGACACCTGGCTCCACGTCCAGCACCCCGACACCTGGCTCCACCTCGAGCACGCCGGGGCCGTCCGACCCGGGCACTCCGGGCCCGACGGGGACGTCGACGCCCGGACCGGACCAGACCTCGACGCCGGGGGGGAGCGAGACACCCACCTCCGAGGCTCGCGAGGGCACGGTGAAGTTCACGGTCGCGCAGGGTGATCAGGTCCTCACCTTCTCGGTGCCTCTCGATGAGGTGCAGGTCCTCGCCGTTCAGGCCGGAACGGTGGCCGGTGACGATCTCGCCGACACCGGAGGGTCGCGAGGCCCGGTGATGCTCGTCATCGCCGCCATCCTCGGTACGGCGATCATCCTGGCCCCGACGCTGCGCAGACGACGAGGGTGACGACACCCCCAACCCACGTCGGTGACCGCACCGGCCTGCTCGCACGGGTCCAGGGACCTGTCGCCGTAGCTGTGCCATGGCTGGCTGCGGTGGTGCTCGCCCCGGGTGCGGACCTGTGGCTCGTGGTCTCGCTCGTCGTGCCCGTCGTCTACGCCCTGACTCATGCACGTGCATGGGTGGCGTGGGCCGCGCCGGTCAGCGGAGTCGTCAGCGTGCTACCCACCGTGCCCGCATGGGCATCCGGTGGCATCGCGCTGGCCGTCGGAGCAGTTCTCGCCTGGCGCCCGCCCGCCGCACTGGCCTGGGGGGAGCCTCGCGTGCGCTGGTCGCTCGTCGCAGGCCTGGGCGTGCTCGCCGTCGCCGTGGCTTCCGTCGCGATGATCAGCGTCGGGAGGGAGGACGCGGCGTTCGAGGCCAGCCAGGAGCAGGCCGCCCAGGCGTGGCAGACGGTTGAGCCGGACGACGAGTCCGCCAGTCCGCCAGCCGACACCGACGTGCTCGCGGAGGTCGACACCGCCCTCGTCGCCGAGCCCCTCGAGATCCAGGAAGAGGCGGCCGAGCCCATCGCACCTCCGTTCGCGAAGCTCCGCTTCGCCAAGCGCGACGGGACCCGCCCCGTCATCGCCCGACCGCTGTATGTCGGGCCGGACGTCAGCGAGCGTGGGCTGGCCGCGGGGCCGGGGCACTACCCGTCGACCGCCCGGCCCGGACGGCCCGGCAACATCGCGATCGCCGGCCACCGCTACGGATGGGGTTCGCCCTTCCTGCACCTCGATGAGCTCCAACCGGGCGACCGCATCCGAGTCGTCGACCGCAAGCGCGTCCGTCACACCTACGTCGTGGACTCCTCGATACTCGTCGAGCCGGACGAGAACTGGGTGCTCGGCCCGGACCCGCTCGGCACCGGGGAGCCGACCCTGACCCTGACCACCTGCGATCCGCCCCGGGTCAACACCAAGCGGCTGATCGTGTTCGCGACGCTGGCGAAGTCGGTGCCCCTCCCGGAGCCGACCGCCTGACCCCCAGCGCGCGCGCACGGGCCGTCGATCCACAGGCCTGGCGCGTGGTTGGCATCCGGTGGTCCCCGCCGAACAGGGTGAACCATGACCATCCTGACTCGGTACCGCGATCGGTACCGCTCCGCCTACGCTGACTCCATGGCTATGAACCTGCGACTGCCCGCCGATCTTGCCGAAGCACTGCGGGCCCTCGCTGCCAAGACCGGCCGCTCCCAGCAGGACCTCGCCCGCGAGGCCCTCGAGGAGTACGTCCGCGACTACCCCCTGCGCTCCTACCCCAGGGAAGTGCGCCACATGATCATTCCCGCCGCCGGACCCGACATCGGCGCCCCGTCCTGGGCAGGCGTCGACGCGGGCGCTCTTCTGGAGCAGCTTCTCGCCGACCGGCGGGCATCCCGATGACGCAGGCGTACGTCGAGACCAGCTGGCTCGTGGATCGTCGCGGCGGGAGCGAGGGGACGACCTTCCTGCCCCTGGAGTTCTCCGCAGTCGTCACCTCGACAGTCACGCAGGTCGAGGTGGCACGGACGCTGCGCCGTGACGACCCGCACGCGGAGGTGGATCTGGCAGTCCACGAATCACTGCTGGGAGTGGACGCGCTACCGGTCTCCGAGCGCGTGGTTGCGCTGGCGTGCCGACTGCCGGTCCGTCACCTGAAGTCCCTTGATGCCATCCATGTCGCGTCCGCCCTGATCACGCGCTGTGACATCGTCCTTACACGCGATCGCCAGATGGCCCGCGCCTGCGAGGAGCTCGGCCTGCAGGTCGCATGACGATCACTCGCCGCGACTCCTCGCTTGCATGGGGTCTGAACGTGCGGATCGCGACGTGGAACATCAACTCGGTCACCACGCGGACCCGCTTCGCATTGGAGTCGACCGCCTGACCCCGGCACGCACCCACGGGCCACCGATCCACAGGCTCCGAAGAGGACTCACCGGTCGGCGGCCTCAGCAGTCAGGGTGAACCATGACCATCCTGACTCGGTACCGCGATCGGTACCGCTCCGCCTACGCTGACTCCATGGCTATGAACCTGCGACTGCCCGCCGATCTTGCCGAAGCACTGCGGGCCCTCGCTGCCAAGACCGGCCGCTCCCAGCAGGACCTCGCCCGCGAGGCCCTCGAGGAGTACGTCCGCGACTACCCCCTGCGCTCCTACCCCAGGGAAGTGCGGCACATGATCACGCCGGCACCTCGGCATCCGGGAGATCCCTCGGCAGAGGAGGAGGTTCGGCGGACCTGGGCCGGGGTCGACACCTCCGGTCTGCTCGCGGCCCTTCTGCAGGACCGCGAGAGCAGTCGCTGGTGAAGATCTATGTCGACAGCAGCGAACTGGTGGATCGAGCAGACGCGCTCCTGCATGGACGTTCGTGGGACGTTCCCACGGAGCCGCTGCTGCACATGGTCTCCAGTGACATCACGGTGGTGGAGGTAAGCCGAGTGCTCCTTCGCGACCACGAGTCTGCGGGTATTCCCGCTCTCGTGGCCTCAGCGCTCACGATGGTGGACTTCGTGGCTTCCACCCCTGCCGTCCTCGCTCTAGCCGCGTTGCTGCCGGTCCGTCACCTGAAGTCCCTTGACGCGATCCATGTCGCATCCGCCCTGATCACGCGCTGCGACATCGTCCTCACGCGCGATCGCCAGATGGCCCGCGCCTGCGAGGAGCTCGGCCTGCGGGTCGCGTGACGATCACTCGCCGCGACTCCTCGCTCGCATAGGGTCGGACCGTGCGGATCGCGACGTGGAACATCAACTCGGTCACCGCGCGGCTCGACCGCCTCATCGAGTGGCTCGAGACGGCCCAGCCCGACGTCCTTGCACTCCAGGAGCTGAAGTGCACCACGGATGCCTTTCCCGGCATGCCGATCTCAGCAGCCGGATACGAGTACGTCGCGCACGGTAACGGTCGCTGGAACGGCGTCGCGATCCTCAGCCGCGTAGGCATTGAGGACGTCGTCCTCGATCTGACCGACCAGCCGCCCTACGAGGACGTCGTCGAGACGCGTGCGATCGGGGCAACCTGCGGGGGCGTGCGGGTATGGAGCCTCTACGTGCCGAACGGGCGCGAGCCCGACCACGCGCACTACTCCTACAAGCTCGAGTGGTTCAAGGCGCTCGAGCGCACGGCCCGTGCGGAGATGGCGGCCGCGCCGGCCATGCCCTACGCGCTGATCGGAGACTTCAACGTGGCTCCCGAGGACACCGACGTGTGGGACATCGCGCAGTTCGCCGAGTCCACGCACGTGACACCGGCCGAGCGTGCCGCACTCGCCGACCTGCGTGAATCAGGCCTCACCGACGTGCGGCCGCGAGCCCTGAAGGGTGAGCCGTACACGTTCTGGGACTACCGCAACGGCGCCTTCCACAGAGGCTGGGGCATGCGCATCGACCTTGTCTACGCGAATGCCCCGTTCGTCGCCCGGGTCACCGACGCCTACGTCGACCGCGAGGCACGCAAGGGCAAGGGCGCTTCGGACCACGCCCCCGTCGTCGTCGATCTAGCCGACTGAGACCTCCCGGGCACAGGAGCGCCAGTCAACGAAGTCGACGTCGGTGCGCAGGGATGGACAGATTTGAGAATCAATCTCATATTTGTCCAGATTCCGCCGTCGCGGCCTTGGGGCCGGTTCCCCCTACAGTGACCACGTGACCGCGAGCCTGGCCCTGCGTGCCATCACCGCAGAGCAGCACCGCTCATGGATCGCCGGACGGTCGTCGGTCTCCTTCCTGCAGCTGCCCGAGTGGGGTGAGGTGAAGGCGGGCTGGCGGCACGAGTCGCTCGGCTGGTTCCGTGGCTCGCGGCTCGTTGGAGCGGGCCTCGTGCTCTACCGACCGGTGCCGCGTCTGCCCCAGCGCTCCCTGGCCTACCTGCCCGAGGGTCCGGACATCGACTGGCTGGGAGCCGAGCACCCCGACGTGGTGATCCAGGACTGGCTCGCCCCCCTGCTCGCCCACGCCCGGGCACGCGGAGCCTTCCAGGTGAAGATGGGCCCGCCCGTCGCGCTGCGGCGGTGGGAGTCGGGCACCGTGAAGGCCGCCCTCGCGGCCCGCGCCGACGATCCCCGGGCCCCGGACCGGCTGTCGGCGGTGCCCGCAGACGAGACCAGCACTGCTGCCGCTGCGCTGGTCCAGCGCCTGCGCTCGCTCGGGTGGTCCCGGGAGTCCACGGGCGGTGCCGGATTCGGCGACGTCCAGCCCCGCTACGTCTTCCAGCTGCCGCTCGCTGACCGCACCCTCGACGACGTGCTCTCCGGTTTCAACCAACTGTGGCGACGCAACATCCGCAAGGCCGAGAAGGCCGGGGTCGTCGTCACGCGCGGCGAGCGAGCCGACCTCGCCGCCTTCCACCCCGTCTACGTCGAGACCGCCGCGCGCGATCACTTCACACCGCGTGCGCTGTCGTACTTCGAGCGAATGTGGGATGCCCTCAACGCGCACGAGGAGCACCTGAGGCTGTACCTCGCACACCGCAACGACCACGTGGCAGCAGCAACGCTCATGGTCGTGGTCGGCGACCACGCGTGGTACTCCTACGGCGCATCGACCACGGCGGACCGCGACGTGCGGCCGTCGAACGCCCTGCAATGGCGGATGATCGGCGATGCGCATGCACTCGGGTGTCGCACCTACGACCTGCGCGGGATCGCTGACACGCTGGACCCTGCGCACCACCTGCACGGCCTGGTGCAGTTCAAGGTCGGCACCGGCGGGTACGCGCAGGAGTACGTCGGGGAGTGGGACATGACCCTGCGCAGCCTGTGGGCGCGCGGGTTCCGGGCCTACCAGGCCCGACGTGGCTAGAGGTACGTGGCTGGACGTGGCGAGACGAGGAGGGGACGCGGCATGGCCTTCGCGCTGACCGTGGACGCACAGCGCTGGCGCGACCACCAGGACGCCGTCTCCTCCAGCGTCGCCCGCGCCTCGGGCGCTCCCCTGGTGCCCGTCATCAAGGGCAACGGCTACGGCCTGGGGCAGTCGCTGCTCACCCGCGAGGCCGTGCGCCTGGGTGCCGACACTGTCGCCGTGGGCACCGTGTTCGAGGTCGCGGAGGTCGCCGCCACCGGCACGCACGACATCGTCGTCCTGGAACCCTTCGACCCCCGCGACTCGTTCGCCCGGGATGCCTGGTGGCAGGTCGGGCAGGCGCTCCACTCCGGGCGCGTCATCCGCACCGTCTCGTCCCTCGAGTCCCTCCTCGCGCTGGCCGAGGGTCCCGGTTCGGTGCGGCTCCTGCTCGAGGCGCAGACCTCGATGCACCGCTTCGGTATGGACGAGGCCGAGCTGCTGCGTGCCCTCGCCGACCCGCGCGTCCACGAGGGCCTGGCCCGCGGACGGATCTTCATCGAGGGCCTGTCGGTGCACCTGCCGATCGCTCCACCGGCCGACGAGACAGAGCCGAAGGGCGTCACGGTGGGCACGGCCAAGGTGTGCGAGGTCGTGCGCTGGGCCGGCCTGTGGTGGGCGGAGACCGACGTGTGGTCGGGCCACAACTCACCCGAAAGCCGCGTGTGGGTGTCGCACCTCGACGACGCCGAGCTCGCGGCCGTCGCCGCCGCGGTCCCCGACGTCACGCTGCGCCTGCGAAGCGGGACGCGACTGTGGCTGGACCGCTCGGCCCTGCACGCCGCCGGGACCGTGCTCGCCGTGCATCCGCTGCCGACGGGCACCCACGTGGGGTACCGGCAGCGCACCGGGCCTAAGGACGGCACCCTCGTCGTGGTATCCGGTGGCACAGCGCACGGCATCGGCCTGTCCGCGCCCACTCCGGCCGCGTCGGTACGCCAGCGCGTGGTCACGGCGGGCACGGGTGCCCTCGATGCGGCCGGTCGCGCCCTCTCGCCCTTCCGCTGGCAGGGGAAGCAGCGGTGGTTCGCCGAGCCACCCCACCAGCATGTGTCGATGATCTGGCTCCCCGCCGGAGTGGTGGTGCCTGCGGTGGGGGATCGACTGGACGCCGACGTGCGGTTCACCACCTCACGGTTCGACGCGATCCTCGGCCTGGACTGACAGGATCGAGGTCCAGTTGGGGGGTCAGCACCCCAGAATCGCTCGAAAGGCACGATCCGAACCCAGCCTCCGGACACTTGCACTCAGGTTCGATCTACCTGAGGAGTCCACCATGAAGCGACGAGTCCGATTCGCCGGAGCAGTAGCGGCCACGTCCCTGGTCGCCGGCCTGCTGCCGACCATGGTCGCGCCGTCGGCCAGCGCGGAAGACACCATCGTGCTCACATACGCAGGGGCGAACGCCGAGGTGTGCACGAAGAGGGCTGCCGCTGTCGCCTGCCCCCCCGTGGCCGCACCTGCACCGGCGAACAATGCCGTCACTGCTGGTGCATCACTCAACGTCCAGTTCGATGGCGCGGTGGTTCCGACCGCGTACGTGAACAGCTCCTTCGACTTCCCCTTCGGTCACAAGGGCGTGATGTTCACGGTCCGCGGCTTCGTCAACTCTCCGGACGACTGCTACTACAGCTACAACCGGGCCCACCTGACCACCGGCCGTCCCTACGAGCTGCCCAGGGGCCTGACGGTCTTCGCAGAGGCCACCTCGACGCAGGTGATCGGTGTGGTGGAAGGAAATCGGATCTACCCGTACCGAAAGATCGTGCAGCAGAGCACCTCCGGCAAGGGTGGGAAGTACTACTGCGCCATGACCGGGATCGCCGTCGAGTACTCCCAGGCTCCCGGCTCCAACATCACACCCAAGGACGTCGACCATGTCATCTCGGCGCCCCTCGTGGTGGCCGTCGAGTCTCCGCCCACAGCCGGAGCCGTCACCGCGCGCGCGCCTGAGATCAAGGCGCAGTCGGTTGGTGTCCCCTTCACCTACCGGTCGAACTACTCCATCGTTGCCACGGTTGCCGGCGACGTGAACAACGGCCGACTCGTCTCGCGGCTGCTGTTCATCGGTACCGCCGACGCGAGCGGTGCCGCTTGCACGGGAACCATCGATAGCCCCCGGTACTACCTGAACATCACGAGCTCAGGCACCAGGACGTACGTCTACGACTCGAACATCTTCATGCGCAGCGACGTGGGCCGATGGCTGTGCACCTACCAGCAGGTGCTCAACGCCAACGGCGAGGAGTACACGAGCGTGCCCGCCTACCAGAAGATCGAGCAGCCCGCGGGCGCCGTGCCGGAGGTTGCAGTCCCCATCGTCAACGTGCCGGGTCTGCTGAGCCGCCTGGCCTCCAGCGCTGACGCGCTGCGCGCCGCCCTGAGCCGGCCGCAGGTGAACCAGGCCGAGGTCGACCGACTGGTCGCCGAGGCCGAGGCAGCGCGTCAGGCGGCCGAGGAGGCCCTCCGCAACGGTGGAGTCAACAACAACGGCGGCGGCGCAAACAACAACGGGGGAGGCAACACCGGAGCCAATCCGGGGGTGCCGGAGGTCGTCGAGGAGATCGATCGCGTCGATGAACTCATCGATCGAGGCAAGGGCACCGCGACTCCGCGATCTGCCCTGGAGGTGGCCACCGGATTCGACACCACGGTGACCCCGCTGCTGCCCGTCGGATCACGCACCGCCTCAGGTCTGGAGCTGAGCGTCAAGAGCCCCAAGAAGGTCAAGCGGGCTCGTGCTCTCACGGTCACCGCGCAGGTGGATCCGGGTCAGATCCGGGGCCGGCTGCGGATGTGGCTGCTCAGGCTCGACGGTGAGACCCCGGTGGTCGTCCAGAAGCGCTCCGGGTTCATCGGAGCCACCAAGCGGTCGAAGAAGTTCTACATCAACCGCGGCGATCGGCTCGGGACGTACGCCATCCTCACCTCGTTCGACCCGACCACTCCCGGCCAGGTCGGGGTCGCCACGATGACACCCCTCAAGGTCGTCAAGTAGCCGCCGTTGCTGCGTCCGTAGGTGAGCCGGATCGCGCGATTCGGGCTCACCTACGGACGCAGCAACGCTGGGTTAGGAGCGGGTCAGGGTGAACCGATCCGGGGCCCCGTCGTAGACCCCGCCGCCGGGATCGTCCGCGTCCTCGCGCTCGCCGTCGGAGCGCACCGGGTCGTCGTCGGGAACGAGCATGTCCTGCACCACCAGGGCCGCGAGGTACAGCGTTGCGAGCACCCGCACCAGGATCGCCGCGGCATAGGCCGGTCCGGGCAGCGCCTGCGCCCCCTCGATCCCGTAGCCCGCGAGGAACCACCAGATCGCGACGAAGTACACGACCTCGCCCGCCTGCCACACCAGGAAGCCGTTCCAGCGCGGCCGCGCCAGCACGGCAAGGGGGATGAGCCACAGCGAGTACTGCGGTGAGTACACCTTGTTGGTCAGCACGAACGCGACGACGATCAGGAACAGCACCGCGGCAAGTCGCGGACGACGCGGAGCCGCGAGGACCAGCACGGCGATGCCGATGCACAACAGGATGAACAGGCCGGTGGCGAGCATGTTCAGCGAGTCCGGCGGCACCTGAGCGATCTGCGCCTGCGAGAGGGCGAAGAAGATCGAGCCGAAGTCCTCGCCGCGCTCGGAACTGAAGCGGTAGAAGTAGCTCCACCCCTCGGCGTTCGTCATCATGAACGGCACGTTCACCACGAGCCACGCGAGCGCCGTGCCGCCGAGCAGCGTGCCGAACGCGCGCCAGCGACCCGAGCGCAGGGAGAGCAGCAGGAATCCGGCGAGTAGCAGCACCGGGTAGAACTTCGCGGCCACCGCAAGCCCAAGCAGCAGCCCCGCGGCGAACGGATGTCGACGCGACCACGCGAGCAGCGCGAACCCGATGAACGCCAGCGGCAGCAGGTCCCAGTTGATCGTGGCGCCGAGGATCATCGTGGGGGCGAGCGCCACCATCGCCCCGTCCCATGGCCGACGACGCACGGTCAGGGCCGTCGCCACCACCGTCGCGACGAAAGCGAGGAAGAGCAGTGCGACGTTGACGTCGAAGAAGACCGTGCCCGCATCGATGCCCGCCAGCCCGGTCAGCGGCACCGTGATGATCGCGGCGACCCACATGAACATCCCCGTGAGCACCGGGTACTCCAGGTGCTGGCCGTCGGGCATCGCCTGCACGTACGGCACGAGCCCGTCCGCGAAGCCGCGCAGGGCGTACAGGGGAGCGATGTCGGTGTAGCAGAGGTGCTCGTACCGGGCCGGCGAGGCCCACCCGTCGGCACGGCAGGACAGGTCGATGACGTACCCGACCAGGTACGCCAGTGTCGACAGCAGGACGAGGACGGCGACGGGGCGTCCCGCCCCCCGGCCCAGCCGAGCCCACCGGCCGGTTGGTCCGCCGAGCACCGGCGTCGATGCCGCCACCACCGGGTCGTCCGACGACGGCAGCACGTACGGGTCACGGGCCCGGGTCACGGCACCGCCTCATCGACGGGCTCGGGCGCGAACACCGAGTCGGACGGCCGGGGCGTCGCCTCGAACACCGACGAGTCCGGCGACTGGCTGAGCCCGGGTTCGGGCTCGATCGGGAACTCGGCCGACGGCGACTCGCTCGGGGCCAGGGGGTCCATGGGGGTCGGCGTGCCGAACTCGTCGACCGGGGCCGTTGGCACCTCGTTGCTGAACTCCGGGACCACCGGCGGCGTCGGGCACCCGGCCGGGACGGGCTCGCCCTCGACCGCGATCGAGGTGGGGCAGTCCGATCGCACGCGCGTGCCCTCGGGCGGCTCGGGGAACTCGGCCACCGGCTGGCCGTCCAGTGCCCGCTCCATCATCAGCGTCCAGATCGCCGCGGGGAACGACCCGCCGGTCACCGTCTCGAGGCCTCCTGTGCCCGCCATCGACACCGGCATGCCTTCGGCATCCTCCTTGGCCATGAAGACCGCGGTCGCCAGTTGCGGGGTGTAGCCCACGAACCAGGCCGAGCGGTTGTCGTCGGTGGTGCCCGTCTTCCCGGCAGCAGGTCGGCCCAGCGCGGTCGCGGTGCGGCCGGTGCCGTTCGTGACGGCCCGCGCGAGGGCGTAGGTGACCGTGTTCGCGACGTCCGCCTCGAACGCGGAGTCCGTCACCTGCTCCCGCTCGAAGAGCAGGCCGTCATTGGGACCGACGACCCGAGTGACCACGTGCGGATTCGCGCGGGTCCCCTCGGCGGCAAAGGTCGCATAGGAGTTCGCCATATCGAGGGCGGACGGCGACGCCGTGCCGAGGACGAACGTCAGGTCGAGGGAGTCGAGGTTCAGGCCCGGCGTGGTCTCCGGCACGCCGGCCCGAAGCGCGGCATCCGCGACCCGGTCCACCCCCACGTCGTCCTCCACCTCCACGTACGCGGAGTTGATGCTGTCCTGCGTCGCCTGCAGCAGGGTCACCATGCCGTACGAGCGGTCACCGTAGTTGCTGAACGTATAGCCGTTCACCGTCGCCGGGGAATCGCCGTTCCACACCGAGCTGAGCGGCACCCCCTCCTCGGTCGCTGCCGCGAGCGCGAAGGGCTTGAAGGTCGACCCCGCCTGCGCGAAGCGGCGCGTGGCGTTGTTGATCTGGTCCTGCACGAAGTCGTAGCCGCCGTAGATGGCGATGATCTCCCCCGTGCCCGGGCGGACGGACGCGAGGCCGATGCGCAGGCCCTCGGTCCCGGTCTGCGGACCCGCGCGGCGCACGGCCGTCTGCGCACCCCGCTGGGCCTTGCGATCGAAGGTTGACGTGACGCGCAGGCCGCCGCGCTGGATCTCGGTCTCGTCGAAGCCGAGCTCGATGAGCTCCTGCTCCACCATCGTCAGCAGGAAGCCGGTCTGCCCGCCGAGCCGGTTCTTCGCCTTGAGTTCGGCGATCTCCGGGAAATCCGCGCGCCTTCGCTCCTTCTGCGTCAGCCACCCGCGCTCCACCATTCCGTCGAGCACGTACTCCCAGCGCGCACGCAGTCGCTTGAGTCCGTCCTCCTCACCCATGTCGCTCGGCGACTTGATCACGGCCGCGAGCACCGCCCCCTGCTCGACGGTCAGCTCGCTCGCGGGGACACCGAAGTAGGCGATGGACGCCGCCTCGATGCCGTCGGCGCCGCGGCCGAAGTAGATGGTGTTGAGGTAGTTCTCGAGGATCTCGTCCTTGGACACGAGGGTCTCGAGCTTGACCGCGAGGAGCACCTCGTTGATCTTGCGCTCCCATGAGCGCTCCTGCGTCAGGAAGGCGTTCTTCGCGTACTGCTGCGTGATCGTCGACGCACCCTGCGTCGCGCCGCCCGTCACGTTGTTCCACACCGACCGGGCTATGCCGATCGGCGAGATGCCGCCGTGCTCGTAGAAGTCGCGGTCCTCAGCCGAGAGGATCGCCTGCTGGACCTGCAGGGGCACCGCATCGAGCGGCACCGACCGCCGCGTCGCCTCGCCGAGCCTGCCGATCTCGTTCTGGCCGTCTGCCCAGTAGACGATGGTCGCCTCGCGTGTCACCAGCTCGTTGGGCGAGGGGACGGTGGTCCGGCTGACCAGGAGGGCGAGGACACCGACGACAAGGCCGGCCACCAGCAGGACGATGAGGATGAGCCACCGCAGCCAGTGACGCCGCTCGCGCTCCGCCGCGGGACGTCGACGGTCGGGCATGGGCAGTCCTCAGGTCGCGCGGGGAAGGCGCGGGCCGAAGCCCGACGGGACTAGTCAAGGAGATCACGAGGAGTGCGCAACGCCTGCCGCGGCACGCCGTCGCCCAGGACATACGTCCGCAGCAGGAAGTTCCAGTGGCACTGCTGGCACACCTCGACCACGTACACGCTGAACCGGCCGAACGAGTAGGCCATGGCGGCCAGCTCCTCGGCCTTGCGGATGCGGCCGGAGTAGGGGCCGAGCTCGTCGCCGTACACGTAGGTGAGGGTCACCAGTCCGGCACTGCGGCAGGCCGGGCACGGGTGGGGGACCTCCTCACCGTGGAACTTCGCCGCCTTGAGCAGGTAGGGGTCGGCGTCGCACAGGTCGGAGTCGAGCATGCCCCCGCGGAACAGCCGGCGCAGGGCCGCCCGGCGATCGAGCGCATGGTCGACGACGGCACGTGGCCGGTCTGGGTGGTCGACGTGCTCCGGCTCCGGGGGCGCGGCGGGTGGCCGGCTCCGGGAGGGCGTGCCGCGCGCGATCGATCCCCGGATCGCGGAGGAGCGGGGCGCGGCCATGCCGGGATTCTACGTTCGCCACGCACACGTGCCCGATGTCGCAGGAGCCGGCACGGGCCGGCTGCCCTCGATCGGCACGGTGGGCTAGCGTCGTGATGTGGCCCGGCTGTCGGCACTGCGCGACCTGTCGCGCACGCGTGACTTCCGGCAGCTGTACTCGACCCGACTCGTCGGGCAGTTCGGTGACGGGCTGCTGCAGTCGGCGCTCGCCACGTTCGTGCTGTTCTCCCCGGAGCGGCAGCCGGACGCCTTCAAGGTGGCCGCCGCCTTCGCGATCCTCCTGCTTCCCTACTCGCTCGTCGGCCCTTTCGCCGGCGTGCTGCTCGATCGGTGGCGGCGTCGGCAGGTGCTCGTCGGGGCCAACGCGCTGAAGGCCCTGCTCGTGCTGCCGATCCTGCTGCTGGTCATCGCCGGCGACGACGGTGTGGGCCTCGGCGTCTCGGTCCTCATCGTCCTTGCCGTCGGCCGCTTCATCCTCGCCGGGCTGTCGGCGTCCCTGCCCCACGTCGTGTCCGGGCCGAACCTGATCACCGCCAATGCGCTCACCCCCACCTCGGGGACGATCGCCGCCGCGGTCGGAGCCGGCGTCGGCGTCGTCGTGCGCGGCCTCGCTGGCGGAGGCGATGTCGGCAGCGCGGTCGTCCTGGTCGCGGCCGCCGTTGCCTTCGCCTGCGCCGGACTCGTGGCGCTGACGATCGGACGCGACCGGCTCGGCCCGGACGGAGAGCGGGCGGGCGACACTCCCAAGGCCATCGTGCTCGGGCTGGTCGACGGGCTCCGGGTGCTGCGCAAGCAGCCGCGGGCCGCGCGCGCGATCGGCCTCGTCGGTGCGAACCGCATCGCTTTCGGCGTGCTGACCGCAGGGGGACTGCTGCTCGTCCGCGTGACGTTCCACAGTCCCGACGAGGCCGACGCCGCCCTCGCGAAGTTCGCCATCCTCACCGGTGCCGCCGCCACGGGTGCCCTTCTCGGCGCCTTGACCACGCCTGCCGCGTCCCGCCGCTGGGGGGAGGTCCGGTGGTCGGCGGCCGCGGTGGCGCAGGCCGCCGTGCTCGGGATCGGGGTCGTGATCGCCGGCGCCATGGTCCCGTCCTTCCCGCTCCTGCTCGTCGGCGCCGTGAGCATCGGCTTCGCCGGCCAGACGGCGAAGGTCTGCGCCGACACCCTCGTCCAGCGTCACATCCCCGACGATCACCTTGGCCGCGTCTTCGCACTGTTCGACATGTTCGTCAATGTGTGTCTGGTGAGCGGGGTCGTCGTCATGGCGGTGGTCTCCCCCACCAGTGGGCAGGCCCCCGCCCTCTACGCGGTCATCGGGCTGCTGCTGCTGGCCACCACAGGCTGGTACCTGCGAGCGGCGCCCCGTAGAGTGCGATCCGACAGCCAGCGGGGCCACGGCACCCGGAACCGGTGAGACGTGAGGGATCCATGAGCGACGCAACTGCTGGCCGCAAGAGCTGGGGGGCGCGCTCCATCGCGTCGCTGCTCATCTTCATCCTCGCAGCGGTGCTGACGGTTCCCGCACTGGTCGGCCACTGGGGCCATCGCACCATTGCCGACGCGAACCGGTACATCGAGACCGTAGGGCCGCTGGCCACCTCGCCCGAGGTGCAGCAGGCCGTCACGGAGGCGGTCACGGAGGCCGTGCTCGAGCGGGTCGACACCGAGAAGCAGGTCGACGGCCTGCTCGGCGGGCTGTTCCCCGACAACTCCTTCGTGCAGGGCCTGTCCGCACCCATAGCCGCGGGGGTCAACAGCGCGATCGGCGCGCTGATCGAACGCTTCGTCGCATCCGACGCCTTCCAGGAGATCTGGCTGACGCTGAACAAGGCCCTGCAGCGCGGCCTGATCGCGGTGCTGTCCGGCGAGACGGACGGCACGGTGAGGCTCGAGGGCGACAAACTCGTGCTCGACATCAGCAGCCTCATCGGGGACGTCCAGCAGTACCTCGTCGACGAGGGCATCTCCGCCGCGGCCAACATCACGATCCCCGAGTCCGATCGCACCATCGTGCTGGCCGAGACCCCCCTGCTGGCGCAGATCCGGTTCGTCTACAGCCTCACCTCGCCCATTCTCGCCTGGTTCCCGGTGCTCATCGCCGCGCTGTTCGCGCTGTCGATCTGGCTCGCCCGTCGACGAGCGCGCACCGTGGTGGCCACCGGCATCGTCCTGGTGGCCGGGGGCATCGTGGTCTGGCAGGGCATGGGCGTGGCCGAGGAGATCTTTGTGGACCAGCTCGCCAACACGGTGTTCGCTCCCGCATCGACCGTCTTCTGGAACACCCTGTTCACCTATCTGGTCAGCGGCGCCCATGCGGTTGCACTGCTGGGCCTAGCGGTCGTGATCGGCGGATGGCTGGGCGGACGGACCTCAGTGGCACGCCGCCTGCGAGGACACATCACCCGCGGCTTCAGCGAGATCAGCAGCCGGATGCCGGAGGGGCTCCGGGGCTCCCTGAGCGGATCGATCCGCTGGGTGCGCTGGGTCGTCTACGCCATCGGCCTGATCGTGGTCATGCTCTCCGACGCGCTGTCGCCGACGAGCGTGCTGTGGTCGGTGGCGCTCACGGCCGGCCTCGTCACCATCGCCGAGCTGCTCGCCGTCGAGCCACGCTCCTCGGGCACGTCGCAGGCCGCGACGTCGCCGTCGGCCTCGGCAGTGCAGGGCGCCGAGCAGTGAGGCTCGTCCTGGCCGCGGCCATCGGCATCGCAGCGATCGTCGGTGCCGGGCTCAGTGCGCCCGCTGGCGCCGCCGAGACCGGCCCGCTGGAGGACACGTCCCCGACGGTCGTCTCGATGACGCCGGAGGTGCACCACCGTCAGTCGGTGTTCGAGGTCTCCTTCGAGGCCGCCGACGCCAAGGAGCGGCGCTTCATCACGAGCACCCTCGCCGTGAAGGACACCACCGACCGGCTGTTCCTCGGCCAGGAGCTCTCCTGCACCAGCCCGTCCGGGGTGACCACGATTGGCATCGAGACCGGACGCAACTTCTGGCAGGACGGCCTGGGACGCACCGTCGCCTCGTTCATCCTGCGGGTCAACGAGACAGGGACCTGGACCTGCCAGTCGACGGTCAACCTGTGCGAGCCGGGAGACTGCGACTCCGGCAAGGGTTCCGGCACGTTGACGCTAGACGCCGGCGGGAGCGACCCGCTCTCGGTGATGAAGGTCAGCCAACCGCTCGAGCAGTGGTCGCGGAGCATGCGGATCGTGGGCAAGGACTACGCCGTCGCTCCCGGAAGATCGCTCACCCTCAGCAAGACGATCAAGGTCGCTGCGGGTGCGACGCCCGCGGTGGTCGCTGAATTCTCGTTCAGCAACTGCATCGAACCCACCTACCCGAACGTCTGCGCTCAGCTGCGCTCGCACGACATCAACGGCTCGGCCACCGGCTCCGCGAACCTGACCGTGAGCCAGATCGCCTCGAAACCCGGCACCACCTGCACCGTCGTCAAGGCCACGCCACAGCAGGGCGGCATCACGCGCACCATCACCGCCCTGCAGCACCACGCGACGTTCTCGATGGAGATCCCGGAGGTCGAGCTCAGCACAGCACCCGGGTGCTCGAACACGCTGAAAGTCACCGCCACCTTCCGCTCCATCAAGGGCAACGGCTTCGCGCTCGAAGGCGGTACACCCAAGAAGCCCTCGTCGCTCGTGAGCGTCGGGAATATCGACACTATGTACCAAGTCGTTCCCGTCCTGAAGTAGTAGCGCCTCTCCCCGGCGACCAACGATGGCGCACTCCCTCGTTATCCACGTGGGCCCGCGCAAGACGGGCAGCACCTTCCTCCAGCGAGCTCTCGCCGGTGCCGCTCCCCAGCTCGCCGACGCCGGCATCCTCTACCCGACGCGGCTGCGCGGCCTGCCGCGCTACAACCACGTCTCGGCCACGTACTCGGTCCCGGGGCTGCGCGCCGGACGATCGTCGGAGATCTGGTCCGAGGTCGACCCGTCGATCATCGACGACCTCGTCGCTCAGGTCGTGGCCTGGGACGGGCCCGTCGTGCTCTCCTCGGAGGCACTCGGCGGGATGACGTCGCACGAGGCACGACAGGTCCTCGATCGCCTCCCTGCCGTACCCACGCACATCATCGCCACGATCCGCGCCCTGCCCGACGTTGCGCTGTCATCGTGGTCGCAGCACGTCCGCAACCTCCACGTGGCGACACTCGACTCCTACCTCGAACGCCGGATGGGCGAGCGCGATGGATCAGCGCCCGAGGACCGGTGGGCGCGATGGGATGCCGACCCGCACTCCACCTTCTGGCGGAGCTACGACTACGCCTGCCTCGTCGACCGGTGGCAACGTCAGGAGCTCCCCATCACCGCGGTCATCGTGCCCCCGAGCTCGACCGATCCCCAGGTCCTGTGGTCGCGCTTCCGGCAGGCCACCGGGCTCGATGGGCTGCCCGAGGCGTGCCCGACGGTGCAGGAGTCGCGCGCGAACCGCTCGCTGGGCATGGAGGAGCTGGAGGTGCTCCGCAACACGGTGATCGAGGCGCGCGAGCGAGGCAGCACGGCCGCCGGCATGCGCTCGCTGCGGGGACATCGCTGGAAGGCCTACCTCGATCGCTCGATCGAGACCTCGCGGCCGGGCATGACACCCGAGCAGGCCGCCCAGTTCGAGGGCTGGGCCCGCGAGGACCTCGAGCTGATGACGCGCAGGGGTGCCGACGTCATCGGTGATCCGACCGAGCTCCTCGCGCGCGCACGCATCGCTCAGGCACCTGACCCGGATGCCTATGCCGCGGCGGCGGGCTTCCTCGTCGCCGATCGAGTCCTGGCCGCGCATGCTCGCCGTCCGACCCTCGCGCGGCGCCTTCGTGTCTGGCAGCGCCGACTCCTGCGGCTCGGGCAGCGATACTCGCGGTCCGTCGCGCGGCGGGTGGCGCCATGAGCGGCCGCATCCACCTGCACATCGGACCCCGCAAGACGGGCACCACCTATCTCCAGGGCTGCCTGGTCGCCCGGCAGGACGCCCTTCGTCAGCTCGGATGGACGTATCCCCTGGGCGCAATGGCGGGCGAGCGTGGGCTGAACCACGAGTGGCTGCTGATGGGAGCGAGCAGCGCCGAGCCCGGTGACCGTGAGCGCCTCCTGCGACGGGGCCTGGCCAAGGCGCCGGGCAACGTCATCCTGTCGGGAGAGGCCCTCGCGACCCTGCCCGAGGATCGGATGGCCCGACTCGTGGCCCAGCTCGCCGGTCGCGAGACCCACGTGGTGATCACCGCCCGCGCCCTGCACCGTGTGCTGCCCTCCCTGTGGCAGCAGGACGTGCGCAACGGTCGCGGCATGGACTTCGAGGAGTTCCTCGGGCGGACACTCGAGCCGAGCGCCTCCACCCGCGCATCACGACGCGT
The DNA here is from genome assembly GCA_017856385.1 of Actinomycetota bacterium. GTDB lineage: Bacteria > Actinomycetota > Actinomycetes > S36-B12 > S36-B12 > UBA10649. Next base: position 17,883 of record JAFMFD010000010.1, read on the forward strand.
CGACGAGGGCAGCTTCGAGGACTTCTGGCAGGCCTACGCGCTGGCTCCGCTCATCGAGCGATGGCTCGGGGTCGCCGGTCGCGTCAGCATCGTGACCGTGCCGGCTGTCGACTCCTCCCCGACGATCGCCTGGGAGCGGTTCCTCACCGCACTCGGCCTCGACGACGCCCAGCGCGCGTCAGTACCCGCACCCGAGTCCGTCCCCCGACACCCGAGCCTGTCACTCAGCGAGGCGCTGGTGCTCCGCGAGATCAACCGCCGCCTGCGCAAGGCAGGCATGGAGCGGGAGCAGCGGCGTGCGTGGTCGATCCAGCTCGTCCGCGAGGTCTTTGCGACGCGTACCGACCGCGGCCAGCCGTTGACCGTGCCGGCAGCTCTGTGGGAGCCCCTGGTCGAGCGGACACGGGCCGAGTCCGAGCAGCTGCAGGCCGTGCTCGCGGACGAGCGCGTGCAACTCGTGGGGAGCATCGACGACCTCCAGGTGCCTGAACTGCCGCCCCCCGCACCCGACACCGCCCTGCTGGCCGAGGAGATCGCCGTGCTCGGGGGCCGGTGCATCGCGCACCTTCAGCGGGTCAACCGATGATCGTGGTGGTGTGCGGCCAGCACCGGTCCGGCTCGACCCTGGCCTGGCAGATCGCCCATGAGCTGCTCATCAGCGCCCGGCCGGTGTCCGCGCCGATGCGGACTCCGTCACGCTACCTCCGGCTGCATGCCCTGCGCCCTCGCCATGTGCGGATGATCAAGGTGCACTTCTCGTCCTCGTTGCGCACCGGGGACTTCCCGCAGCGCGGAGCGAAGTACATCTACACGTACCGCGATCCACGGGATCTGGTCGCGTCCCTCATCCGCAAGGGCCGCTACCGGGTCGGTCAGGGCAGACGCAGCCCGAAGGCCCTCCGGCGGCTCGTCCGCCGGGAACTGCGCGGAGACGCCTTCTGGCGCACGCGCACCTCGGTGTGGATCGGCCGCTATGAGGACTTCAGCGACGACATCCCCGCACTCGTGCGCTCGCTCGCCGACTTCCTCGACGTGGCGGTCGACGACGACGTGGTGGCGCGCATCTGCGACTTCGTCGACGTCGAGCGCCAGCGGGCGCGCGTGGCGGACGTCTCGTCGTCCGGGATCGACCCCGGCCTGCGCATCACGTCGAACCACATCACCGACGGCCAGGAGGGCGCCTGGCGCCGGACCCTCACTCCGGAGGAGCTGGCCGCCGTCGAGAGGGTCGCCGGCGACTGGATGACGGCCCACGGCTACCCGCTCGAGCTGCCTCCTCGATAGCCGCCACGAACATCGGGGCGTCGTCATCCCAGTTGTGCGTCGTGCGGACCGCCTCGACGCCGTTGGCTCCCATCCGGATGCGTCGCTCGTCGTCCTCATGCAGCGCCACGACCGCTTCGGCGGCGGCTCGAGGGTCACGGAACGGAACGATGATCCCTGCGCCATGTCGGTCGACGAGGTCCACGACGAGCGGCAGCGGCGTCGCCACGGCGGGCACGCCGTGGGCGAGGTACTCGAACACCTTGGTCGGATGGGAGTGCCGGTAGTTCCGCTCGTCGTGCAGCAGGGACAGGCCGGCCGTGGCACCCCGCATGCGAAGCACGACCTCTGCATGCGGCAGCCGACCGTGCCATCGGATGTCACCGGAGAGATCGGCGCGTCGCAATGCATCGCTGACGTCAGCGGATGCCGGGCCGATGACGTCGACGACGATGCCCCGCGGCCTCAGCAGACGCCCCACCTCGATCACATCCAGCGCACCGCGTGCCCGGGTCAGCGTGCTGACGCACACCGCCCGTCCGGGTCCAGGGGGAGGCGCCTGCGCGTCGATCAGGGTCGAGTTCGGCACGACGGCGTGCTGCTCGCGGAACCTCCCGGCGTACGCCGACTCAGCCAGCAGCAGAGCGAATCGGCGTTCGGCCCATCGCTCCATGCCGCGCACGCCGGAGGCTGCCGCACGACTCAGGCCGCGTGGGATCCAGTCCTTGTAGGCGACCGCCGCCGCGGTGTCCTCATGCACGTCCCACACCACGACCGTGTCGGGCAGGCCCGCGGCCGACACGATCAGCTCCGGATCGTGGATGAGGACGACGTCATGCTCGGGAGCCCACTCACGGATCAGCCGACGCGCGGCACGCACCGCGGTGAGCCGCTGACGCCCGGACGACCGGGGGAGGTCGAGGGCGCGTACACCCTCGGGCGGTTCGACACCGAGGGACGCGAAGGGCGCTGCGTAGGTGACCTCGTGGCCCGCGGCGATCAGTGCGGCGATCTGACGCACCAGGATCCGGGTGTCGAGGGGATGGTGCACCACCGTCACGACCATGACCCGCAGAGCCGTCACGATGACGGCCCTGCCCTGCGCCGGTCACGTCGGGCCTGCCTGCGTCGGCGCGTGTCGTCGACGTACTGCTCGATGACGTCCTCCACGGAGCCGTCGGCTCGCACGGAGCCCTTGTCGAGCCAGACCGCACGTGTGCACGATGCACGTATCGCGGAGAGCGAGTGGCTGACGATCACGACCGCGTCGGCATGATCGCGCAGCTCGCCCATGCGCTGGATGCTGCGCTCCTTGAAGTCCATGTCGCCCGTGGCGAGGGCCTCGTCCAGCAGCAGGATCTCGTGGACCACGGACGACGCGATGGCGAACTTCAGCCGCGCTGCCATGCCCGACGAATAGGTCGACATCGGCAGGTCAATGCTCTCGGCGATCCCGGAGAACTCGATAATCTCGTCCGTCCGCTCGCGGATCTCGCTGCGCGACATCCCCAGAGCGAGGCACCCGAGTTCGATGTTCTCCCGGCCTGACATCTGCGGGACGAGGGACCGGCCGACGCCCAGCAGCACCGGCGTCGACGTCGAATAGACCGCACCGTGGTCCACCGGAACGAGGCCGGCGATCGCGCGCAGCAGTGTGGACTTGCCCGCGCCATTGCGCCCGATAATGCCGAGGCATTCACCCTCGTGGATGTCCAGGCTCACGCCCTGCAGGGCCTTCACCTGCACCGGGCGTCGTGGCCCCATGCGCCCGTGCGGCAGCACGCGATACGCCACGTGCACGTCGTCGAGCAGCACGCGCAGGGAGGGGCGGTCAGTCCCGTCCGGCAATCGGGCACGGTCAGTCCCGTTCGGCACGGGGGGGCCGTCAGTCCCGTCCATACGTGCCCTCACCCCGCCAGAAGACGACCACACCCACGAGGAGCGCCCCGATCGCCCACAGTGCCGCCGCCACCCAGTTGCCCGCGCCGCCCGGGGAGTCGTAGCTGGACAGCAGTGCGTCGCGCATCACGGCCAGGTACACCGCCCCGGGGTTGTAGACGACGACCGACTCGATCCACGCCGGTGCATCCAGCGAGGCCATCCGCTCGGTCACCGGGAACATCACCCCGGACGCCAGCCCCCACAGGCGCAGAACGAGCGGCAGCACCCCGCCGACATCGGCCGTATGGCTGACCCAGCGCGCCAGCAGCAGCGCACCGCCCCACGCGAACGGGATGATCAGGGCAATGGCGACCGGGGCGAGCAGCCACGACCACGCGACCGGCTCCCCCGTCATCAGGAGGACCGCGAGCAGCACGGGCGCCGACACCGCGAAGGCCCGCACCTGCTGCACCACCGCGGCCGTCGGGAGGATGATCGCCGGGACCGGCAGCGATGCGATGAGGCCGCGATTGCCGCTCACCGACCGGGATCCGGACTGCAGGGAGCGCCGTACCACCGCGAACGTGAAGACGCCCACCGCGAGGAAGCCCAGGTAGTTCGTCACCGACGCACGCGCACCCAGCAGAAGCCCGAACAGCACCCAGTACGTCGCCATCGTGACGACCGGGTCGAGCAGCTCCCACAGCGGGCCGAGCCGGCGCCTGCGATTGCCAGCCTGGGTCCGCGCCCGCGCGTAGGCGCGGACGAAGTCCCGTCGTTGCCACAGCCCTGCCAGGTAGGCGCCCAGTCGCGGGCGCTGGCCCACGAGCGTCAGGCCCGCAGCACGCGCGCGCTCAGCGGGGGACTGCATTCGCCATCCTCCTGCCGGTCACAGATGGGCGGTGACAGCGTACGCGGCCGAGTAGGCCGAGCAGACCTGCCTCCATCGGCGCTCCTGCTCCACCCAGGTGCGTCCCGCTGTCGCGTGACCGCGGTGCTCGTCGACCATCGCGAGCTCGACGGCCAGGGCCGGTGCCTCGTCCGGTGCCACGAACCGCGCGTGACCGCCGGTCGCCTCGCGCAACGCGGGCAGGTCGCTGGCGATCACGAGCCGCGCGCGGGCGAGGGCCTCGACGGGCTTGAGCGGGGTCACCAGTCGAGTCACGCGGGCATCGATCCGGGGGACGATGACCGCGTCGAGCGCGTCGTACCAGTCGCGCGCCTGCCCGGGTGCCACGCGCCCGATCCATCGGACGCTGCCGTCGGCAGGCAGCCGGCGTAGCAGGTCGGCGCGCGCGGGACCGTCGCCCACGATGACCGCGCCCACGTCCAGTCCGTCGGCGCGCGCGAGGCGCACCGCCTCGACGAGGGTCGGGAGTCCCTCGAGGTGGTGGATCGAGGTGACGGCACCCACCCAGAGCCGATCCGGCTCCAGGCCCATGCGCGCCTTGATCTGCTGCCCATCGCGCACCGGATCGAGGTAGGCCTCGTCGACGCCGTTGGGCACCAGCCATACCCGGTCGCGCGCGACGCCGCGAGCGACGATCTCATCAGCCATCGTGGTGCTCAGCGTGATAACGGCGTCGGCGGCGAGCATGACCTCGGTCTCCCGCTCGCGGGCCGCGCGGTAACGCTCGGTCGCAGCGGCACGCTCGTCACCTCCGTGACGGCTCGCCCACGAGTCCTCTAGGAACCCCCGCACCTCGTAGGTGAAGGGCAGCCCGAGCCTGCGCGCCGCGATCAGGGCCGCGTGGCCGTTGACGTGATCCGTCGCGGCATGCAGCAGGTCCGCATCGAGCCGTTGCGCCAGCTCGGCGACGCGAGTGGCGTAGCGCTCGACATCCGACCCGCGAGCGCTGAGCAGCCGGTGGTAGGCCACGCCATCGACCATCTCGCATCGCGAGGCCAGTGCTCCCTGCGCGACCGGGAACCCCAGCCGCGTGACGACCTGCGCGTCGATGCCCTGCGCCCGCTGGGCGCTGACGATCGCCTGCGTGCGCAGCGTGTACCCCGCTTGCACCTGCGGCAGCGACGTCTTGACCACGTGCAGCACCCGCAACGGCCGGCTGTCGCGCGGGGTCCGCAGCGGTCGCCGATCACCGGGCGCCGCGAGGACCCGAGGGGGTGCGCTGCCGAGCTCGTCACGCCATGAACGTGCTCGCCGGATCACCCGACGGGCGCGGGCGCGGCCGGCGCTCGCCCCTAGCGCCACCTGCTCCGCGAGCGAGATCTCACCGGCGAGCAGATGGACGGACGACTCGAGCGACGGGCGCTCGGGATCATCGGACGGCACCTCGCTGAGCAGCCGCTCGGCCTCCGCGAGGTCGTCCCGGGCCACCGCCTCGTCGATCCGTCCGGCGAGCGGCTCGTGAGGATCGCGCGCCCCGCCAACCCAGAGCAGGCGAATACGATCGGGCTCAGTCAGCGCCCGAGCGCCCCCGGCAGCGAGGAGCCACGGCAGACTGAGCAGGCGCACGCACCCACCGTACGCGCGCGGCCGCCGCCCGAGAGCGGACTCGATGAGGGGAGCTGGTCACCCTGCCCGGTCAGGAGGTGCTGCACGTCGTGGGCGCGCGGCCGAACCTGCCCAAGGCGGCCCCCGTGATCCGGGCCCTCGACACCGCCGGCATGGCCCGCACGATCGTGCACACCGGGCAGCACTACGACGACGCGATGTCCGCGTCGCTCATCCGCGCACTCGGCATGCCCGAGCCGGACGTCAACCTCGGTGTCGGGTCCGGCAGCCACGCGCAGCAGACCGCTGCCGTGCTCACCGCCATCGAGCCGGTGCTCATCGAGCGGTCCCCCGCACTGGTCGTCGTGTACGGCGACGTCAACTCGACCCTCGCTGCGGCGCTCGCCGCGGCGAAGCTCGGCATCCCGGTCGCCCACGTCGAGGCCGGGCTGCGCAGCCACGACCCGGCCATGCCGGAGGAGATCAACCGGCGACTCGTCGACCACCTGAGCACGCTTCGGCTGGTGACGTCACCCGACGCGTGGGAGAACCTGCGCACGGAGGGCCTCGCCGACGACGGGTCGATCGACGTCGGCAACCCGATGATCGACTCCCTGGTGCACATGCAGCGCGATCAGGACCTCGACCGGCGCCGTGCGGACCTCCTCGCCCTCCTCGGGATCGAGGCCGACTACCTGCTGGCGACCATCCACCGACCCAGCAACGTCGACGATCTGCAGCAGGCCGGCGCTGTGCTGCGACTGCTGGAGACCCTGGGGGCACGGCTGCCCGTCGTGCTGCCCCTGCACCCTCGATCGCAGCGGACACTGGGGTCCGCGCAGACGCTCCCGGGCGTGCACGTCATCGAGCCCCTCGCCTACCCGGACTTCCTGGCCATGCTCGCGGGGGCGCGGGTCGTGCTGACGGACTCCGGCGGGGTGCAGGAGGAGACGTCCTTCCTCGGCATCCCATGCGTCACGGTGCGCAGCACCACGGAGCGCCCGGTCACCATCACGCTCGGCACGAATCGGCTCTCGACCCTCGACGATGCGTCCGCCGAGATCGATGCGGTCCTCGCGGCACCGCGGCCGGACCCCGCAGTCATCCCACTGTGGGACGGTCGGGCCGGCGAGCGCATCGCCGCGGCGCTGACCGGCTGGTTGGATCGGCGGGCAGCCCATGACTGAGCCGCGGCCGGATCTGCCGGAGGCCTCGGACCGGGACGAGACGGACGCCGACCCTTGGGACGCCGACCCCCCGCTCGACGACTTCGAGGCTGCGCAGGAGCGCGCCGCACAGGCTGAGCGCGCGCTCGCCAGGGTGCAGGGCTCCTTCACCATGGCCGTCGGGCAGCTTGTCATCGACGCCGGCCAGAGCCCACGCCGGATGCTGGCGCTGCCCTTCGCCCTGCTGCGCATGCGTCGATCCCGTCGCAGCCTGCGCACCAAGCGGGCATCGCGCCCCGTGCTCCCCTCCACGCCGCGCACACGCGATGCCAGCCTGACGATCAACGCCAAGCGCGTGCTCCTCCCGCGTCGAGCACTGACGTCGGATGCCCGGGCCTCGCTCGTGGTGATCGGGCCGTCGGCCTTTCAGGCAGCACTCGCACGGCGGGCCCACGTGAGCGCCGCGATGCCGCAGGACGCCGCGGCACTCGTGCGTTCCCTCGACCCGGACGCCGTGCTCGTCCATGCGGGCGCGGGCGAGCCCGGATCTCCGTGGTTCCCCCTCGGTGACCCCGGGGAGGCGGTGCGCGAGCGCGTCCTGGTTAACGTCCGGGACGAGTGCCGCAGGCTCGGCCGGCCGATCGTGCTCCTCGCGGACCCGGTCGGCGCTCCCGGGCTCACCGCGTTCGCCGAGACCTGCACGAGGGTCCTCGACGCGAGTGACTCCGAGCAGGTGCTCGACCTGATCGCCGACCTCATGGACGGCCCCCATGCGTGATCGGACCCTGCGCGCCCTCGTCTACGGCGACGTCAACCTCAACCTGATCGACGGATCCGCGGTGTGGCTGGCCTCGACGGTGGAGTGCCTCGCCCGCTGCGGGGTCGAGGTCACGGTGCTGCTCAAGGCGCCCGTCCAGACCGATCGGCTGCTGCGCCCCCTGATGGCCCTCGAGCAGGTCACCCTGCTGGCGCCCGGCGGCGCTCCTCGCTCCCCCGACACTGCTGCCGATGAGGTCGTGCGTCTGCATCGTGCTCAGGCCTTCGACCTGGTTGTTGTCCGTGGATCACGGGCCGCGACCGCGATGGTGCGGGTGGGCGCACTGCGATCGGTGCTCTGGACCTACCTCACCGACATCCCGCAGAGCGTGACCGCGATGTCCGCCGACGAGCTCGCAGCGCTGACGGAGCTGATCACCGGGAGCCGTCGAGTGCTCTGCCAGACACCCGAGCTGCGCACGTTCCTCGAGGCGACGGTGCCGGCCGCCGCAGGCCGCACCCTGCTGTGGGAGCCGATCATCCCCGACCTCGCCGTGATGCCGGCCATCGACGCCTCACCCGGCGACGATCACGATGACCGGCCGCTGCGCGTCGGCTATGCCGGCAAGTTCGCGCCCGCCTGGCTCACCGATCGCATGCTCGACCTGCCGGCGGCCCTGGCGGACCGGGGTGTGCGGATCGACCTCGCCATGGTCGGCGACAAGGTCCACCGTGATGACCCCGACTTCGCTCAGCGGATGGAGGCGGGCCTGGCCGATCCCGAGTGCGTCCGCTGGCACGGCGGCCTGGATCGCGCGTCGACGCTGGAGCTCATGGCGTCCTGGGACGTCGGCCTGTCCTGGCGTGACGTGTCGCTCGACAGCTCGCTGGAGCTCTCGACGAAGGTGCTGGAGTACGCGTCGATGGGTGCAGCGCCCCTGCTGAACCGCACGCCGATGCACGTGCGGCTGCTCGGTGCGGACTACCCGCTCTTCGTCACGCCGACGACGACTGCGGCCGATGTGCTGGCGGCCGCTTCGCAGGACCGAGGACTCCTTCGCACTGCCGCACAACGCGCCCGCGAAGCGGCTCAGCACTACATGATGAGCGACGCGGTCGCGCGGGTGACGCGAGTCCTGCAGCGGGCGTTCCCCGCATCGTCGACCGCAGACCCGTCCAGCACGACGCGGCCAGTGCGGCTGGTCATCGCCGGCCACGACCTGAAGTTCATGCGCGCCATCGCCGACCTGCTCGGTGCCCGCCAGGACATCGAGCTGCGCATCGACGAGTGGCCGTCGCTGGGCGTGCATGACGAGCAGGCCAGCCGGGAGCTGCTGGAGTGGGCCGACGTCATCGTGTGCGAGTGGGCCGGGCCGAACGTCGTCTGGTACTCGTCACGTCGCCGACGCGACCAGCGCCTCCTCGTGCGGCTGCACCGCTTCGAGCTCACCGCGCCGTGGATCCATGACGTGGATCCCACGGCAGTCGATGGTGTGGTCTGCGTCAATGACCACTACCGACGTCGCGTGATCGCGGAGACGCGCTTCCCAGCCGATGCCGTGATGGTCATCCCGAACGCCGTCGACCGCGACTACCTCGATCGTCCGAAGGCGCCTGGCGCGGATCGCGTGCTCGGCATGCTCGGCATGGTGCCGTTCCGCAAGCGACCCGATCGGGCGGTGTCGATCCTGCGCGCAGTGCAGGAGCAGGCCCCCGACTTCCTGCTGTCGATCAAGTCGGGCCTGCCGTGGGAGCACGCGTGGATCTGGCGCAGTCCGCAGGAGCGTGCGGCCTACCGGGCGCTCCTCGACGAGATCACCCGTGATCCGGTGCTGCGCCGCTCGGTGGTGATCGAGGGCCATGGCGCCGACGTGCCCGCCTGGCTGCAGCGCACGGGGTGGGTCCTCTCGTTGTCCGAGGACGAGAGCTTCCACCTCGCACCGGCGGAGGGCATGGCCGCCGGCTCCGTCCCCCTGATCCTCGAATGGCCGGGCGCCGACGGCGTGTACGACAGCAGATTCGTCGCGGGCAGCGAGTCCGAGCTCGTGGAGCGCGTGCTCACCACGACGATGCACGGCACCTGGGAGGCGGCGAGCCGCGACGCCCGAGATGCGTTCCCGGCCGAGTACGACCTGCCGGCGGTGGCCGAGCGGTGGGCCCGGCTCGTACAGGGCGATTCGTGACACCCGCCCACCTTGAGCAGGCCGTTCTCGTCGGCGGCACCGGCCGCAGCGGCACCACGATCGCGGGCCGGGTGCTCAACCACCACCCGGCACTCGCGCTCACGCGCTCGCGCGAGGTGCGCTTCCTGACCAGCGCGGGGGGGCTGATCGCCGCGCTCGGCTCCGCCGTCCCGAGCGACCTCGCACCGGTCGACCCCGCGACGTTCGCCGAGAACCTGCGCGGACGCTTCTACCGGTGGCGCAAGCCCTCCGGCATCCACGAGGGCCTGCATCGCACCGTCCATCCCGAGGTGATCGACGATGCGGTCCGGTCGTACCTCGCCCACGTCGACGACGACCCCCTCGGCGCCTCGAGGGAGGTGGTGTTCGCGATCCTGCCGCACACCCTCAAGCACCCCGACCGCCGCTGGATCGACACCACGCCGACCAACGTGCGACTCTCACGAGCCCTGCACACCCTTCTCCCGCGGGCCCGCATCGTGCACATGATGCGGGACGGTCGTGATGTCGCGGTGTCGTTCGCCGGGAAGGACTTCGGGCCGGACGATCCACGGGAAGCGCTCGAGCTGTGGGGCGAGCGCATGATGCAGGCGAGCGCGGAGGAGTCGGCGCTCGAGCCCGGGGGGGTGGTCACGCGCGTGGACCTCGCCGACTGGGTCGGACCCGATGCCCTCGATCACGTGCGGCTGCTCTGCAATGACCTCGACCTCGAGCGTGATGACAACTTCGAGCACTGGTTCACGACGAACGTCACGTCCGAGGGGATGCACGCCGGCCGCTGGCGTGCCGAGCTCGACTCGCGCACGGCCGCCGAACTCGATGCGCGCTACCACCAGTGGTGCAGCATGCTCAGCGAGCAGTACCCGCAGTTCCCGCTCCCTCGATCCAGCTGACCGTCGAGGAGAACGAGACCGAGCGCCCGCGGGCGCGGCACTGCATGTCCCACGCCGGTGAGCTGCTCGCCCCGACGTACGAGGTCACCCGCACCGGGATCGGTGCGACTGGCCGCCCGGACTCACGGCAGGCAAGTCGCACGCGTGCGCCGTCCGATGCCTCGAGCTCACCCGTGGCCGTGCCGTCATCGTCGACCACCGGCAGCCATCCGGGCGCGAAGTGCCAGTGCTGGATCCAGGTGCTGCTCGCGGGTGCCGTGGCGGACGTGGCCGAATCGTCGACGACGGTGACGGCATCGGGAGTGATGCGCAGGCTGCGCCGAAGCCCGTCGCCTCCACGCTCCTCGAGCAGGTAGGCGTCCTGGCCCGTGATCCGACCCGTCATGGCCACCACCGGTGGCGCATCGACGCGCTCAAGTGTTGAGTGCGCCGCCCTCGACCCGGCCCACGCGGCCGCCGCGGCATCGTCCTTGGGAGCCGCGCCCCGATCGACCAGCACGGGCCTGCCCCGGGTGAACCACGTGACGGCTCCGTGATCCTGGTGGCCGTGCCGCGTGGTCGCGGGCCCGAACCGCACGACGTGATGCATGCCCCCACGGGTGCTCGCCGCCCAGCCGAGGTCCGGGCACCACAGTTCACCGCCATGCGCTGTGTTCGTGCGCGCACCGCCTCCGCCCACCGGTTCGACGACGCCGTCGGGCCGCACCAGCGCCTCGGCCGCGCGTCGCGGTGCCGGGTCGGCGGGGACGTCCAGCCTGCGCGCGAGCCGGTCCCAGAGCGAGACGTTCAGCCACTGGTAGGCGCTGGACTGCTCGTCGCTCATGCCGCACTCGGCGAACGCAGCCTCCCGGTCGCGCAGCACTCGCGCCCGGGCGACGGCCACCCACTCGGGCCGGTCGAACAGCCGACCGGCGCGCGTGAGCACCACGTTCGCCTGTGCACCGTGGTTGTGCGGGGGGTGCAGGGGCAGCCCGTAGTAGCGGCGGTCGTCGAGCAGCGCATCACCCAGCCCGCGTGCCGCCCTCGCAACCACTGGCGACCCGGTCCGGCGGTACAGGCACTCGAGGGTCTCCAGCCGACGGCGGATCTGGCCCTCGGACCACCCGCGCTCCCACTGCACCTCCCGGCGCGCGCCCGCACCCGGATCCGGCAGCGCCGCCGAGTAGCGCTCCACCGCACCCAGGGCGGCTTCCGGCGACCGCTGGGCGACCGGGATCAGCCACGCGAGGGAGTGGAACCACAGTGCCACCTGCGACGATCCGGGGCGCACGTCCGAAAGTCCCGCCTCGGTCAGCGGGATGGTCCGTCCCTGCACGCTCACGCTGGTGGCCGAGTCGTCGACGCGCACGCCGTACCGCTCCGCACGCTCGGCGAGGGAGACGCATCGGCTGCCCGTGCCCGTCTCGGGAACGGCGCCGGACGGTGGAGCGGCAGCAATCACCACGAGGGCGCCCGCGAGTGCCACCGCCATCCGGGGGAGCCACCGCCGACCATCACGACCGGACACTGGTGCATTATCGCCACGCAGGGGAATCACGATCCTGGAGGACGCGTGGCCGGAGCGGGCGTTGCGGTGATCGGCCTCGGCTATGTCGGCCTGCCGCTGGCCGCCCGCGCCGTCGAGTGCGGCCTGACAGTCATCGGCGTCGACGTCTCACGAGTCGTCGTCGACGGCCTGCGTGCGGGGCGTTCGCACGTCGACGACATCAGCGATGCGCAGGTGCAGCGCATGCTCGACCAGGGCTTCCGCCCCCTTCTCACCGACGACGCACCCACGGCCGACGTCCACGTCATCTGCGTCCCCACACCGCTCGGTGCCGACGGCGGCCCAGACTTGACCGCCGTGCGCTCGGCCGGTGCGTGGATCGCCCGGAAGCTGAAGCCCGGCGCACTCGTGATCCTGGAGTCCACGAGCTACCCCGGCACGACTGAGGATGTCCTCCTGCCGATCCTGCAGGAGAGCGGACTGCAGGGCGGACGGGACTTCCACCTGGCGTTCTCGCCCGAGCGCATCGATCCCGGGCGCTCCACCCACTCCTACCGCACGGTGCCCAAGGTCGTCGGCGGCCTGACGCCGGCCTGCCGGGACGCCGCCGTGGCGTTCTACTCGCCGCTGGTCGACACGGTGATCACCACGAGGGGGCTGCGCGAGGCGGAGATGGCCAAGCTGCTGGAGAACACGTACCGGCACATCAACATCGCCCTCGTCAACGAGATGGCGCGCTTCTGCGATCTGCTCGACATCGACATCTGGGATGCCATAGACGCCGCAGCGACCAAGCCGTTCGGCTTCCAGCGCTTCGAGCCCGGACCGGGAGTGGGCGGGCACTGCATCCCCATCGACCCGCAGTACCTCGGCCACTACGTGCAGGAGCGCACGGGCGAGCAGTTCCGCTTCGTGCACCTCGCCCAGGAGATCAACGCGGCGATGCCCGACTATGTCGTCTCGCGCGTGGAGCGCATGCTGCAGGAACGAGGACGCTCGCTCAACACTGCGCGCGTGCTGCTGCTCGGCGTCACCTACAAGGCCGACGTCGCCGACGACCGCGAGACACCCGCTCGCCCCATCGCCGCGCTGCTCACCGAGTGCGGGGCGCAGGTCCTGGTGCACGACCCGCTGCTGCCGGAGTGGTCGCCGCCCGACCTCGAGGTCACGCCGGTGGCGATCGACGCGATCGGCGACTGCGACGTCGCCGTGCTGCTGCAGGCCCACCGCACCTTCGACCTGCCGGTCATCGCCGAGGCCGTGCCGGTGCTGCTCGACACCCGCGGGGTGCTCCCCCGCACGTCAGCCGGCGTCGAGCGGCTCTGATCAGCGCGCGGCCCACCAGGCCCGCAGCGCCTCCTCCGCCATCGCCGGATCCAGAGGCCCGCGGTCCAGCCGCAGGTCGAGCAGGAACTGGTACGCCTCTCCGACCTCGCGCCCCGGCGGGATGTCGAGGATGCGCATGATCTCCCGGCCGTCGAGGTCGGGTCGGATGGACGCGAGCTCCTCCTCCGCCGCGAGCTCGGTGATCCGCTGCTCGAGGGAGTCGTAGCTGCGCTGCAGCGCGATCGCCCGCTTGCGGTTGCGCGTTGTCGAGTCCGCACGTGTCAGCTTGTGCAGGCGCGTGAGCAGCGGGCCGGCGTCGCGCACGTAGCGACGCACCGCGGAGTCCGTCCACTCGCCGGTGCCGTACCCGTGGAAGCGCAGGTGCAGCTCGACCAGTCGCGATACCTCGTCGGTCATGTCGTTGGGGAAGCGCAGGGCCTCCATCCGCTTGCGCGTCATGCGCGCACCCACGACCTCGTGATGGTGGAAGGACACCCGCCCATCGCCCTCGAGACGGCGCGTGCGGGGCTTGCCGATGTCGTGCAGCAGTGCCGCCAGCCGCAGCACCGGATCCGGGCCGCTGGCCGGGGCGTGCGCGTCCTCGAGCACCATCGCCTGCTCCAGCACGGTGAGCGTGTGCTCGTACACGTCCTTGTGGTGGTGGTGCTCGTCGACCTCCAGGCGCAGCAGCGGAAGCTCCGGGAGCACCTGCTCGGCCACTCCGGTGTCGACCATCAGCGTGAGCCCCCGCCGCGGATAGGGCGCCATGACGGTCTTGAGCAGCTCCACCCGGATGCGCTCCGGTGACACGATCGACAGGCGCTCGGCCTGCTCGGTCATGGCAGCCACGACGTCCGGCGCCACCTCGAAGCCGAGCTGCGCGCTGAATCGCGCGGCACGCATCATCCGCAGTGGGTCGTCGGAGAACGAGTCGTGCGCGGTGCCGGGGGTGCGGATCACGCCCGCGCGCAGGGCACCCTGCCCGTCGAACAGGTCGACGAGGTCGAGTTCGGGCAGCCGGATCGCCATGGCGTTGATGGTGAAGTCCCGACGCACGAGGTCCTCGTCCAACCGCGTGCCGAACGCGACCTCGGGCTTGCGCGACGCTGCGTCGTAGGCCTCGGCTCGGTAGGTCGTGATCTCCACCGCGCGCCCTGCCACCCGCGCACCCACCGTGCCGAAGCGGATGCCCACGTCCCACGTGGTCTCTGCAATCGGCGCGAGCAGGGCCAGGACCTGCTCAGGATGGGCATCGGTGGTGAAGTCGAGGTCGGCGTCAGGGCTGCCCGCAAGCCGGCCGAGGAGCGCATCACGGACCGGCCCGCCCACGAGTGCCAGTTCGTGGCCGCCGGCCTGGAAGACCCGGCCGAGCGTGGTCAGGACCCCGGCCGCCGACACCAGCTGGGCACGCGTCGCCTCATCGAGCGGGGTCCCGGATGCGGGTGACTGAGCCACGTGGCCTGAGCGTAGTCAGCGCAGCGGCACCTGCCGCCCGCTGGCCTATCCTCCCGGTATGGCCTCCCCCCGGACAGCACGGCGCCGCGGGGTCGAGGAGACCTCGGCCGGCGGCCTCGTCGTCGACCACGGGCAGGGGGGCCCTCGCGCGGTGCTCATCGCGCGCCACGACCGTCAGGGCCGGCTGGTCTGGTCCCTGCCCAAGGGGCACATCGAGCCCGGCGAGACGGCCGAGGAGGCCGCGGTGCGCGAGGTCCGCGAGGAGACCGGCATCAGCGGCACCGTCATCGCCCCCCTCGGCACCATCGACTTCTGGTTCGTCGCCGACCGGCGGCGGGTCCACAAGACCGTGCACCACTTCCTGCTGGAGTCGGTGGGGGGCGACCTCAGCGACTCGGATATCGAGGTCGAGCAGGTCGCCTGGGTGCCGCTGGACGAGGTGGCCGCCCTCCTCGCCCACGACGACGAGCGCCGACTGCTGGACCGGATTCCCGAAGGCCTGCTCACCCGGCCCGCCACGCCGGGCCTCACCGACGGGGCGTCCCGCACGCAGGACGCCCCGGGTGCGCCCGAGCCGGGGCCGAGCGGGTGATCGGATCACGCGTGCACCGCTCCCCGGTCGGACGCGTGGTGGCCGCGGCCGCGGCGGCGGGCAGCCTCGTCGCCGGCATGACGGGCATCGGGCTGACGGATGCGGCGATCAGCGGGGCCGCGGCCGAGGACTCGCCTGCACGCATCCAGGTCGTCCTGGAGTCGCTGAGTCCGGCCATCCCCACGGCCGGGCAGACCCTGCGCCTGCGCGGGCGCGTCATCAACACCTCGCAGCAGCCGGTCGATGACGTGGGGATCCTCCTGCGCCGCTCGTCCGCGCCAGTCGCAACGCGCCTGGACGTCGCGGACATCGCCGCCCTCGACGGCACACCCGATCGCGAGCCCACCGACGTGCCGCTGCCGGGCACACGCGTCGAGGTTGCCGACCGGCTGGCACCGGGGGAACTCCAGGCATTCAGCGTGCGCGTGCCGGTCGCCTCGATCGGATTCACCGATCCCGGGTCCTACCCGATCGCCCTGGAGGTCCTAGGCCGGGCCGACGGCGAGGGCACCGACTCGCAGCAGGGCATCCTGCGCACCTTCCTGCCCTGGGTGCCGTCCGGCACCGAGGTCGAGCCGGTCTCCCTGGCCTGGCTGTGGCCCCTCGCGGGCTGGCCGGCCGTCACCGTCTCCGGCGTGCTGCTCGATGACCAGACCGCTGCCGAGCTCGCGCCGGAGGGGCGCCTCGGTGCCCTCGTCACCCTCGGGGAGCGGAATGCCGGGACGGTCTCGTGGATCGCCGACCCGGCACTGCTCCAGGTGGCGGCCCAGATGTCGCAGGGCTATCGCGTCGTGCGCTCCGGCGTCGAGGTCGTGGGTGACGCGGACGCGACCGCGCGCGCCTGGCTGGACCAGGTGTCCCGGATCGCGCGGACGTTCGGACTGCGCACCCTGCCCTATGCCGATGTCGACGCCTCGGCGTTGGTGCGCGGGGGGCTGTCGACCGACGTGGTCCGCGCGGTCACCCGGGGCCCGGGCATCGCCGATGCTGCGGTGCAGGGCGCCACCACCGGCACGGTCTACTGGGCGCCCTCGGGGCGGCTGGACCGGGCCGCCCTCGACGTGCTCGCATCGGCCGGAGTCTCGACCGTCGTGGTGTCCGCCGACGCGATGCCGGCCCTCGACGACACCGTGCCCGTCGAGGGCCAGGCTACGGCCGCGCTGCCGACCGGCTTCACGTCGATGCGCGCGATCCTCGCCGACCCGGGCCTCACCGCCATCCTGGACCTGCCGCAGCTCACCGAGTCCGACGTCATCGCTGCACGCCAGCGCTTCCTCGCCGAGACCGCAACCCTCGCCCTGACCCTGGACTCCACCGAGCGCGCCCTCGTCGCGGCACCCTCGACCGTGCGCTGGCGCTCCACGAGTTCGCTGGTCGCGCCGCTGCTGCGCGCGACGCGCACCGCCCCGTGGCTGCGCCCCGTCGCCCTGTCGACGCTGCTCGAGGAGCCCACGCCGTCCACGATGCGCCGTCGCGGCGGCTACGGCGAGAGGGCCCGCGAGGGTGAGCTGCCGCGGACGTACGTCACCGCCATCAGTCGCACGACCACCCAGCTCGACGCGTTCACGTCGATCATCGACAACCCGGTAGGCGTCACCGAGCCGTTCTCCGAGGCGCTGCTGCGCGCCGCGTCGTCCGGCTGGCGCACGCAGCCGGTGGTCGGCGACGAGCTTCTCGCCACCATCCGCGACGACCTCGGCGAGCAGACGGCCCGCGTGCGCGTCCTATCCGAGGGGACGCTGACGCTCTCCGGTGAATCCGGACGGGTGCCCGTCACCATCGCCAACGACCTCGACCGGTCAGTGACCGTCGGCGTAGCGCTGCGCAGCCTGCCCTCGCTCCGCCTGTCGTCCGAGCCGATCGAGGGCGTGCGCATCGAGGCCGGGCGCATGGCCAGTATCGACCTCGACGCACGCGTCGTCGGCAGCGAGCCACTCCCCGTCCAGGTGCAGCTCCTCGGGCCGGACGGCGAGGACTACGGCCGTCCGGCCACCATCACCCTCGTGTCCACCGCATACGCGCAGGCCGCTGCGTGGGTGGTTGCTGCGGCATTCCTCGCGATTGTGATCTTCGTGGTGGTCGGAGTCGCTCGGCGCATCCGCAAGGCGCGCGCCGCCGCACGGCCGGGATCGAGGCCGGCATGACCGACGGCCCCGCATCGCTCTCGGACTCCGGTCGCGTCGTCGCGCGCAACAGCACGCTGATGGCGGTCGGTACCGTCGCGTCACGCCTCACCGGTATCGCCCGCGACATCGCGATGACCGCTGCGCTCGGCTTCTACCTCGTCTCGGACGCCTACTCGCTCGGCAACTCGCTGCCCACGATGGTCTACATCCTCGTCATCGGCGGCGCACTCAACGCGGTCTTCATCCCCCAGCTCGTGCGACGAATGAAGGACGACGATGACGACGGCAAGGCCTATGCCGACCGCCTGCTGACGATCACCGCGACAGCGCTCCTCGTCCTCTCCGTCGCGGCTGTGGTTGCTGCTCCGTGGATCGTCGACCTCTACACCCCGGACGACTACCCCACGGACACGTACGAGCTCGCTGTCTCGTTCGCCCGGCTGTTCCTTCCGCAGGTCTTCTTCTACGGCCTCTACACGATGCTGAGCCAGGTGCTGAATGCACGGGGCCACTTCGCAATGCCGATGTACGCCCCGATCGCGAACAACGTCATCGCGATCGCGACCTTCGCGCTCTTCATCGGCGTGGCCGGCACGTCAGCAGCAGCTGACGGTGCGCTCACGTCCGACCAGGTGCTCCTGCTCGGCATCGGAACGACACTGGGCGTGATCGTGCAGGCGGTCCTGCTGGTCCCCATCCTCCGCCGCTCCGGCTACCTGTGGAGGCCGCGCTTCGACTGGCGGGACTCCGGGCTGGGCAAGGCTGCGAAGCTCGCCACCTGGACGGTGGCGCTCGTGCTCGTCAACCAGGTCACGTACCTGTTCTTCACCCGCATGGCAGCACAGGCGAACGTGAATGCGTCAGCCTCCGACATGGTCGCGGCGGGCATCACGACGTACCAGAAGGCTCATCTGGTCTTCATGCTCCCGCACAGCGTCATCACGATCTCGATCGTGACCGCTCTGCTCCCGTCGTTGAGCCGTGTCGCGCACGCAGGACTGATACACCAGGTGGGGCATGACGTGGCGCGAGCGATGCGGGTGGTGTTCGTCCTCATCGTCCCCATCGCCGCCATCCTGTTCATCAACGGAGCGGCCATCTCGGTCCTTCTCTTCGGCTATGGAGCGGCTACGCCGCAGCAGGCTGCACTGATGGGCATCACCGTTTCGATGTTCATGCTCGGGCTGCCGGCCTTCACTCTCTTCTACGTGATCCTCCGGGGCTTCTACGCCCTCGAGGACACCCGCACCCCCTTCTTCATCACGGTTGGATTCAGTGCCGTGATGCTGGCCCTGGCCTTTCCCCTGTTCGGACTCATGACCGGTGGAGGCGCCCAGATCGCGGCGCTCGCTCTGGCCTACTCACTCGCCTACTGGGTCGGCCTGGTCATCGCGTGGATCGTGCTTGCCCGTCGCCTCGGTTCGATGGAATCCGGACGCACCGTCTGGGCCCTGGCGCGCACGCTCATCGCGGGAGCCCTGGCGATCGGGGCGATGGCCCTGTCGACCGCGCTGGGCCTGAGTCAGCTCGCCTCGAGCAGCAACGAGGTCACGTGGACCGTGCGACTGCAGCTGCTGGGCGTAGTGGGCCTTGTCTCACTCATCGGGCTCGCCGTCTTCCTCCTCACCGCGTGGGCCATGCGGGTCCACGAGGTCGGCGACGTACTCTCGCTCGTGCGCCGCATGTCCGGCCGCGTCGTTCGCCGCCGGGCATCGAACGGCAGGGATGAGGAGGGGACGAGCGCATGACCCCGACGCCTCCCGAGGGTCGGTACCGGCTGCTGGCCGTCGCCTCCGAGGCCCCTGACGGTGTGATCCTGTGGCACGCGCACGACGACGTCCTCGACCGCCCCGTCGCCATCCGGGTCATCCCCATCACTCACCCGCAGCTCGAGCCGGCCCTCACGGCCGCCCAGGTCGCAGCCACGGTCGACGATCGCCGCCTGCTGCGCGTGCTGGACATCATCGACATCCCCGGGCCGGGCGCAACCGATCCCGGACAGGCGGTGCCCGCACCGATCCTCGCCCGAGGCATCGTCAGCGAATGGGAGTCCGGTCGCACCCTGGCCGAGGTGCTGGACGCCCGGCAGGGCACTCCGATGAGCACGGGTGACTCCCTCGACCTCGTCACCGACGTCGCGCGGGCGATCGCTGCCGGCAGCAGCCACGGCCTCGGGCACGGTCGACTCCGCCCGTCGAGCGTCCTCATCAGCGAGGTGGGCGAGACGCGGGTGCGCGGGCTGGGCGTCGACTCCGCCCTCCGCGGCCTTGCGGTGTCGTCCGACGGCACCATCGCGCCCGACATCGCCGCCGCCGACGTCGATGCACTCGGTGCCCTCACCTACCTGCTCACCACCGGCTACTGGCCGCGAACGGGTGTCGAGGGAGTACCCGCCGCGCCGATTGCCGGCGGTGCGGTACTGCCGCCCTCGCAGGTGCGGGCCACGGTGCCGCGCGGAGTCGACGACCTCGTCGCGCGCTCGCTCGCCGCCGCTGCGCCTGCTCGGGGCCGGGACCGCCTGCCCGACGCGGCCGCCTTCGCAGCCCTGGCGGGAGCGGCCCTGGACCATGTCGCTCCGGTCACCACGACCACGATGCGCCCGGTCAGCGTCGGTCCGGCGAGCCCGGCTCGGCTCGCCCTGCGCATCGGCGCCCGGCTGCTGGTCGTCGCGGCCGCCCTCGTCCTCACCGCCGGGATCGCCTGGGTCGGCTGGCAGTTGCTCGCCGCCGCGTCCAGCGACGACGTCGTGGCCGAGGCGGGCACCGAGGGCATCCTCACCTCCCCCGCAACCCCGGTCGATGACCTGCCGGTCATCGGGGTCACCGAGGCCTTCGACATCGTCGGCTACCGCTCGTACGACCCCTATGGCGACGACGACGGCAACGAGAAGCCGGACCGCCGCAAGGGCCGGGAGAACGAGGACCTCGCCGTCACCGTCAACGACGTCGATCCGGACACCGCCTGGCTGACCTCCCAGTACGGGACCGCGGACCTCGACGGCAAGCCCGGGGTCGGGCTCATCCTCGACCTTGGCGTCACTCGCGACGTGCAGGAGGCGACGCTCAACCTCGTCGGACGAGGCACGGCCCTGGACGTGCGGGTCGCGGACTCGGTCCTGCGTGACCCGGCACTGTGGACGCCCCTGGCCAGCGGGTTCGCCCAGAGCGACCGGATCCAGGTGCGGGCCCCGCGGCCGGTCCCCGGCCGGTTCGTGCTGCTGTGGCTCACCCAACTGCCGCCGGTGGAGGGCGGCGAGGAGTTCCAGGGCGGGGTCCGCAGCGTCAGCATCACCTGACCTGCGCCGGGCCGCACGGCGTGCCCGCGTCGTCCCCGCACCTGACTACCCTCGAGGCGTGACCGCCGATCCCGCCACCGACGCCGCCCTGCTGGCGGCGCACGTAGCCGGCGACACCGGGGCGTTCGAGGAGCTGGTCCGTCGGCACCGGGACCGGCTGTGGGCCGTGGCCCTGCGCACGACGGGCGATCCGGAGGAGGCGGCCGACGCCTTGCAGGACGCGCTGATCTCCGCCTACCGTCGCGCGGACACCTTCCGCGGGGACTCCGCGGTGACCACCTGGCTGCACCGGATCGTGGTGAACGCGAGCCTGGACCGCCTGCGTCGCCGCGCGGTACGGGCCGCTGCGCCGCTGCCGGACGACAACGACGACCTGCCGGGCGCCACCGTGCCCGATCCGGGTGACGCCATGGGCCGACGGGAGCTGGAGCTCGTGGTCACCGCGGCCCTGGCCGCCCTCCCTGCGGACCAGCGGGACGCCGTGGTGCTGGTCGATGTCGAGGGGTGGAGCGTCGAGGAGGCCGCCCGGCACCTCGGGGTGCCAGAGGGGACGGTGAAGAGCCGGTGCTTCCGGGGCCGGGCCAAGCTCGCAAGAAGCCTGGACTTCCTGCGGAACCTCGATGCCGTCGACCCCGTCACAAGCCCGGCGCGCGGGACGGACGGTCCCGTCGATCCGCATCGATCCAGTGGCGAAGGGGGTGACCCGCACCATGGCTGATGCGCAGCGCCCACCCGACGAGCCGGACGCCCTGGCGGCGGCGGACGAGGTGCTCGACCCTGCGGACCTGGCCCTGGTCAGCCGGGCCCTGGAGGCCGTGCGATTCCTCCGCCCGTCCGAGGACGAGCCGGACGCGGATCCCGTCGACGATGCCCCCCCGCACCACGCCGAGCCGATGCCCCCGTGGGTCTGGGACCGCGTGAGCGCCGCGCTGGCCGCCCAGGCACCTGCCGGCCGGCAGCGCAGCCCCCGCTGGCTGCGGTGGGGTGGCGGACTGGTGGCCGCCTCGGTCGCCGTGCTCGCGATCGGGGTCGCCGTGACTGCCTTCTCCGGCGGCGGGGACGAGCCCGTGATGGTCGCGGGCGACACCGCCCCCAAGGCAGGCGCCAACCTCGAGGCACCGTCCACGTTGTCCTTCGCGGGCATCGTCCCGCCCGCCTTGAGGCTCGTCGACACCCAGACCGACTACACCGCGACCCAGCTCGGCGACCAGGTCACCGACGTGCTGACCGATCTCGGCATGGAGCCTGAGGCCGCCCGCTCCGCGATGCAGCAGGCGCCCGTGACGGTGGCCGTCCCCGAGCCGGTCGACCTGCTGCAGTCCGCGCGCAGCCTTCGCGACTGCGTCACCAAGCTGACCAAGCTCGCGACGTCGACGGCCCTGCTGGTCGACTGGGCGACGTTCGAGGGCCGTGAAGCCGGCGTCGTCGTGACCCCCGAGTACGCCTCCACCGACACCGGGACCATGAGCCTGCCGGACACCAGTGAGCTCGACATCTGGGTCATCGACGACGACTGCGACGTGCAGGCGCGGATGCACATCCGCATGCGGTAGCCCGAGACAACGGCCGGGCTCGTCGCCGTCGCACCACCCGTAGAATCACGGGGACTGCCCAACCACCTCCACGGGCAATCCCCACCCCGACCTGGGAGCGCTCGTGAGCGACATCCGCACAGTCATCATCATCGGCTCCGGTCCTGCCGGCTACACCGCTGCGGTCTACGCCGCGCGGGCCCAGATGCACCCGCTCGTGTTCGAGGGCTCGGTCACGGCCGGCGGCGCGCTGATGAACACCACCGAGGTCGAGAACTTCCCCGGCTTCGCCGAGGGGATCATGGGCCCCGCGCTCATGGAGCAGATGCGTGCGCAGGCCGAGCGCTTCGGGGCCGAGCTCGTCACCGACGATGTCGTCAGCGTCGATCTGAGCGGAGACATCAAGCTGGTCACCGACGGGGAGGGCGTCACGCACCGGGCCCGCTCCGTCATCCTCGCGATGGGCTCCGCCTACCGCGAGCTCGGACTGGAGAACGAGAAGCGGCTGTCCGGCCACGGTGTTTCGTGGTGCGCGACCTGCGACGGATTCTTCTTCCGTGGCCAGGACATCGCCGTCGTCGGAGGCGGTGACTCCGCGGTCGAGGAGGCCACCTTCCTGACCCGCTTCGCCAACTCCGTCACGCTGGTCCACCGACGCGACTCGCTGCGCGCGAGCAAGATCATGGCCGAGCGGGCGGCCAACGATCCCAAGCTGCGCTTCGCCTGGAACAGCGTGGTCGAGGACGTCCTCGGCGATGCCAAGGTCAGCGGGCTCGTCCTGCGCGACACGGTGACCGGCACGACCCGCGAGCTGCCCGTCACCGGCCTGTTCGTCGCGATCGGCCACGATCCGCGCTCCGAGCTGGTGCGCGGACAGGTGGACCTTGACGCCGAGGGCTACGTCCAGGTCGTCGGCCGCAGCACAGCGACGAACCTGCCCGGCGTCTTCGCTTGCGGCGACCTCGTCGACCACACGTACCGCCAGGCGATCACCGCGGCCGGCTCGGGCTGCGCTGCCGCCCTCGACGCCGAGCGGTTCCTCGCGGCCCAGGGCGAGTAGCCTGACCCGAACGTCGTCTTCCGCAGCCGGGCCGGGCCCGGACTGCGCCAGAGGTGAGGAGAGCCATGGGAGCCACCAAGCAGGTCACGGATGCCACGTTCACCGATGAGGTCCTGATGAGCGACAAGCCCGTCCTCGTGGACTTCTGGGCGGAGTGGTGCGGCCCCTGCAAGATGGTGGCGCCGATCCTCGAGGAGATCGCACGCGACAACGAGGGCCTCGTCATCGCCAAGCTCAATGTCGACGAGAACCCGCAGACTGCGGCGTCGTACGGCATCACGTCGATCCCGACGATGAACGTGTACCAGGGCGGGCAGATCGTGAAGACGATCATCGGCGCCAAGCCGAAGGCCGCGCTGCTCGCCGATCTCGCGCCGTACCTGGGCTAGGCGAGGGCAGCCCGGACCTTCATGGCTGATCTGCGTCGCGGAGACGCCGGACCGGCGGTCGCGGAGGTCCGCAGCCGTCTCGCCGACCTCGGCCTCGCCCGTACGGACGTCGCCGATGCCCTGCTCTTCGACGACGACCTCGACACAGCGGTCCGAGCGTTCCAGCAGGAGCGCGGCATCACGGTCGACGGCATCGTGGGGCCGCAGACCTTCCGCCGTCTCGAGGAAGCCCGCTGGCAGCTCGGCGACCGCGTGCTGTCCTACGTGCCCGGGCATCTCATGGCCGGCGACGACGTCGCGGAGCTGCAGCGGCGGCTGATCCAGCTTGGCTATTCCGTCGGGCGTCCTGATGGCCTCTTCGGCCCGCAGACCGATGCAGCGCTTCGTGAATTCCAGCAGGGCGTCGGCGTGACGGCCGACGGCCGGTGCGGACCGGACACGTTCCGCGCCTTCGACCGACTCGTCCGAACCGTGTCCGGCGGCAACGCGGCGACCCTGCGCGAGCAGATGACCCTCTCCGCCCTGCGCTCCGGCATCGCGGACAAGGTGATCGTGATCGATCCGGGCGACGTCGTCGACGCCGATCTCTGCCACGCCATCGCCGTGCGCCTTGAGGGACGTCTCGCTGCCCTCGGCACACAGGTCGTCCTCACCCGACCCGCGCGCGGCAGCGGACCATCCCCGCTGCCCGATGACCCGGCCCGTGCCGCATTCGCCAATGACCTCGGCGCGGACCTCGTGGTCTCGATCCACGTCGACCGTGCCGAGAGCCCGCTGCCCCAGGGCGTTGCGACGTTCTACTTCGGCGATCCTCGCGGCGGCAACCACTCGACGAGCGGACGCACCCTGGCCAAACGGCTGCATGAAGCCGTGGTCAGTCGCACCGACGTGCTCGACTGCCAGGTCCATCCGCGCACGTGGGACCTGCTTCGGCTCACGCGCATGCCCGCCGTGCGGATCGAGCTCGGCTACGTCACCAACGCCGACGACCTGCGGCGGCTCACCAGCCCGCGGTTCCAGGATGCGGTGGCCGAGGCCCTCGCGAACGGGCTGACCACGTTCTGCGCCCCTGCTACCCGGTGACTCAGCACGCGCGCACCAGGACTTCCGGCCACCTCGCACCAGCCGTTCAGGAGTGAGAGCGTGGCCAGATAAGGCGCACGAGGAACCCGGCCAGCACGCCGAGCGCGAGCAGCGCAACGACGGCGAGCACACGCCGCATGACGGACTCCCCTCGTCTGGGCCTACTCTTGGACTCCTGACTCTAGGGTCCCACGTCGATCGATGACGGGTCCACGGCAGTACCGGCACGGCTGGCGAGGAGGTGAGCGGTATGACGACGGGTGGATCCCGCCTCGACCCCTGGGTGGATTCGTACGCCGCCCGTGCCCATGCCATGCGCGCCTCGGAGATCCGGGCCCTGTTCGCCGTGGCCTCGCGTCCGGAGGTCGTCTCCCTGGCGGGTGGCATGCCGTACGTGCAGGCGCTGCCCGTCGAGATGCTGACGGCGACCGCGCATCGACTGCTCACCGAGCGCGGTCCCGTCGCGCTGCAGTACGGCTCCGGGCAGGGGGACCAGACCCTGCGCGAGCAGATCCTCGACGTCATCGGCGAGGTCGGGATCACCGCGCACCCGGACGACATCGTCGTGACGACCGGCTCGCAGATGGCACTCGACCTCGTCACGCGCATCTTCTGCGATCCCGGTGACGTCGTGCTGGTGGAGGCGCCCTCCTACGTGGGTGCTCTCGGCGTGTTCCGCGCCTACGAGTGCGACGTCAGGCACGTGGCCATGGATGACGAAGGCCTGGTGCCCGACGCGCTGACCGATGCTCTTGCCGCGTGCGCGCGCGAGGGCAGGCGGGTCAAGTTCATCTACACGATCCCGAGCTTCCACAACCCCGCCGGCGTCTCGCAGGGCCCTGCGCGTCGGGCGGAGGTCCTGCGCATCGCGCAGAGCGCAGGGGTGCTCGTGCTGGAGGACGATCCCTACGGGCTTCTGGGCTTCGAGGGCGAGCCTCCGCGGGCCATCCGCGCTGACGATGCGGAGGGCGTGATCTACCTCGGCTCGTTCTCCAAGACCATCGCCTCCGGGCTGCGCGTCGGCTGGGCGGTGGCACCGCATGGCGTTCGCGAGAAGCTCGTCCTCGCAGCGGAGGCAGCCGTGCTGTGCCCGTCGAACTACGCCCAGCTCACGGTGAGCGAGTACCTGGCGACCCAGCCGTGGCGCGAGCAGATCAAGACCTTCCGGGAGGTCTACCGCGAGCGGCGCGACGCGCTGCTGGAGTCGCTCCAGGCGATGATGCCGGAGGGCACGACCTGGACGATCCCCGCGGGCGGCTTCTACTCGTGGCTCACCCTGCCCGAGGGGCTGGACGCCACGGCGATGCTGCCGCGTGCCGTCGCCAACCTCGTCGCGTACGTGCCCGGCACGGGGTTCTACGTAGACGGCCAGGGTCGGCAGAACCTCCGGCTGTCGTACTGCTACCCCGAGCCCGAGCGCATCCGCGAGGGAGTACGGCGTCTCGCCGCCGTCATCGAGTCCGAGCTCGAGCTCGCGCACACGTTCGGCACCAGCCACGCCCTGACTGAGGTGACCGGCACCTCGGTGCCCGCACCGGACCTGGCCTAGCCGTGCACGTCCTCGTCCTTGCCGGCGGCCTCTCCGCTGAGCGGGACGTTTCCCTGCGATCCGGTCGACGCGTCGCCGAGGCGCTCCGCGGTGAGCGTCCGGACTGGGAGGTCGGACTCACGGACGTCGACGCGTCACTGCTCGCCCGGCTCGCGGAGCACCGCCCCGACTGCATCATCCCCCTGCTGCACGGCGCGGCCGGTGAGGATGGCGCGCTGCGCGATGTGCTGCAGAGCCTGGGCATCCCCTTTGTGGGATCGACCGCCGCATCGAGTCGACTCGCGTTCGACAAGCCGGTCGCGGCGCAACTGGTGCGCGATGCCGGACTCCTCACCCCGGAGGGTGTGGCGATGCCGCAATCCACCTTTCGCGAGCTCGGTGCCGCAGGAGTGCTGGCGGCAGTGGTGGATCGCATCGGACTGCCCATGGTCGTCAAGCCTGCGAAGGGTGGATCCGCACTCGGTGCGTCGATCGTGCACAACGCCGCTGACCTGCCGGCGGCGATGGTGGGTGCGTTCGCTTACGGCGATGTCGTGCTGATGGAGCAGTTCATCGCTGGCACGGAGATCGCGGTGGGCATCTTCGAGCGTGACGATGACATTGTCGCGCTGCCTGCTGTTGAGATCGTGCCGCCGGGCGAGTTGTACGACTACGCAGCGCGGTACACGGCCGGCACTACGGAGTTCTTCTGCCCTGCGCGACTCACCGAGGAGCAAGAGCGGGCGGCGCAGGCCATGGCGCTGAACGTGCATGTGCTGCTCGGCCTGCGCGACTGGTCGCGAACCGACCTCATCATCGACGCGGGTGGTCGGCCGTGGTTCCTCGAGGTCAATGTCGCACCAGGAATGACCGAGACTTCCCTTGTGCCGCAGGCACTATCGGCCGCCGATGTACGGCTCGGCGAAGTCATGGCCGAGCTTGCCGAGGCTGCCGTCAGTCGATCAGGTCGGTGATCCGACGCATGTCCTCGACGTCCGCGCACTCGATGACGATGGTCCCGCGTGATCGCTTGGACGTGAATCCCTTGGTGCTCACGCGAGTATCGAGTGCATCGGCAATGCGTCCACCGAGCTCGGCGACGACATCGGCGAGTTCGGCGTCACCCGCACGACTGCCACGCGGACGACGACTGCGCTGACGACTGCGTCCGTCGGCATCGCCCACGAGGATGATCTCCTCGACAGAGCGCACGCTGAGGCCTTCGGCGACGATGCGCGCGGCGAGCGCCTCCATCGCTGCCGGATCATCGAGTGAGAGAAGCGCACGTGCATGGCCGGCACTGAGCACGCCGGCGGCAACGCGACGCTGCACGTCGGGCGGAAGCTTCAGCAGGCGCAGGGTGTTCGACACCTGCGGGCGTGATCGCCCGATGCGCCGCGCGAGCTCGTCCTGCGTGCAGCCGAAGTCGGAGAGCAACTGCTGGTAGGCGGCGGCCTCCTCCAGCGCATTGAGGTCCGCACGGTGCAGGTTCTCCAGCAGGGCGTCGCGCAGCAGTGCCTCGTCGTCGGTGTCGCGGATGATCGCTGGGATCGCCGTGAGTCCTGCCTCGCGGCTGGCGCGCAGCCGCCGCTCCCCCGCGATGAGCTCGTAGGCACCCGGCGCGGTCTGTCGGACGACGACGGGCTGCAGCAGGCCGATCTCGCGGATGGAGAAGACCAGTTCGGCCAGGGCCTCCTCGTCGAACACCGTGCGCGGCTGGCGCGGATTGGGGGAGATCGACCCGAGGGGCAGTTCCGCGAACCGGGCGCCCTCGATGGGCGGGAGGTCGGCAGGCGCGGACTCTCGGGAAGCACGCTCTCGCGACACTGGACGTGCTTCGTCCTGGGCCGGGATCAGGGCTCCAAGACCCTTGCCCAGGCCTCGTGGAGTCTTCGTCGCCATTCTGCTCCTCGGGATAACTGCGCTATTATGTACCTTTTGATGCTTTATGTCTGTGGATAACCCTGTGCATACTCGGGGACCAGGCTCATCAGCTGCTCCGCCGCCTCCTGATAGGCCAGTGCTCCGGGCGAGGTCGGGTCGTACGTGAGGATCGTCTGGTGGTACGAGGGGGCCTCCGAGACCCGCACCGACCGGGGGATGACGGTGTCGAGGACCTGCGCACCGAAGTGGGTCCGCACCTCGGTCGCCACCTGCGAGGCCAGTCGCGTGCGCCCGTCGTACATCGTGAGCAGGATCGCGCCCACCGTCAGTCCCGGATTGAGGTGGGTGCGCACCATGTCGATCGTGCGGAGCAGCTGTGACAGCCCCTCGAGGGCGTAGTACTCGCACTGGATGGGCAGGAGGACCTCCCTCGCTGCGACCAGCCCGTTGATCGTCAACAGGCCCAGGCTCGGTGGGCAGTCGAGGAAGACGTACTCCACCGGGCGCTCGGCCAGCGCCGCCTCCAGCGCACGCACGAGTCGGTATTCGCGGGCCACCTGCGCCACCAGTTCGATCTCCGCGCCTGCGAGGTCGATCGTGGCTGGTGCCGTCCACAGTCGTGGGACATCGGGGCAGGGCTGGAGCACGTCCACCAGTCGCGCCTCGCCCAGCAGGACCTCGTAGACGCTGGGCGTCCCCTCACGGTGATCTGCGCCGAGTGCTGTCGACGCATTGCCCTGCGGGTCGAGGTCGACCACGAGTACGTCATGACCCTGTCGCGCCACCGCCGCCGCGATGTTGACCGCGCTGGTGGTCTTGCCCACGCCGCCCTTCTGGTTGGC
>JAFMFD010000136.1 GCA_017856385.1 Actinomycetota bacterium
AGGAGTTCTTCGGCACGTCGCAGCTCTCGCAGTTCATGGACCAGACCAACCCGCTGTCCGGCCTCACCCACAAGCGCCGCCTGTCGGCCCTCGGCCCGGGTGGCCTGTCCCGTGAGCGTGCCGGCTTCGAGGTGCGCGACGTTCATCCGTCGCACTACGGCCGAATGTGCCCGATCGAGACCCCTGAGGGCCCGAACATCGGCCTGATCGGATCTCTGGCCACCTATGGCCGCATCAACGCGTTCGGCTTCGTCGAGACGCCGTACCGCAAGGTCGTCAAGGGCAAGGTCACCGACCAGGTCGACTACCTCACCGCCGACGAGGAGGACCTGCACGTCATCGCCCAGGCCAACACGCCCCTGCGTGGCGATGGTGCGATCGATGCCGAGCGCGTGCTGTGCCGCCGCAAGGGCGGCGAGGTCGACTTCGTCGTGCCCACCGAGGTCGACTACATGGACGTGTCGCCGCGTCAGCTCTGGTCAGTCGCGACGGCGATGATCCCGTTCCTCGAGCACGACGACGCCAACCGCGCGCTCATGGGCTCCAACATGCAGCGGCAGGCTGTCCCGCTGCTGCGTGCCGAGGCGCCGCTGGTTGGCACCGGCATGGAGTTCCGGGCGGCATACGACGCGGCTGACGTCATCAAGGCCACCGCGGCCGGCGTCGTCACCGAGGTGTCCGCCGAGGCGATCACCATCGCCACCGACACCGGTGAGTACGACCTCTACGGCCTGGAGAAGTTCCACCGCTCCAATCAGGGCACGTGCTTCAACCAGCGGCCCATCGTGGTCGAGGGCGAGCGTGTCGAGGCGGGGCAGGTCATTGCCGACGGACCGTCGACCGAGCTGGGGGAGATGGCCCTCGGCCGCAACCTGCTCGTCGCATTCATGTCGTGGGAGGGCCACAACTACGAGGACGCCATCATCCTCAACCAGCGCCTGGTGCAGGACGACGTGCTGTCGTCGATCCACATCGAGGAGCACGAGGTCGATGCCCGCGACACCAAGCTCGGCCCCGAGGAGATCACCCGCGACATCCCGAACGTCTCCGAGGAGGTCCTCGCCGACCTCGACGAGCGCGGCATCATCCGCATCGGTGCCGACGTGGTGCCCGGCGACATCCTCGTCGGCAAGGTCACCCCGAAGGGCGAGACCGAGCTGACGCCGGAGGAGCGCCTGCTGCGCGCGATCTTCGGCGAGAAGGCGCGCGAGGTGCGCGACACGTCGCTGAAGGTGCCGCACGGCGAGTCCGGCAAGGTCATCGGCGTCCGCGTCTTCGACATCGACGAGGGTGACGAACTGCCCCCGGGCGTCAACCGCCTGGTGCGCGTCTACATCGCCCAGAAGCGCAAGATCACCGAGGGCGACAAGCTCGCCGGCCGCCACGGGAACAAGGGCGTCATCGCGAAGATCCTGCCGCCGGAGGACATGCCGTTCCTCGAGGACGGCACGCCTGTCGATGTCGTGCTCAACCCGCTGGGCGTGCCCGGCCGCATGAACATCGGCCAGATCCTCGAGACGCACCTGGGCTGGGCGGCCGCGGCGGGCTGGAAGGTCGACCCGTCCGACCCCCGTGCGGAGGGCATGCCCAAGGAGGTGCTCAGCGTGCCGCGCGGCACGAAGGTGGCCACGCCGGTCTTCGACGGTGCCCGTGAGGACGAGCTCTCCCTGGTGCTCGGGTCCACGCTGCCGACCGACGATGGCATCACCCTGGTGGGTCCCGACGGCAAGGCCTCGCTCTTCGACGGCCGCACGGGCGAGCCCATCCCGGGCCGGATCACCGTCGGCTACATCTACATCCTCAAGCTGCTGCACCTGGTCGACGACAAGATCCACGCGCGCTCGACCGGCCCGTACTCGATGATCACCCAGCAGCCGCTGGGCGGCAAGGCGCAGTTTGGCGGGCAGCGGTTCGGCGAGATGGAGGTGTGGGCCCTCGAGGCCTACGGCGCCGCCTACGCCCTGCAGGAGCTGCTCACGATCAAGTCCGACGACGTTCTCGGCCGCGTCAAGGTGTACGAGGCCATCGTCAAGGGCGAGAACATCCCCGAGCCGGGCATCCCCGAGTCGTTCAAGGTGCTCGTCAAGGAGATGCAGTCGCTGTGCCTGAACGTCGAGGTGCTGAGCGGCGACGGTATCGCGATCGAGATGCGCGACTCCGACGAGGACGTCTTCCGTGCTGCCGAGGAGCTCGGCATCGACCTGTCGCGGCGTGAGCCGAGCAGCGTCGAGGAGCTCTAGCCGGGCGTCATCGCCGGCACCCCTGACCCCCTGACGACCGACACGACACGAAGGACACCACAGTGCTAGACGTCAACTTCTTCGACGAGCTGCGCATCGGCCTTGCGACGGCGGACGACATCCGCACCTGGTCGTACGGCGAGGTGAAGAAGCCCGAGACGATCAACTACCGCACGCTCAAGCCGGAGAAGGACGGCCTGTTCTGCGAGAAGATCTTCGGGCCCACCCGTGACTGGGAGTGCTACTGCGGCAAGTACAAGCGCGTGCGCTTCAAGGGCATCATCTGCGAGCGCTGCGGCGTCGAGGTCACCCGCGCCAAGGTCCGTCGTGAGCGCATGGGGCACATCGAGCTCGCGGCCCCGGTGACGCACATCTGGTACTTCAAGGGCGTCCCGAGCCGACTGGGCTACCTGCTCGACCTCGCGCCCAAGGACCTCGAGAAGGTCATCTACTTCGCCGCCTACATGATCACGTGGGTCGACGAGGAGGGCCGCCACGAGGCGCTTCCGCAGCTGGAGAAGCAGCTCGGCATCGAGAAGAAGCAGATCGCCGACCGTCGCGACAACGACATCGAGAACCGCGCCAAGAAGCTCGAGGCCGACCTGGCCGAGCTTGAGGACGAGGGTGCCAAGGCCGACGCCCGGCGCAAGGTCCGCGAGTCCGGCGAGCGCGAGATGGCCGCGATCCGTCGCAAGGCCGACACCGAGATCGAGCGGCTCGACCGCATCTTCGACCGCTTCCGCACGCTCAAGGTCCAGGACCTCGAGGGCGACGAGATGCTGTTCCGCGAGATGCGCGACCGCTACGGCCGCTGGTTCGACGGCGGCATGGGCGCCTCGGCCATCCAGAAGCGCCTGGAGTCGTTCGACCTCGAGGCGGAGTCGGCGGTGCTGCGCGAGATCGTCGCCACCGGCAAGGGACAGAAGAAGACCCGTGCCCTCAAGCGCCTCAAGGTCGTGCAGGCGTTCCTGAACACGTCCAACTCGCCGCAGGGCATGGTCCTCGACGCCGTGCCGGTCATCCCGCCGGACCTGCGCCCGATGGTCCAGCTTGACGGCGGCCGCTTCGCGACGTCCGACCTCAACGACCTGTACCGCCGCGTCATCAACCGCAACAACCGCCTGAAGAGACTGCTCGACCTCGGCGCGCCCGAGATCATCGTCAACAACGAGAAGCGCATGCTCCAGGAGGCGGTCGACGCCCTGTTCGACAACGGCCGTCGCGGCCGTCCTGTCACGGGGCCGGGCAACCGCGCCCTGAAGTCGCTCTCCGACATGCTCAAGGGCAAGCAGGGTCGCTTCCGCCAGAACCTGCTCGGCAAGCGCGTCGATTACTCCGGCCGCTCGGTCATCGTCGTCGGCCCGCAGCTCAAGCTGCACCAGTGCGGCCTGCCCAAGCAGATGGC
>JAFMFD010000137.1 GCA_017856385.1 Actinomycetota bacterium
CCCCTGCTCGGCGGCAGCGAGCGCGAGGCTGCGATGCAGACGCTCGCCTACGCGCAGGTTGAACTTGCCCGAGTACGTGCGCTCACCCCAGGGGCGCGGAATCTCCTCGCCGGATTCGAGGAGATCGCGCAGCGTCTCCTCCACCGCGGATTCGATCCCATTCAGCGCATCGTGCTGTGACAGTGCCAGCCACGACAGGGAGGGGAACTCGGCGCAGGTTGCGACGAATTCCTCATCCTCGGGCGACCAGGCGACACGGTAGGTGTAGTGATCGACGGTGGGCAACGTCGAGTCAATCGTCATTGCACGTCCTCCAGCTTTCTGATGGCTGCCAGCACCTGGCGCACCTGGTAGGCCTTGGCCCGTCCGCGATCGTTCTGGATATTGACCCGTGGATCACCGGGCCAGGGCGTCCGGTAGATCTCATGTGAGCCACTCGACCTGCGCGGCGGCCCGAAGTAGTGCTGGCACACCCTCTGTAGGTCCGCGAAGCGGACGGCCCGCGGAGCGCGTTCCATGGCCTCGACGAGGTCGTGGATGGCCGCCATGGCATAGTACCGTAGACAGTACCACTGACACCGGCACGAGCGCGCGCCACGCATCGGCGGCCGCCATGGCCCGGTCTATCCCAGCCACTTCCCCACGACGACCACACACGGCAGGTTCGGGTGCGTGGGCTCGGAGAGCGCATCCCCCCAGTTGGGCGGCCAGTACGGGCTGAAGATGATCCGCTCCTGCAGGGCCGGATCCCCCTTGCAGGCGTTCTCGACGCGTAGGACCTCCTCCTGCCAGGGCGGAGCGGGCATGGTGCGGAACCAGCTCGCCGGCATCGCCGGCCACCAGACCGCGGCGACGATCACGACGACGATGGCCACCATCCACGGCCTCGAGCGCCGGGCGAGCGGGTCGAGCGCCACCATCGCTGCCGCCGCCCACAGCAGCAGGGGGACGACGAAGTAGCGGTTGTTGCTGCCGCCGATGACCGTCGGCACGGCTCCGACGACGACACCCGTGAGCAGCAGCAGGCCGATGCCGACCATGCCGTCGCCCCCGCGGATCACGAGGACGAGGCCGCCGATCGTGATGGCCAGCGCCACGATCGCCCCGGTGATGGGCAGGGGCGACACGGGGAAGACCCCGAAGAAGTCGTAGGACTCCAGGCGCAGGCCGGGCCAGAACGTCAGGATCGTCGCCGGTAACGAGTCGACCCACCCGCGGAACGAGTCCCCGGAGACGGCGATCTGCCGTGGCTTCTCCGCATTTACGGCGGTGAACCACTGCGCGATGAGCCCGAGCACGATCACGACGGCCCATACCAGGCCGGCCCGCCACGGCACCGCACGGCGAACCACCTGCACGAGGATCAGGGCGAGGAAGACGCCACCGGTGGGAATCGTCAGGGTGGTGAGCAGCAGCAGGACGGCGACGGCCGTCGTCATGCGCCAGCCGATGTCGTGCGAGCGCACGGGCAGGGCGAGGACGAGGGTCGACAGGTAGAGAAGCAGCATGTAGCTGCTGCCGAGCGCGTTGATGGCCTCGAAGCCGACCACCGGCACGATGACGGGCAGCAGGCCGATCACCACGCTGGCCACCCAGCCGAGACCGAACCGCCGCGCCACCGCGAAGGACAACGCGGCGACGACACCGGCAAGCACCGCCGCGAGCAGGTTCGTCGTCAGAGCCCACTGCTCGACGGGCACGAGCGCCACAAGCCCGGCTACGAGTCGCGGGAGGAACAGCAGGTAGCCCGCGAACGGGTCGAGCAGGCAGGTGAGGAAGCCGGCCTTCTCCACGCACAGCGGGAAGACGCCGTCCTCGGCCCAGACGACCTGCGTGAGGGAGTCCGGATTGCCCCACCACAGGCGCAGCAACGAGAACAGCCCGGCCACGGCGCCGACGAGGACGGACGCACTGAGCGTGTGGCCGCCGACCGCCAGGGCATCCCGCTGCTGGCTCACGCACGCACTCCTTCACGATCCGGGTCAGGACCGACCGGGCGCACAGACCGCACGAGCACGACACCCGCAAGCCCGAAGGCGAACCCCGCGATCACGATGCCGGCCAGGGTGGCAAGCACCACGTTCCACACCACCACCCCGCTGATGCCCAGCAGCAGGAGGATGGTCACCGCGGAGGCCACCACGGCGCCTGCGCGCGATCGGAGCAGGGACGACACCAGCGGCACGGCGAGCAGCAGGAAGGCCGCCTTGTAGGCCCAGCCGAATCCGGCGACGAGGACGCTGGCGAGGAACAGCGATGACCCCGAGGTCGCGAGCATGGAGGGTCGCCACGGCACCCGGTTCAGCGACAGTCCGACGACGATTCCCCAGGCCACCGCAGCAACGGCAACGAGCAGGAGCAGCACGTCACCGAACTGGATGCCGCCTGCACCCACCGTCGTGCCGAGCATCCGCGCGACCACGGGCACTCGTCCGAGCGTCCACATATCGCTGTAGTCGATCATCGCGGAGTTGGACGACGAGCTGAATCGGAACGTCTCCCACGTGACCGCCATGAACACGGCGACGGCAGCGGCATAGCCCACGAGCACGATCCAGCCTCGTCGCAGTCGCAGCACGGGGACGAGCATCAGGCCCATGGCGAACGGGTAGTACTTCCACGTGCCCATCAGCCAGAACAGCGCAGCGGCCACGCTCCACGCCCAGAGCGAGTCCCACCGCCGCACGAGGATCACGGCGGCGACCGCCACCCAGATCACCACCGCATCGAGGTTCCCGCGCTCCAGGAGCAGCAGCCACGGCCCGCCGACGGCCGCGACAAGCAGCACGATCTGGCCGAGCCCGGTCGAGAGGCGGGCCAGCAACAGCAGCGCCAGCGACGACACCACGATGCCGAGCACCCCGAGCCCCGTCACGTAGCGCGCGGAGAAGAGGTCGAATGGCACCCACTGCAGCCACAGCACACCGGGGGCGTAGATCGTCGGGTCGGCCAGGCACCCGTTGTTCTCCGCGTACACGTCGACGCCGACGGACGCGCAGTCGATGCTCTGCATCGGGAGCAGCAGGTCCCAGAACTGCACGATCCCCTGTGGCACGCGCAGGCCCGAGTAGATCGAGGAGCCGAACGTCGCACCGGTCCAGACACCCCACCACGGGACCAGGGAGACGACGAACGAGACCACGCCGACGACCCACGGGAAGCCTCGACCAAGCGACACATCCGCGCGCCGCACGAACAGCCCGACGACAATCACAGCCAGCAGCACCGCCGCGGCCGCGTAGGCAGGGCCCATGAAGCCAGGGGCAGAGGTGTTGGCTGGATCAGTCAGGCTGAGCAGCACGCGACTCAGCGCAAGGGCCACCAGAGCGAAGGTGACGGTGAACCCGATCCAGATCCCCCGAGCAGGCGCGCCCACGGCTCCGGTCTCGCCCACGCCCGCGATACTAGCCGCGTGGGAGCCCTCGTCTCGGTCGTCGTGCCGGTGTTCAACGGCCTTCCCCACCTCAAGGACCTCGTCGCGGCGCTGCTCGCGCAGGACTACGAGAACCTCGAGATCGTCTTCTCCGAGGGAGGCAGCACCGACGGATCAGCGGAGTACCTCACCACCCTTGATGACCCACGGATCCGAGTGATCACCCCCGACGCCCCCGGCGCCGCACGCAACTGGACCGCCGCCAC
>JAFMFD010000138.1 GCA_017856385.1 Actinomycetota bacterium
GGACTCCCCTCGGCGAATACCTGCGCCACGAGTGGCTCCCCCGCAAGGAGCCCACGTGGGCGAGCGGAAGCCGCCGGTACCGCCGGTGGGCGGTCGACACGCTGCGCCAATCGAGCCTGGGCGACGCCCACCGCTACGGCCTCATCCCCGACAACCCCTGCACCAAGGTGCGGCTCCCGCCGGCCCATCACATGTCTCGGCTCCGCCCCACGCGTGAGACCCACGCGGCCTAGGGTGGCCGCCATGGCAGGAGGTGGCGTGCGATGGCGACCCTGACGGACGTGTTCTTCGACGGCGGTCGCAAGGTCACGCCGCTGCCCGACGTCAGCGACCAGCTCTTCCTGCGCACGCGCGAGGACAACAACGACAAGCTCATCCGCTACGGCGTACTCCTCGTGCTGTCCACGGCCATCGCGACCGGCGGCATCCTCACCGACTCCACCGCCACCGTCATCGGCGCCATGATCGTTGCGCCGCTGGCTACCCCGATCCAGGCCATCGGCCTCGCCATCGTGACGACCCGGCCGTCGCAGATCGCCCGCTCGGCCACGATCCTCGCCGCGTCTATCGGCATCGTCATCGGACTGCCCTGGGTCTTCACCGCCCTGCTGCACGTGCCGGTCAACCTCGCCACCAACGGTCAGATCACCGGACGCACCTCCCCCGGCCTGCTCGACCTGTCGGTCGCGATCGCCACCGGCCTCGTCGGTGCCTACGCGACGACCCGAAGCGACCTGTCGGGCGTGCTGCCCGGCGTCGCCATCGCCATCAGCCTCGTGCCGCCACTGTCGGTCGTCGGCATCTGCCTGTCGCAGGGCGGCTGGGACGAGGCCTGGGGGGCCTTCCTGCTCTTCGCGGCCAACGCCGTGGCCATGATCATCTGCGCGATGTTCGTCTTCGGCATCGCCGGCTATGGCGCTGCCGCGCGCCACGACCGTCGCACTGTGCGGCGCCCGGTGCTCATCGTCATGGCGGCGCTCACCTTCCTCGTCATCACCCTCGCCGTGACGTCCACGCAGAGCGTCATCGGGATCATCGAGACCCAGCGTGCCGCGCGCGCCGCAGAGGCCTGGCTCGACGGGTCCTCCTATGACCTCGTCAACGTGAGCACGGCCAACGGCATCATCACGATCGAGATCGTCGGCACCGGGGCACTGCCCCCGGACACCGACTTCTCGTCGGCCTATGAGCCGGTCCTGTGGAGCCGGCCGGTCATCCGCCTGCGCGTACTCAACGGCTCAGATCAGATCATCGGGGGCTGATCTCACGCCAGAGGGGCTCCGCCCATCAGGCGAAGCCCCTCCTGCCTAGCGCGGGAGCACCACGCGCACGAGCAGGCCGCCCTCCGGGGCCTCGCCCAAGGTGATCGTGCCGCTCTCGTCGGCCACCGCTGATGCCACGATCGCCAGCCCCAGGCCCGACCCGGGGATCGCGCGCGCGTCCGGCGTGCGGTGGAAGCGGTCGAAGACCGCGGCCCGCTCGGCCTCCGGGATCCCGGGGCCGCCGTCGCGCACCTCGATGACCACCTCGTCGGAGCGGGCGATGACCGCGGCAATGATCGGGGCGGGGGCAGGTGCGAACTTCGCGGCGTTGTCGAGCAGGTTGCCGACGATCTCCGCCATGCCGACCGGGTCGACGTTCATGAGCACCGGCTCGGCAGGCAGGTCGACCGTGACGTCGCGCCCGGTGCGGCGCGTGAGCCGCTCGGCTGCAGCGGTGACAGCGCCGCGGATGTCGAGCTCGACCACCTCGCGCACAGGTGCATCGCGGGCAGCGAGGGCGAGGAGCTCCTCCACCAGTCGACCAAGCTCATCGAGCTCAGCCTGCGCCGCGGTGAGTGACTCCTGAGTCGTCGCGTCCGTGGCAGTGCGCGCGGCGAACTGCACGTTGGCGCGCAGGGCGGCCAGCGGCGTGCGCAGCTCGTGGCCGGCGTCCTGCACGAGCTGCTCCTGCTTCTCATGCGACTCGCGCAGCGACGCCTGCAGTGCCGAGGTGGCCTGGACGACATCGACCACCTCGCGGGGAGAGCCAGGGCGCACCTCGGGAGCATCCCCGGACTCCCCGCGAGTGAGAGCGCGCATCGCGTCAGCGACCTCCTCGAGAGGGATCGTCGACCGGCGCACAGCAAGGACCCCGATGCCCGCCCCCACGCCCACCGCCGCGACGCCGACCACAGCGAGGATCGAGGCGAGTCCGACCAGGATCGTGTTGGTCTCCTCCAGGGAGCGCACCGCGCGGGCCGCGACGCCGTCGACGACGGCGACCGTGAGCACCCGCACCTGGGCGCCCGACGGCGCGACGCGCGTGGAATAGGCCTGGGTGCCGACCGGGGACTCCGCGATGCGGATGTCCTCCTCGGTGGCGGGCAGGTCGAACGACTCGCGATCGACCTCGAAGACGTCGCCGTCGAAGAGCACGGCATCGACGAGCACCGTCGGCTGACCGGAGAGCGGTGGCCGCACGATCGGCGGCGCTTCCTCGGCCGGGTCGAGGAAGATGCCGGCCTCCAGGCGTGACTGCAGGGATGAGTCGACGCTGCCGAGCAGGGCACTGCGCGTGAGGAACCACACGCCCACGGCTAGTCCGGCCACCGACAGGGCGACGGTGACGGCGACGATG
Organism: Actinomycetota bacterium; assembly: GCA_017856385.1. GTDB lineage: Bacteria > Actinomycetota > Actinomycetes > S36-B12 > S36-B12 > UBA10649. Next base: position 2,620 of record JAFMFD010000138.1, read on the forward strand.
AGGGCGACGGTGGTGCGCAGCGAGCGCATCGCGGCCTATTCCACGCGCGCGACGAAGCCGACGCCGCGGACGGTGTGGACCAGTCGTGAGCGACCGCCGACCTCGGTCTTGCGGCGGACGTAGGAGACGTAGGTGTCGAGGTTGGAGTCCAGGGTGGGCGAGGAGAAGCCCCACACCTCGGTCATGAGGTCCGAGCGCTCGACGACGGCTCCGTCAGCCGCGAGGAGCACCTGGAGCAGGGCGAACTCGGTCTTGGTGAGGGAGAGCTCCTCGCCGTCGCGGGTCACCTGACGTCGGGCGGCGTCGAGGGTGAGGTCGCCGAGGGCGTAGTTGCCCGAGGACTCGGTGTGGCCGGCCCGGCGCAGCAGGGCGCGCACGCGCGCGATGAGCTCGGTGATGTCGAAGGGCTTGGGAAGGTAGTCGTCGGCGCCGGCGTCGAGCCCGGCGACGCGATCCCCCACCTCACCGCGCGCGGTGAGCACGAGGATCGGCAGCGTCTGCCCATCGGCGCGCAGGCGACGCGCGACATCGAGTCCATCAATGTCGGGCAGGCCGAGGTCAAGGACGATGAGATCGATCGTGGCCGCACCGCGCTCAGGCACCTGCATGCGCTCGAGTGCGTCGTACCCGGTGGGCACGGTCTCGACGTCGTAGCCCTCGAACGCGAGCACGCGCTCGAGCACCTGACGCAGCGACGGATCGTCGTCGACGACGAGAAGGGCCATGGGACGAGAGTAGAACAATTAAACGGCCCCCGGTGCCTCACTCCATTCTGGAGACGCCGGGGGCCGGAGCTCGAGATGGTCGGGATCAGTGCGCCCTACCGCACACGGCCACCACGAGCAGCTGAGAGGACCTTAGCGGGTCAGTTGCGACGCGGCGAAACGACGACCTTGCCGTCGGATCCGCCGGCCTGTCGCATGAGGCGATCGACAGAGCGATCGATGTCGTCACGGAGGCCGTTGAACTCCACCAGGGAGATCTCGCCCTCGATATAGG
>JAFMFD010000011.1 GCA_017856385.1 Actinomycetota bacterium
ACCCCCACGACGATTGCCGGGGCGACGCTGGATGTCACGGTGCCCACGCCGAGCTCGCCCCCCGGAGTCTCACCCGACGTCGTCTACGACGAGGCCACCGGCACGTACTACCTGTACACGACGAACATGCCGCCGACGACCTACACGAGCCGCGACGGTGTCTCCTGGACAGCCGTTCCGAATGCCACGCTGCCGAACGGATTCGACTGGTCCGTCGTGAAGATGGGTCCGAACGACTACCGCATGTACTACTCGTCCATCAACCCAAATGCCCCGTCGACCGTGCAGTGCAGCAAGCAGCGCAAGGAGCTGCGCTGGGCCACCTCGTCGAACCTCGTCAACTGGACGCAGCAGCCCGGCGTGCTCCTCGACGACGTCGGCTGCGGCGTGCCGCATGTGCTGCGGAAGGCGGACGGCAGCTTCCTGCTCTACTGGAACTCGATGCTGCCCCAGCACGGGGTCTACATGGCGACCTCCGCCGACGGTCTCACGTGGACGAAGCTGCCCGGCATCGTCGCCAACGACGAGGACTTCGTCGATCCGGCGCCGCTGCAGATGCCCGACGGCACCTTCCTGATGGTCGGCTCGACCACCGGAAAGTCAGACGCCCAGCAGCTGAGGATCCTCGCCTCCCCGAACGGCATCGACTGGACGATGCGGGCGGCGCCGCTGTACGCACCGTCCGGCATCAGCGTCCTGGACCCCGCACTGAAGCTCGTCGACGGACAACTGCGCGTCTGGTTCGGCTACGCCCCAGGGCGGGACCACGCGAACTCGACCATCGCGAGCGGACTGCTCGACCTCAAGGCCGGCAAGGTCGTGAACGCCACCGCGACCACGTCGACCAAGGCGTGCAAGAAGGCGGACCTGGGCAAGAAGCGCACCTTCCAGGGGAGCACCTACCAGTGCCGCAAGGTCAAGGGCGCCTACGTGTGGGTCAAGCGCTGACCCCGCCCTGACCCGACGTCATCGGCTGGCCGAATCCCCCGCCCCGTGGTCTCCTAGAGGCATGGAGCAGACGGACACGCGTACCCGAGCGGGCTCACCCGTGGGCCGGCGGGTCGTCCTCGGCGTGGTGGGCCTCGGCGTTGCCGGCGTCGTCGCCGGGCGCTGGCTGTCCGAAGGGGTCAGTGACGTCGTCGCGTCGACGGCGCCGGGCCTGGCCGGCGTCATCCCCGCCGCCGGGGGCTTTCGCATCTACACCGTCACCAACGGCTACCCCCCGTTCGATCCCGCGACCTACCGACTCACCGTCAGCGGGCTCGTCGCGGAGCCGAAGTCGCTCAGCCTCGACGATCTCGCCGAGCTCCCGCAGACGCAGATGACCAAGGACTTCCAGTGCGTGACCGGCTGGCGGGTCGACGACGTGCCGTGGTCCGGGGTACTCCTGCGCGATCTGCTGGCGGAGTCCGGAGTCGAGCCGGGTGGCCAGGCCCTGCAGCTGACGTCCTTCGACGGCGCCTACACCGAGTCCCTCACGCTGGACCAGGCCATGCGCGACGACATGCTCGTCGCCACGACGATGTACGGAGCGCCACTGGAAGTGAAGCACGGTGCGCCGGTGCGTCTCGTCGCTGCGCCGATGTACGGGTACAAGTCGATCAAGTGGATGGATGGCATCGAGGTGACGCGCGAGGTCATTCCCGGGTACTGGGAGGTCCGCGGCTACGACGTCGACGCGTGGGTCGGCCGGTCCAACGGGCGCACTGATGAGCCCGTCGTCTGACGCCACGCTGCCGCGCTTCGCCCCCGCGGAGCGCTGGGTGCACCGCGGTCTCGGGATCCTCGTCGGCGTGCTGCTCGTCACCGGCGCGATCATGTTCTTTCCCGACCTCAGCGGCCTGGTCGGCAACCGGCAGATCATCACCACGTCGCACGAGATCGCCGGCTGGCTCATCCCAGTGCCGCTGCTGCTCGCCCTGCTGTCCCGCGCATTCCGGCTCGACGCGGGCCGGCTCAACCGATTCTCGCCCGCGGACTGGGAGTGGCTGCGCTCGCGCGATCGCCGCACCGGAAGGATCGCCGTGGGCAAGTTCAATGCCGGGCAGAAGCTGAACGCGGCGCTCACCCTCGGCGCCCTCATCGTCCTGTTCGGCACAGGCATGGTGATGTTCTGGTCGAGCCTGTTCCCGGACTCCCTGCGCACCGGCGCGACGTTCGTGCACGACTGGGTCTCACTGGCTCTCGGGATCCTGGTGATCGGCCACATCTCAATGGCGTTCGGCGACGCAACGGCGCGCGCAGGCATGCGCACCGGCTCCGTGCCCCTCGACTGGGCGGAGCGCGAGCATCGCGCCTGGGCTGACGAGCTGACCGGTGGGATGACGGACGACGTGACGTCCGACCTCAGCCCGCGCTGAGCGCCGCCACGCCTTCCAGCAGTCGCTCGACATCCTCTGCGCTCGTGTAGGGGGCCAGTCCCGCGCGGACCGCACCCCGACTGCCCAGCCCGATCCACTCCGATGCCTCGATCGCGTAGAACGAGCCGGCCGGGGCGTTGACCCCGCGCTCTGCGAGCGCGCGGTACACGTCCTGCGCGTCCCGGCCCTCCACGCTGAACAGCTCGGTGGGCGTGCGCAGTGGCGCGTGCCCGTGCAGGTGCACCCCCGGCAGGTCCTCCAAGCCCTGGCGGAGCCGGGCGTGCAGGGCATCCTCGTGCTCCTCGAGCGCGTGCATCGAGCGCACGAGCCTCTCGCGTCGCGACAGGGATGTCTCGTCGCCGGGCACGAGGTCAGCGAGGAAGTCGATTGCGGCAGCGACCCCCGCAAGCAACTCGTACGGCAGCGTCCCGAGCTCGAAGCGCTCCGGGACCTGCTCCGTGCTCGGGCGGAGCTTGTCCGGGTGGAGTGCCTCGAGCAGCGCAGGCGAGGCCGCGAGCATGCCGCAGTGTGGCCCGAGGAACTTGTACGGACTGCACGCATAGAAGTCGGCCCCGATGGCCTGCATGTCGACGGACGCATGCGCGGTCAGGTGGACCCCATCGACGAAGAACAGCGTGTCGGTATCGGCGAGGGCTGTCCCGATCGCCGCGACATCGGGGCGCGTGCCGAGGATGTTGGACGCGCCCGTCACGGCCACCAGCCGGGTGCGGTCCGTCACGAGGCGAAGGACGTCGTCCGCCGTCAGCACCCCGGTGCGTGGGTCGAACGCAGCCCAGCGCACCGTCGCGCCCGCCCGCTCGGCGTAGGTCACCCAGGGTCTGATGTTGGCATCGTGGTCCAGACGCGTCACGATGATCTCATCGCCCGGACCCCAGTCCTGGCCCAGCGTGCGGGCAATCTCGAAGGTCAGCTCCGTCATGCTGCGACCGAAGACGATGCCGGAGGGGTCAGCGTTGAGCAGGTCGGCGCCCGCCATGCGCGCCGCGGTCACGACCTCCTCCGCACGGCGCTCCGCCCTCGTGACCGTGCCGCGGTTGGACACCCCGGACTTCAGGACGTCCGCCATGGCATCAGCCACGACGTCGGGCATCTGCGTCCCTCCCGGACCGTCGAAGTACGCGGTGCCGTCGGCAAGGGCGGGAATGCGGGCGCGTACCCGTTCGACATCGATGCTCATCGCTGCACATCCCACCAGATCGTCGCCACCTCGCGCGGGGAGTTGTCGGACTCCTCGATCAGCGCCGCCGCAACCTCGGCATCCCGCTCCTCGGTGAGGCACAGGCGGATCCGGGCGAACCGCACCCGCTCCTCGTCGGGCAGTGCCACCCGCCGTCCCCACGTCGGGTCCTGCCACGACTCGATGCGGGCGTCGAACCCCAGTGCGCAGGCGATCTCGAAGAGCTGATCGGCCGTCGGCCGGGTGGGGCGATCGAGGTTCCAGAAGCGCTTCCACAGCGGGTTCATGCCGGACAGGGGATGTCGCGCCGGCACCTCCAGCACGACGCGGTGGCGCGCATGGGAGTCGAGGGCGAGCAGGAACGGGCCGATGCCGGGCACGTTGTAGGCCACGTGGTGGCAGACGACGACATCGGCCTCCGGCACCTCGTCCGCCACGTCCGGCCAGTCACCGAGGAAGGTATGCGCGCGGACACCGCGTCGAGTCGCCGCATCCTCGAAGGCGTCGAGCATCGCCTGCTGGTGGTCGACAGCGACGAGCATCGCGGCGGGAGGCACGAGCGCCATCGATGCGCGTCCGCCACCGCTGCCGACATCGAGCACGCTGCCCTGCTGCGGCACTGCATCGCGCGCGATGCGGTGCGAGGGCGACTCCGGGACCTCGTCGTCGACGGTGAACATCGACACCGGGTGCACCCACGGCGGCTGCTCCGCCCTCGCAAGGATCTCCTCGGGGATGGCCCACGATGCAAGGTCGGCGCGCCACTGCGCGAGCAGCTCGTCCGCCCGCGAATCCGTCTCCGTCACGCTCCGACGCTAGCCGGTATCGTGCCGCTGTGGTTCACCCGAGCGACGAGCTGTCGCAGCAGAATGCCGACGACGTGTCGGATAGCGTCGCGCGTCCGTTCATCCGCCTGCTCGGCGGCGTGCGCGGTGCGCTCGAGAGCATCCTGCCCCCGCTGGTGTTTGTGGGCGTCTACCTGGCCCTTGGCGGCACGCCCGAGGAGGACCTCACGTGGGCCATCGTCGCGGCGATCGGCCTGGGGCTCGTGTTCACCGCCTGGAGGCTCATCGAGCGCAAGCACCCGGCACGCGCGCTCGGCTCGATCCTGCTCGTCCTCGTCAGCGCGTACGTCGCGAGCCGCACGGGAAGCGCGGCCGACTTCTTCTGGCCGCGCGTGCTGCTCAACGCGGCATCAGCCCTGGCCTTCGTCGTGGCCAACCTCGCGGGCTGGCCCCTGATCGGCGTCATCCTCGGACCCCTGGTCGGCACCCGCATGCGCTGGCGCGCCGACCCGGTGCTCATGCGGGCCTACCGTCGCGCCTCATGGCCGTGGGTGCTGCTGAACATCATCCGCACGGCGCTGCTCCTGCTGTTCATCGACGGCGACAACCTGTGGGCGCTCGCCGCGTCCGGCGCGGTCTTCTACGGCCTGACGATCCTCACGATCATCGCGTCCTGGTGGATCATCACCCGGACGCTCTCGCACGCCGATCACCCGGGAGTCCGTCGACCGCAGGTCGCCGACGCCTGAGCCGAGGCATCAGGCAGGCTGGCAGCCCGGGCACCAGTACAGGTTCCGGCCCTGCATGTCGGCGATCAGCACCTCGGCATCGCACAGGTAGCACTCGCGCCCTGCCCGGCGGTACACGTACACCTCGCCGCCATGCCGGTCCCTTCGCGGGGAGCGACCCATCACGTCGGGCAGGTGCTCCGGGCGCACTGTGTCTATCCGGCCGCGCTTCGTGCCCGCCGACATCAGCATCACCAGGTCGTCCCACATGGCGTCGAACTCTGACCGGGAGACCTCCCGGCCCGTGCGGTACGGCGACACCCCATTCCGGAAGAGCACCTCGGCCCGGTAGATGTTCCCCACGCCCGCGAACACGTCCTGGTTCATGAGAAGCGCACCGATGGGTGCGCTGCTGCGATGCACCCGCTGCCATGCCCGCTCCGGATCGGCGTCCTTGCGGATCGGGTCCGGCCCGACGCGTCGCACCGCCGCGCGCTTGGCATCCTCGTCGAGGACCTCGCAGACGGTGGGCCCGCGCAGTTCGGCGTAGGCGCCGTCGGTGATCAGCCGCATGCGCACCTGGCCGCGCGGCTCGGGCGGCTCGCCCCTGCCGATCCGCCACTTGCCGAACAGGCCGAGGTGCACGTGGATCCACAGCCGGTTGTCAAAGCCTATGAACAGGTGCTTGCCGTGGGCCTCGACCTTGCGGACCACGCGCCCGCTGACCTGGGCGGCGCCTTCGGAGAAGCGGCCCTGCGGGCTGTCGACCTCCACGACCCGCCGGCTGAAGGCGCGGCCAAGACGTCGGGCCTGATGGTGGATGACGTTCCCCTCCGGCATGGTCACGCATCCTTGCAGGGGTGCTGGCATGCTGCAGGCGTGGCCGTGATCGGCGTGGACGGGTACCGGGGCGGTTGGGTGGCCGCACGCGTCACGGGGTCGGCCGCCTCCGCGACGGTCATGTGGGCCACCTGCAGCGTCGGCGCCATAAGTGAACTGCTGGACCCGGCCTGCGTCGTCGGCATCGACATGCCCATCGGTCTCGCCGACTCCGGCTGGCGCGCGTGCGACCAGCACGCCAAGCAGGTCCTCGGCCGCGCCGGGTCCCGGGTGTTCCTGACGCCGCCGCGCGCGGTGCTGGAGCTCGGGATGGGCGCGCCCAACGCCGTCGTGCAGGAGCGCAGCCGTGCCCTGACCGGGCAGGGCACGAGTCGCCAGGCAATGGCGCTCTCCGAGCGCATCCTGGTGCTGGACTCGGCCCTCACCCGGCACCGTGGTCGCGACGTCATCGAGGTGCATCCCGAGTTGTCGTTCGCGCAGCTGGCCGGCACGGTGCTCGCCCCGAAGACCACCGCGGCGGGGGTCGGCCAGCGCATCGCAGCGCTGGGTGCCTGGCTTCCCGGCGTGGTCGTCGCCCTTGCGCATGCCCCCGCGGACGTCCCCGTCGACGATGCGCTCGACGCCCTCGCCTGCGCATGGACCGCCCAGCGCTGGGAGGCTGGCACCGCAGTGACCGTGCCCGAGGATCGCGACACCGGGCCGTTCATCGCGACGTAGCCCTGAATCGCGAACCAGACCTTCATCGCGACGTAGCGGGCCCGGGCGGCAGGACGCTCAGTCGAAGATCGGGTCGACGGTGCGGGTGCGCTTGAGTTCGAAGAAGCCGGGTGTCCCCGCGACGAGCACGCAGCCGTCCCAGAGCAGACCTGCCGCCTCACCCTTCGGCGCCGGACTGATCACGGGCCCGAAGAAGGCGACGGGCGAGCCGTCCGGCCCCGGGAACGCCACCACGGGGGTGCCGACGTCCTCACCGACCAGGGCGATGCCCGCGGCATGGCTGACGCGCAGGGCCTCGTCCACCTGCGTGGTCCCCATCACGTCGGCGAGCCCTGCTGGCAGGCCCACCTCCTCGAGCGCCTCGCGGCAGATCGACTCGTAGTCACTGCGGGCCTGCAGATGGATGCGGGATCCCAGCGCCGTGTAGAGCGGAAGCACGACCTCGTCACCCGACTGCTTTTGCGCCGCGACGACCACGCGCACCGGACCCCAGGCCTTCTCGATGAGCTCCTCGTACTCGGGTGTGAGATCACGCCCCTCGTTGAGGACGGCGAGGCTCATGACGTGCCAGCGCACCTGCACGTCCCGCACCTGCTCGACCTCGAGCATCCACCGCGAGGTCATCCATGCCCAGGGGCACAGGGGGTCGAACCAGAAGTCGGCCGTCAGCCGCGATGCGGAGGTCATAGTGGTTGGATTCCATCATGAGCGCCTCCGAGAACATCACCCGGGCCGAGGCCGCGGAGCGGTCCGCACTGGTCGCCGTCGACTCCTACGAGGTCACCCTCGACGTCGCGACAGCCGAGCCGACCTTCCGGTCCGTCACGACGGTCCGCTTCACCTGCCGGGAACCCGGCTCTGCGACGTGGCTTGACCTCATCGCCGACCGAGTCGACTCCGTGGTGCTGAACGGCGAGGCGCTCGACGTCGAGGCAGTCGTGCAGGGCCCGCGGATCCTCCTGCCCGGGCTGCAGGCCGACAACGTCGTCACTGTCGATGCCACGTGCCTGTTCATGAACACCGGCGAGGGCCTGCACCGCTTCGTCGATCCCGTCGACGACGAGACGTACCTCTACACGCAGTTCGAGTCGGCGGACTCGCGGCGCATGTACGCCGTCTTCGAGCAGCCCGACCTGAAGGCGACCTTCCAGCTCACTGTCACCGCTCCGTCACACTGGCAGCTAGTGAGTAACGCACCAAGCCCCACCCCGACCGACCACGGCGATGGCACCGCCACCTGGGCCTTCGAGCCGACCGCGCGCATGTCGACGTACATCACCGCTCTCGTCGCCGGCCCCTACCACCGGGTCGAGGACTCCTACACCGGCCCGCACGGCACGTACCCGCTCGGCGTGTACTGCCGCGCCTCCCTGGCGCAGTACCTCGACGCCGACGACATCCTGCTGCTCACCAAGCAGGGCTTCGCCTTCTTCGAGGAGCAGTTCCAGACGCCGTATCCCTTCGGCAAGTACGACCAGCTGTTCGTCCCCGAGTTCAACGCAGGGGCGATGGAGAACGCGGGGTGCGTCACCTTCCTCGAGGACCTGGTCTTCCGGTCGCGCGTGACCGACGCCGCCTACGAGCAGCGCGCGAACACGATCCTGCACGAGCTGGCCCACATGTGGTTCGGCAATCTCGTCACGATGAGGTGGTGGGACGACCTGTGGCTCAACGAGTCGTTCGCCGAGTGGGCCGCCCACTGGGCGAATGTCAATGCCACCCGCTACACCGACGCGTGGACCACCTTCGCCAACCTGCGCAAGGCGTGGGCCTACCGGCAGGACCAGCTGCCCTCCACACACCCGATCGCCGCCGACATGGTCGACCTCGATGCCGTTCGCGTGAACTTCGACGGCATCACGTACGCGAAGGGGGCCTCGGCGCTGCGCCAGCTGGTCGCGTGGGTCGGCGAGGCGGAGTTCCTCGCCGGGGTGCGCAACTACTTCGCCAAGCACGCCTGGGGCAACACTGAACTGCGAGACCTGCTGGTCGAGCTCGAGGCCACCAGCGGACGCGACCTGTCCGAGTGGACGCGCGAGTGGCTGCAGACCAGCGGGGTGAACCTGCTGCGTCCGTCGATCCGCATGGCCGATGACGACGTCATCGCCGGCGTCGTCATCGAGCAGGAGCCTCCGTCGGTGCCCGAGGGGATCGCACCCACCCTGCGGTCGCACCGGGTCGGCATCGGCGTGTACGACCTGGCCGACAGCGCGCTTGTGCTGCGCGAGCGGGTGGAGGTCGATGTCGTGGGTGCGCGGACCGAGGTCCCGGCACTGGCCGGGGCACGGCGCCCCGACCTGCTGCTGGTGAATGACGGCGACCTGACCTTTGCGAAGGTCCGTCTCGACGAGCGCTCCTGGCGCACGGCCGTCGAGCATCTCGGCAGCCTGTCCGACCCGCTCGCACGCGCCGTGATCTGGAGCGCCGCCTGGGACATGACCCGCGATGCGGAGGTCTCGACCGGCGACTTCCTGTCCCTCGTGCTGTCGGGCATCGGCGCCGAGACCGACATCGGCGTGGTGCAGGGCGTGCTGCGCCAGCTGCGCACCGCGATCGACGTGTACTCGGCACCCGGTCACCGCGACGAGTACCTCACCCGGCTTGCCGACGCCGCACGCCTGCACGCTCAGGAGTCGGCCGAGGGAAGCGACCGGCAGCTCGCCTTCGCGCGTGCGTTCGCCGCGGCGGCCACCACGCCGGAGCAACTCGGCACTGTGGCCGCGCTCCTCGACGGCTCCCTTGAGTGGGCTGGACTGGTGATCGACACCGACCTGCGGTGGTTCCTGCTCCAGCAGCTCGTCGGTGCCGGACTCCGGGAAGACGACGCCATCGAGGCTGAGGTGGCGCAGGACGACACCGCGACCGGTCGACGTCAGGCAGCGCTCGCCCGCGCCCTGCGTCCGACGCCGGCCGCCAAGGAGCTCGCCTGGGCCGCCATCCTCGACCGCCCGGACCTGCCGAACGCGATCATCGAGGCCACGATCGGCGGCTTCATGGATCCCGGACAGTCGGACCTGCTGCGTCCGTACCGGGACCGCTACTTCGCCGCCCTGCCGTCGGTGTGGCAGACGCGCACGATGGAGATCGCCCAGTCGGTGACGATGGGCCTGTACCCGATGTTCCTCGTCGAGGAGCAGACCCTCGCCGCGACGGATGCCTTCCTGGCGCAGGACGGACTGTCGTCCGCGTGCCGGCGCCTGGTCACCGAGGGCCGCGACGGCGTCGTCCGGGCCATGCGGGCCCAGCAGGCCGACACCTGACGCCCCCTCCCTGCTCGCGAGCGGGCGGTTACCGGGCCGGTGCGCCCGCACTTCGGCCCGGTAACCGCCCGCTCGCGGGTAGGGAGGGGTGCCAGCCCCTGAGCAGGAGGGCGGACCGGATCAACTCGAGCGCCTGCTGGGGCCGGTGGAGGTCCCTGCCGGTGAGCACGATGACGAGCCACCCGGCATCCTGCAGCAGGTTGCGGCGCACAGCATCGTGGCGTCGTTTGTCCTCGGCGAGGTGGACGGCCCCGTCGTACTCGACGATGAGCCTGAACTCCGGCCACGCGATGTCCGCACGCGCCAGCCACGACCCGTGGTCGACGATGTCGACGTTGCAGTCGGGCCGCGGCAGGCCGGCATCGAGAATGTGGAACCTGACCACCGACTCGGCTGGCGACTCGGCTCGAGCGTCCATCCACGGCAGGACGCGCCGAGCCGACTTCACGCCGCGCCGGCCCCTTCCCCAGAAGACCATGCTCGACAGATCGCTCACGACGACGAGGCCGCGTCGCACGAAGTCATCCGCCATCGCCAGGGTGTACCCCGCGGGGACGCACGCCGCGCAGTCCAGCCACGTCCTCGCGGGCGTGGTCACGCGCACGCCGTCACGGTCAACGACGTGGTCATCGGGAAGGAGCAGGCGTCGACCCCGTACGCCTGCTCGACGCTGCCGGTTGCTCTTCGGCAGGACGGCCACCGAAGCGGTGTCGTCGTCCCTCTGCCAGGCAGGCAGCGGCGCGCCCCAGATGCGAGCCGCGCTCAGGTCGGTGGCGACCGCCTCGGGGTTCGCCACCATGAGGACGCCCTGCAGTCGATTGCGCTCCTCGAGGGGAACACCGGCCGGCAGCCGCACCCCGCGCGTCGGGCGCGCGAAGCGACGATGCCGCAGCTGCTCGACGGTGAGACTGCCGAAACCTTCGGGGGTCACGACGAACGGATGGCGGGGGTCGGGGTCATATGCGGAGGCAGACATACCCATGTCATGTCATCGGCGTGGCCGCCGTGTCACCGGGCCAGCATCACCTGTGGACGGAGTCCCCCGCGCGATGCCCTGTGGAGAACGCGCCGCCCCCCGGCGCAAGCACCCGACCCCGCCCCGCGAGCGGGCACTTAGCGGGCGCTTTGCGGAGCAAAGCGGCCCGCTAAGTGCCCGCTCGCGAGTAAGGAGGAGGGTCTCAGGCGGGGTCGTCGAGGTGCAGCACCCGCGGGTGGCGCGCGTGCTCGGCGAGCATCACGATGCCCTCGCGCAGTCCGGCCGCGAGGTCACCGGCAGCGAAGCTGGACGTCATCGACAGTGCGGCCAGCTCGCAGGCCCGATCGTCGAGGTCGACGGCGACATTGACGCCCACGACGATCTCCAGCTGGCGTGCCGTCGGGCTCACCGCCACGAGGACGGTCGATGCGGGGTCCTGCAGTGCACCGTGCTCGGCGATCGCGGAGCCACGACCGTCGGGCAGGGGGCCGACGTAGAGCGCGAATCCGAAACCGCTGATGGTGCGGGCCTTCTCGAGGACGCCCTGCAGGCTGCGCCGGTCTGCCTGCGTGATCGGGGACAGCCCCGACTCGATCGCGGTCGGATCACCACCGGGCACTGACGCCACCTCCCGCCAGGGAGCCCGCGGGCGCGAGCTCGCTCGGCAGCCGCGAGGGGTCCGGGAGCGGGCGTGGGCTGGTCAGCAGCAGCGGGCCGCCCTCCTCGCCGGTGCCCGACGCGGACCGCAGCCACATCGGCGCGCTCACGAGTGCGTAGAGGATGATGCCGAGGGTGATCGGCACCCCGAGGAACAGGCCTACGGCCAGCACTGGACTCACGCCGACACCCTAATGGACCGCCCGCGTGAGCCTCTCCGCCTGCTCGGCCTCGGCCATGATCTCGGCCAGCAGGACCGGCCGACCGGACCCGTCGGCCAGCGGCACCCGCCAGTTGGGGTACTCCTGGTCAGTGCCCGGCTGGTTCTGCGCACGCCGGTCGCCCACGACGTCGGTCAGCCCGATGCCGACGAGGCGGGCGGGTGACGCCCCCACGGCCCGGTGCAACGCGATGACGAACTCGTCCAGGCCGGCGTCGGTCGCCAGGTCCGCATCCGCGCTCAGCCAGCCGTGCCGGCGCAGCACGTCGGCCCAGGCCACCCGGCCGGCAGCCGCGTGGGCTCGCTCCTCGGCCTCCGGCACCGTGAGCAGGCCGAGGTCGGCCCGGATGCGCACATGCTCGTCGCGCAGGTATCCCGCGGTGGGCGGCAGGTCATGGACGGTGACGCTCGCCAGCACATCGCGTCGCCAGTCATGCGGGTCACGGACGGTGCCGTCATCCTGGTTCTCGAACCACAGGATGCTCGTGCCGAGGATGCCCCTCTCCGCGAGCGCCTGCTGGACCCAGGGCTCGACGGTGCCGAGGTCCTCGCCGACGACGACGGCTCCCGCCCTATGCGCCTCGAGCATCAGGATGCTGAGCATCGCGTCGTGGTCAGACCGCACGAAGGTGCCGGCGGACGCTGGATGCCCGGCGGGCACCCACCACAGGCGGAACAGGCCGATCACGTGGTCGATGCGCAGGGCCCCGGCATGCCGCAGGACGGTGCGGAGCATGTCGCGGAAGGGCACGAAGGCCTGCTCGGCGAGGGCATCGGGACGCCACGGCGGTTGGTGCCAGTTCTGGCCCAGCTGGTTGTACATGTCCGGAGGTGCGCCGACACCGATGCCGGGGGCCAGCACGTCCTGCAGCGCCCACGCATCCGCTCCCTCGGGGTGGACGCCCACAGCGAGGTCGTGCATGACCCCGAGGCGCATTCCCGCATCGACCGCTCGCCCCTGCACCGATGCGAGCTGGGAGTCCATCAGCCACTGCATCCAGCGATGGAAGTCGACGAGCGGCTCGTAGTCGTCGCGGAAGGCTGCCACCGCAGGACTCCCGGGATGGCCGAGCTCCTCGGGCCACTCGGACGGGTGGCCGTGGATGTCAGTGATCGCGCACCACGTCGCGAAGTCCCGCAGCCCTGGTCCCTGGCTCTCGACGTACGCCTGGTACGCCGCCTCGCGGACATCGTCGCGCCGGAGCACATGGATCGCCGACAGCGCTGCGCGCTTGACCGCCCACACCGCGTCACGATCGAGCAGGTCGTCCGTGTGGTCGAGCTGACGCAGGTGCTCGGCCTGCTCCTCGATGAACTCCGCACGTGAGCCGGCGAGCCGCTGCCACTCCGGGATGTCCTCGATGCGCAGGTAGATCGGATTGGCGAAGCGGCGCGTGACGGGCAGGTAGGGCGAGGACTGCATCGGCGGAACGGGTGATGCGGCGTGCAGCGGATTGATGAGCACGAAGCCGGCACCGAGCCGCTCGGCACTCCACGCGGCGAGGTCGCCGAGGTCGTGCAGGTCGCCCAGGCCCCAGGACTGCGCCGACCGCATCGCGTACAGCTGCGTCATGAACCCCCACTGCCGGTCCCCGATCAGCGCATCCGGGTCGAGGCGCTCGGGGGCGACGACCACCGGGCTCGAGGCGGACATGGTCCCGCAGGCGGCGTGCACGGTGTGCCAACCGAGGGGAAGGCTTCCGGGCAGCCGGAAGCTCGCCTCGCCGACGCGGGTGACGTGGAGCTCGCCAGGCTCCGAGCCCCAGGCCCCCTCGACATCGACGGGATCGACCCAGTGGTCGATCTGGTCGAGCGCGAGGCGCTCCCCGCCCTCGAGCTCCAGCCAGCATTCGACAGGCTCGCCGTCGGGCACGTGCACCCACAGCCGCTGGTCCGCGCCCTGTCGCATGACGAAAACGGACGGGAGCATGCGACGCCAGTCGCGCAGCTGCCTGTCACGCAGAGCGGCGGCGATCGCCTCGGGTGTGCTGACGTCGAGGCCGAGGGCCACGAGCACCGCGCTGACCGTCGCGGCACCGACCTGGACGAGGGTGCCGCCCTGGTCCCAGTACTCGGTGGCGACGCCGTAGGCATCGGCGAGCCGGCGCAGGTCCTCCGGGACGGGCTGCCATGCGGGGGCGTCGGGCTCGCTCACCAGACCTCCGGGTGACGGGACGCCCACGGGCGGGCGTGCTCGATGCGGGCCGACAGGGCCAGCAGCTGGGCCTCGCGGTGCGGCCGCCCCACCAGCTGCACGCCGACGGGCAGGCCCGCGGCCGTCCAGTGCACCGGCAGCGAGACCGCGGGCTGCCCCGTCATGTTGTAGGGAGCGGTGTACGGCGTGAAGGCCTTCTGCATCTCGAAATCCCCTGCCGGGTCGTCATCGTCGCGCAGTCCCCCTACTGGGGCCGGCAGCTGCGCCAGTGTGGGAGTGATGACGATGTCGACATGGGCCGTGGCGCGTAGCGCGCGGTGGCTGGCCTCCTCCATCAGGCGCGCCGCCTCCTCCACCTCGTGAGCGGCAAGCGCGAGGCCTCGCTCACGGAGCCAGCGCGTCAGCGGGCGCAGGCCCGCGACCTGCGCGTCGTTCAGGGGGATGCGCGCAGCCCCAGCGGCCCACACGCGTTCGAAGACGGGGATCTGGTCGATGCTGACCGGGACGTCGAGGTCGACCAGGCGGTGGCCCATCGACTCCAGCAGCAGGCAGGTGTCTTCCCACGCCGCGAGCACCTCAGGGTCGGGCACGGTGTCCGCGACGACCGGGATTCCGCAACGGCCGATGACGAGCGACGGGACGTCGGCGTCGAGCATGCGCACGTACGTGTCGTCACGCTCGGCCATGACGCCGAGCAGGGCTGCCGCGTCGGCCACGGTGCGCGCGAGCGGCCCCATGACGGCGAGGCGGCCCGGTCCGTCGGGGAGCGGCCCGTTGGAGATCAGGCCGCGGGTCGGCTTCAGGCCGACGAGGCCGCAGCAGCTCGCCGGGATGCGGATCGACCCGCCTCCGTCGGACCCCTGGGCCACTGCGGCGAGACCCGCGGCGACCGCGACCGCTGCACCGCCGCTGGATCCCCCGGCGCCGCGCGTCAGGTCCCACGGCGTGCGGGCGTGGGGGCCGATGTCGCTCTCGGTGTAGCACGGCAGGCCGAACTCCGGCGTCGTCGTCTTGCCCAGCAGGACGGTGCCGCCCGACCGCATCGCGGCCACGACGTCATCATCCGTCGTCGGCACGAGCTCCAGGACGGTCGTGCCGAACCGAGTGAGGACGCCTGCCGTCTGGTTGAGATCCTTGACCGGCACAACGACACCGTGCAGGACGGGCAGGCGGCTCGGATCCTCGGCCTGTGCCACCGCTCGGTCCGCTGCCGCGGCCTGCTCGAGCGCGAGGTCGTCGCACAGCAGCGCGTAGGCACCGACCGACTCGTTCAGTCGATGGGCGCGCTCGAGATAGTGGCGGGTCAGCTCGACCGCCGAGATCTCGCGGGTGCGGATCGCCGAGGCCTGCTCGAGAGCGGTCAGGTCGTGCAGCCCCATGGGTGAACCCTAGGGTGGGCCGGTGACGTCGACCCGCCCCGCCTATCCGGCCGCTCCCCGCCTCGACATCGTCGACGAGTTCCACGGCACCGCGGTGCCGGACCCCTACCGGTGGCTCGAGGACTCCGAGGATCCGCGCACCGTCGAGTGGCTGGCCGAGCAGGCCCGGCTGATGGGTGACGAGCGGGCCTCCTGGTCCACCCGCGAGCGCTTCGCGCAGCGGGTGGAGGCACTGCTCGGTGCCGGCACGATCTCGCCCCCCTACTGGCGCGGTGACCGGCACTTCCTGGTGCGTCGTGAGCCGGGGCAGCAGTTCGCCGTGCTGTACGTCGTGGACCCCGACGGGACCGAGCGCGTGCTCATCGACCCGATGGCCCTCGACCCGTCCGGCGTCACGACCCTGGACAGCTGGCAGCCGTCGAAGGAGGGCGACCGCATCGCGTACCAGCTGTCCGTCGGTGGCGACGAGGAGTCCCTCGTCCACGTGATGGATGTCGCGACCGGCGCCACCATCGAGGGCCCGATCGAGCGGTGCCGCTACTCGCCCGTCGCATGGCTGCCCGGGGGCGAGGCCTTCTACTACGTGCGACGGATCGCCCCGGAGCTGCTGCCGGAGTCGGAGCGCAACTTCCATCGCCGCGTCTACCTCCATCGGGTCGGAACCTCGCCCGACGACGACGTCCTCGTCTTCGGGGCTGGCATGACCATGACGAACTACTACGGCGTCGAGGTCAGCTGCGACGGCCGCTGGCTGCAGGTGTCCGCGTCGGAGGGAACGGAGCCGCGCAACGACCTGTGGGTCGCTGACCTCGGCAGCTGCCCTGCCGATGCGCCGGCATTCACGCTCGTGCAGGGCGATGTCGACGCCCAGACCGGGCTTACCTTCCTGCGCGACGGCCGCGTCATGGTCAGTACCGACCGCGACGCCCCACGCGGTCGCGTGGCGGTCACGCAGCCGGGTGCGTGGGGTGCAGATGCGTGGGTCGACCTGATCGCTGAGGACCCGGTGGCAGTGCTGGAGTCGGTCACCGTGCTCGACGGGCCGGAGCTCGACGAGGACCTCCTCGTCGTCGTGCGCACGGCCCACGGGGTGGCCCGCATGTCGCTGCACCGTGCTGCAGACGGCGCCTGGCTCCGCGACATCGACCTGCCCGGTGCCGGCACGATCGGCGGTCCCGTCGAGCACATCGACGGGGGCCCCGTCACCTGGTTCGTGTTCACCGACCACACCACGGTGCCGACGGTGTACGTATTCGACGCACGCACGGGAGAGGTGACGCTCCATGCACGACCGCCGGGTTCGGTGGAGGTGCCCACGGTGCACTCCCAGCAGGTCACGTACACCTCGCTCGACGGCACCCAGGTGCGCATGTTCGTGCTCTCCCCGACGGCCGAGCCCGACAGCCCCCGCCCGACGATCCTCTACGGGTACGGGGGCTTCGGGATCCCGCTGACACCGGGCTACTCCGCGGCGATCCTCGCGTGGGTCGAGGCCGGGGGCGTCTGGG
The DNA here is from genome assembly GCA_017856385.1 of Actinomycetota bacterium. GTDB lineage: Bacteria > Actinomycetota > Actinomycetes > S36-B12 > S36-B12 > UBA10649. Next base: position 16,784 of record JAFMFD010000011.1, read on the forward strand.
CCGTGGCGAACATCCGCGGAGGGGGCGAGGAGGGCGAGGACTGGCATCGGGCCGGGATGCTCGGCAGCAAGCAGAACGTCTACGACGACTTCCACGCCGCCGCGCAGTGGCTGATCGATCAGGGCTGGACGAGTGCCGCGCAGTTGGGGATCTACGGTGGCTCCAACGGAGGGCTGCTCGTCGGAGCGGCAATGACCCAGCGGCCGGAACTGTTCAACGCCGTGGTGTGCGTCGCCCCGCTGCTCGACATGCTCCGCTACACCACCAGCGAGCTCGGCCCGACCTGGACGGTCGAGTACGGCGACCCGGAGGACCCTGAGCAGTTCGGCTGGCTGCACGCGTACTCCCCCTACCACCGCGTGAGCGATGGCACCGACTACCCGGCGACGATGTTCGCGGTGTTCGACAACGACACCCGCACCGATCCCATGCACGGGCGCAAGATGTGCGCCGCGGTGCAGCACGCCACGTCGGGGGATCGCCCCATCCTGCTCCGTACGGAGGGCGACGTGGGACACGGTGCACGCTCGATCGCCAAGTCGGTCGAGGAGACCGCCGACACGCTCGCTTTCATGGCCCACTGGACGGGGATGTCATGACGACCCCCCCGTACGAGGACTTCGGCGGCGAGGCGTTCTTCACCAGCCTCGTCGCGGCTTTCTACCGGCGGGTGGCCGACGACGACATCCTTCGTCCCATGTACCCGGCGGACGACCTCTCCGGCGCAGAGCGCCGACTGCGCCTGTTCCTGATGCAGTACTGGGGCGGGCCCACCACGTACGACGAGGAGCGCGGCCACCCGCGACTGCGCATGCGCCACATGGGATTCCCGATCGACGGACGGGCACGCGACCGCTGGCTGACCCTGATGGGCGAGGCCGTGACCGAGCAGGCGATGGACCCCGAGCTCGAATCGAGGCTGTGGACATACCTCGTCGGCGCCGCGTTCGCAATGCAGAACATCCCGGACGATCCGGCAGGGCGGCCGGTCGCGACCCTGAGCGAGTGACGTCCCAGCGGCGCGTCAGCGGACGACGTGCAGCGCGAGCCTGGCTGACGGGCCCTTCATGTAGGTGAAGACCTGGCCGCGTGGCGTGCTCAGGCGCTTCCACGGACCGCACGTCGCGGCGGCGATCCTCGACCGGTCGTTCGGGATCATGCCGAGCCGGTGCGCGGCCTGGAGGGCCCGCATGGGCAGGCCGGCAAATCCGGGCCGGTCCCAGATCTCGTTGGCGACGGCCTCCTGCGCTCGGGCCGGCAGCCCCTGGGACCGCTGGGTCAGCTCGCTCGCGGCACCCTCGATCGCCGGCAGCAGGTCGCCCGACAGGCCGTGGATGGGCATCTGCCAGCCCTCATGCGGCGGCAGGTGGCCGAGGTTGGGGGCGGGCCCGGGCGGCACCAGCGCGCGGGGAAGCGCATCGAGGTCGAGGCCGTCATCCGCGCATGAGTGGAGGGCGTCGGCCAGTGCCCCGAGCGGCACTGACACATCGCTCGGATCGTCCGCCGCGCACGGCTCCGCGAGCGGGACCGCGAAGAAGACGAGGACACCCATCGGCGGGGAGGTGAACACCCCGAGCGCCCGAGCGGAGGTCACGACCCGGGCCGGGAGGCGGGGGTCCCAGGACAGCTGCCGGCGGCAGAAGCCCTCCAGCACGGTGGCCTCGGGGCCGGCGAGGCGGATCGTCACTCCAAGATTGTGGTGGGGGCCAATCGGGCACGCAACTCCACTGGGATGCGCACGGGTCGACCGGTCGTGGAGTCGACCACCGCCATGACGGTCGTCGCCTCGGCGCACAGCTCCCCGTGCTCGTCGAGGATCCGGTAGCCCACGGTGTACGACGAGTTGCCGATGCGATCGACCCAGACCTCGACGATCACCGGCTCGCGCGCGTAGAGCAGCGGCTTGCGATGGGTGATCTGCTGCTTGACGACGACCTGCGAGAAGTCCGAACCCCGGACGAAGTCGAGCTCCTGGAGCAGGCCTACACGCGCCTCCTGCAGGTAGTCCAGGAACGCGACGTTGTTGACGTGGCCGAGCGGGTCGAGGTCGCTAAAGCGTCGCTGGACGGGGATCGCATGGACCGATGAGGGCTCGTGCCGCATGGCGGGACCGGGCTCAGCCGCGCGTGAGCTTGCGGTAGGTCGCCCGGTGCGGACGGGCCGCCTCGATGCCGAGGCGCTCCACCTTGTTCTTCTCGTAGGACTCGAAGTTGCCCTCGAACCAGAACCACTGCGAGTCGCCCTCGTAGGCGAGGATGTGGGTCGCGATGCGGTCGAGGAACCAGCGATCGTGCGAGGTGATCACGGCGCACCCAGGGAACTCCAGGAGCGCGTTCTCCAGCGAGCCGAGGGTCTCCACGTCGAGGTCGTTGGTGGGCTCGTCGAGCAGCAGCAGGTTGCCGCCCATCTTCAGCGTGAGCGCGAGGTTCAGGCGGTTGCGCTCACCGCCGGAGAGCACCTTGGCCGGCTTCTGCTGGTCCGGGCCCTTGAACCCGAACGCCGACACGTAGGCGCGCGACGGCACCTCGACCTTGCCCACGTTGATCCAGTCCAGCCCGTCCGAGACGACCTCCCACACGTTCTTGGTCGGATCGAGCCCGGCGCGCGTCTGGTCGACGTAGGACAGCGTGACAGTGTCGCCGACCTTGATCTCGCCGCTGGTGGGCAGCAGCGCGGCGTTGTCGCCGTCGTCAGAGATGCCCTCCGTCGCCGCGACGATCATCGTGAACAGAGTCGTCTTGCCGACGCCGTTGGGGCCGATGACGCCGACGATGCCATTGCGCGGCAGGGAGAAGGAGAGGTCGTCGATGAGGATGCGGTCGCCGAAGGCCTTGGTGAGGTGGCTGACCTCGACGACGACGTTGCCCAGACGCGGGCCCGGCGGGATCTGGATCTCCTCCATGTCGAGCTTGCGCGTCTTCTCCGCCTCGGCCGCCATCTCCTCGTAGCGGTCCAGGCGCGCCCGGCTCTTCGTCTGCCGCGCCTTCGCATTGGAGCGGACCCACTCCAGCTCGCCCTCGAGGCGGCGCTTGAGCTTGGCGTCCTTCTGGCCCTCGACCTTCAGTCGCGAGGCCTTGGTCTCCAGGTAGGTGGAGTAGTTGCCCTCGTAGGGGTAGGCCCGGCCGCGGTCCAGCTCGAGGATCCACTGAGCGACGTTGTCGAGGAAGTAGCGGTCGTGGGTGATGGCCACGACGGTGCCGGGGTACTTCTCCAGGTGCTGCTCGAGCCACTGGACGCTCTCGGCATCGAGGTGGTTGGTGGGCTCGTCGAGCAGCAGCAGGTCCGGCTGCTCCAGCAGCAGCTTGCACAGCGCGACCCGGCGCTTCTCGCCGCCGGAGAGCACGGAGACGTCGGCGTCGGGGGCCGGGCACCGCAGGGCGTCCATCGCCTGCTCGAGCTGGGAGTCCAGGTCCCAGGCATTGCGGTGGTCGATGTCCTCCTGCAGCCTGCCCATCTCGGCCAGGAGGGTGTCATAGTCCGCGTCGGGCTCGGTGAGCTCCACCGAGATCTCGTTGAAGCGGTCGATCATCCCCTTGGTCTCGGCGACGCCCTCCTGCACGTTCTCCAGGACGGTCTTGGTCTCGTCGAGGTTGGGCTCCTGCATCAGGATTCCGACGCGGTAGCCCTCGTGCAGCATGGCCTCGCCGTTCGAGACATCGTCGACGCCGGCCATGATCTTCAGCAGGCTGGACTTGCCGGCGCCGTTGGGGCCGACGACGCCGATCTTCGCCCCCGGGAGGAAGGCCAGCGTGACGTCGTCGAGGACGACCTTGTCGCCGTGGGCCTTGCGTGCCTTGCGGAGGGTGTAGATGAACTCAGCCATGGCGCCAGAGTAGTGGGGACGCATGCGCTGCCTGGACCGCGGATGGACGACGGGGGGGCGCCCACCCGCGGTGCCTGCAGGGTGATCAGACAGCCTGGCGCTCGAGGATCTCGCCCGTCTGCGGGTCGATCAGGTCGTCGTCGAGCTCGTCGTCCACGTCGTCGAGGTCGTCGCCGACGTCCGCAGCGAGGCCACCCGCAGCGACGAGTCGTGCGTGGGCGAAGGCGTCTGCCGTCGCGCGCTGCTCGGCCTCGAGCACCGCCTCGTGCTTCACTCGCTGGAAGGACGCGATGCCCCGGGCGAGGTCATGCCCCACCGTCAGTGCATCGAGGTCACGGTAGGTCACGGAGTGGACGTGGTCGCCGCACTCCTTGTGGACCTCGCGACTGCGCAGTCTGCCGACCACGATGACCGGCATCCCCTTGCTGAAGCTCTGGATCGCGTTGTGGCCGAGGTTGCGCCAGCACGAGACCTCGAAGAAGTGGGTGTCGCCGTCGACCCACTGGTCGGCGGCCCTGTCGAAGCGGCGCGTGCCCGCCGCGAGGCGGAAGCTCGCCACCGGCTCCCCGCTCTTGGTGAAGCGCAGCCGCACATCGGTGATGAGGTTGCCCACGACGTGCAGGACGATGTCGTTCATGTCTGCTCCTGGTGTCTGACCCGGGTCGACCCGGCTGCGACGACAGTGGTGCAGCCGACCGCAGGGTGACCATGAGCCGGCACGCCCCTGTGGACCGTCGGCCCACGAGAACCGCGCTGTGGGCCGTGCGCGTCCCCTAGGGTGATCGGGTGCTGACGAGGGTCCACCGCGCGTGGCTCGTCGCCGGCGTGACCTTCCTCGTCCTCCTGGCATCCGCGGCGTTCCGCTCCTCGACCGGCGTCATGGTGGTGCCCTTCGAGGAGGAGTTCGGGTGGTCACGCGCCGCGATCTCCCTCGCGGTGTCCGTGAACCTGGTGATCTACGGCGTGACCGCGCCGTTCGCCGCAGCGCTGATGGAGCGCTTCGGGATCCGCCAGGTGGCCAGCGCGGCCCTCGTCCTCATCTGCGTCGGCTCCGGCCTCACCCTCGTCATGACCGCGTCGTGGCAGCTGGTGATCGCCTGGGGCGTGCTCATCGGCCTCGGCGTCGGCGCAACGGCACTGGTGTTCGGCGCGCTGGTCGCGAATCGATGGTTCGTCAGGCGCCGGGGCCTGGTGCTCGGCCTGCTCGGCGCGGCCTGGGCGACGGGCCAGCTGGTGTTCCTGCCGCTGATCACGACGATCGTCCAGAACGTCGGCTGGCGCTACGCATCGCTGCTCGTCTGCCTGCTGAGCGCCCTGCTCATCCCCCTGGTGTGGGCGGTCCTGCGCGACCGGCCCGCCGACGTGGGGCTGCGACCGTACGGCGCGGAGGGTGACCTCACGGCGGAGGAGCAGGAGCAGAACTCCACCCACAGCGGCTGGTCGGCCGCTCGCCTGGCGATCGACGGCTTGGTCAGTGCGGCACGCACGCGCGCCTTCTGGCTCCTGGCCGGGACGTTCTTCGTCTGCGGCTGGACGACCAACGGCATCATCAGCACGCACTTCGTCCCGGCAGCGCACGATCACGGCATGGCAGCGACCGCGGCGGCGGCCCTGCTCGCGATCGTCGGCATCTTCGATCTGGTCGGCACGATCGGGTCAGGCTGGCTGACCGACCGCTTCGATCCTCGCTACCTGCTGGCGGCGTACTACGGCCTGCGCGGAGTCGCACTGCTGGGCCTTCCGCTGCTCCTCGGGCCGAGCATCGACCCGCCGCTGGTGGTGATCATGATCCTGTTCGGCCTGGACTGGGTCGCGACCGTGCCGCCCACCGCGATCCTCTGCACCCGGATCTACGGCCGTGAGCGCGGTCCGATCGTGTTCGGCTGGGTCTTCGCGGCCCACATGATCGGCGGCGGGGTCGCCGCCGCCGCCAGCGGAGCCATCCGCGACATCGCCGGCGACTACGCCACCGCCTGGTACCTGGCCGGGGCCCTGGCGGTGCTGGCCGCCCTGGCGGCACTCCTTATCCCCCGGACGCAGCCCACAGGTACCAAGGTGGACATGCACTAGACCTTGATACACGCTGGCACCATGGCCATGAACATCAGGAGCGCCGAGGCCCATCAACTCGCCAAGCAGCTCGCCGCCCTCGAGCACACGACCGTGACCGATGCCGTCATCCTGGCCCTGCGCGAGGCCGTGGAGCGTCGCCAACGGGAGGATGACCGCTCGGCCAAGGCGGAGGCCATGAAGGACATCGCCGGACGGTTCGCGAGGATCGACAGGGCAAGGCAGGGACCGAGCCTCTGGGAGATCGCTGCAGACCTCTACGACGAGCCAGGCCCGCATTGCCCGGGAGGCGTACCGCGACTTCGGCAGGGGTAGCGGACATCCCGCACGCCTCAACTTCGGCGACTGCCTCTCGTACGCCCTCGCCAAGGACGTCGACGAACCGCTCCTGTTCAAGGGAGACGACTTCCACCACACCGACGTGCGCGTCGTCGCCCCTCGCTGACGCTCGCACCGCGTCGGGCACTCACTCCCCGCGCGCCTCGCGCGCATCGCGCTGCGCCTGCGCGTGCGGGCTCGTCCGGCTGTCGTAGCGCCACAGCGACGGCAGGGCGATGGCCGTGAGTCCCACGCCGATAACGCACAGCACACCACCGCTGACGAAGGACATGCGCAGGGAGGTCAATGACGCGGCGGTGCTGGCGCGCAGCTGGCCCAGGAGCGGTCCCACCGAGTAGCTCAGCAGCTCGATCCCGGCGAGGCGCCCGCGCACATCGTCCGGGATCGTCTGGTTCCACATGGTCCCCCGGAAGATCCCGCTGACCATGTCCGCGCCGCCGGCCACCGCGAGGAAGAGCAGCACGAGCGGCAGCACATCCCACGCACCGACGAGGGCGATCGCCGCACCCCAGGCCATGGCCGCGAGGACGATGGCGCGCCCGTGCCGGTGCACGTGCGCTGTCCAGCCGCTGGTGAGGGAGACGACCAGGGCGCCGACCGCAGGGGCCGCGTAGAGCAGGCCCAGGGTCCACGCGCCACCGAGGTCCTCGGCGAGGAACGGGAAGATCGCATACGGGAACGCGAAGACCATGGCGACGAGGTCGATGGCGTACGTGCCCAGCAGGTCCTTGCGGCTCCACGCGTAGCGCAGACCCTCGCCGATGTGGCGCAGGGAGGCGCGCTCCTCACCAGCGCCCTCGACCCGGATGCTGCGCAAGCGCCACAGCAGGAGGATCGACATGGCGAAGGTCACCACGTCGACGCCGTAGGCCGCCGCCGCGCCGCCCACGCTCAGCAGCAGCCCACCGATGGCCGGTCCGAGGATGCTGCCGACCTGCCAGCGCAGCGATGTCAGTGCGCTCGCGGCGGCGAGCTGGTCGTGCGCGACAACCCGCGGGATCATCGCCTCGAGCGACGGACGCTGCAGTCCGTCGACGGCCGCCATGAGCATCGCGACGAAGTACAGCACCCACACCTGCGGCGTAGCGGCGAGGCTGTTGATGAGCAGCACGGCGATGAGCAGCCCGAGGGCCACCTCGGTCGCGATGACCATGATGCGCCGGTCCACCACATCGGCGAGCGCCCCTCCGTAGAGGCCGAAGACGATGAGGGGCACGAGCTCCGCGAGGCCGATCAGGCCCACCGCGATGAATGAGCCAGTCAGCTGAGCGACCTGGAAGGGAATCGCGACGTACGTGACCATCGAGCCGAGGTAGGTGATCATCCCGCTCGCGAAGATCAGGCGGAAGTCGCGCGAGGAGCGCAGGGGTGAGATGTCGATGCGCCAGCGCCGCGTCCCGCCACTCACCGGCAGAGGCTACCGCCGCCCCGAGGATTGACTAGCGCGATCGAGTGGCGGTCAGTGTGTACGTCATGGGCAGGCGCTCGCGCCCGGCGACCAGCCGCCACTCGTCGTGCTCGTCCTTCTCCATCTGGCCCGGCAGCGCATTCCATGGCACGGAGTCGTGCTCGGCCAGCGAGGTGATCGTCATCCCGGAGGCCAGGAGCGAGGAGACCACCTCGCCGAGGCCGTGGTTCCACGAGTGGGCCATCGTCGCGGTCAGGGGGCGCTCGATGGTCACGTACGACTCGGCCTCGTCGAGCGACAGCGGCTCGGGCGTCTCGAAGTACGGATAGCGGACGACGAGGGCGTCGGGCACGTTCTCGTCCAGCGCCCACAGCATCGGATGCCCTTCGCGGATGAAGAGCCGCCCGCCGGGGACCAGCAGGTCGTGGACCACCGAAGCCCATGCATCTATGCGCGGCAGCCAGCACAGCGCTCCGATCCCGGTGTAGACGAGGTCGAAGGACTTCGCGCCGAGCAGGCGCACCGCGTCGTAGGCATCACCTTCGACGAATCGCACATCGACTCCGCAGGCCTCCGCAAGCCGACGGCCCTCCGCCACTGCAGCGCCGGAGAAGTCCAACCCGGTCACCATGGCCCCGAGGCGGGCGAGCGAGACGGTGTCGGTGCCGATGTGGCATTGCAGGTGCAGCACGCGCAGGCCCGTGATGTCGCCAAGTCGGGTTAGGTCGAACCGCACGACGTCACTCAGCGCGGCCGCATCGTCGATCAGGGCGCGGGTGCCGTAATCGTCGGACCTGGCATGAAGCCCGGCTCGCTCACTCCAGTTGGCGAGGTTCTCCGCTCTGTAGCGAGCGATCCCCTCGAGCCACACACCCTGCGACGTCACCGGCTCCATACGCACCATCCTTCACGACTCCTGCACCGGAGCGGCTCAGGGCTTCCCGGGTCGGCGCACGTCCGTGTCGAGGACACCCTGCGCGGCGCGAGAGCCGGACACTCCCCCACCGCGACCGCGCAGCAGATAGGCGACGCCGACTGCGAGGACGGCACCCGCCAACGGACCCACCACATAAACCCAGTAGGTGCTGAGGTCGCCACCGACGAGGTTGGGCCCGAAGGTGCGTGCCGAGTTCATCGACGCCCCGGACAGCGGCGCCGCCCACAGGCCCGCGAGCGCGATGTAGCCGCCCACACCGATCGCGGCGATGATCCCGATGTTCTGCGCCCCGGACGCCGTGCCGAGAATGACGCTCACGAGGCCGAAGGTAAGGATCGCCTCGGTCACGCACGCGATCAGCGGACTCGTCGTGCTGCCCGGGTAACTCCCGCCGATCATGGCGCTCTGGCCGGTCAGAGCCACCACGACCAGCGCTGCCAGTGTCGCCGCAGCGAACTGCACGACGATGTAGCCCGGCACCCGCCGCCACGGAAAGTCACCTCGCAGGGCGAACGCGATGCTGACGCCGGGATTGAGGTGCGCGCCGCTCACCTTCCCCATGAACATGATGATCGCCATGACCATGAGTCCGGGCGCGACGACCATCGCAGCGGTCGGGATCGATCCCGGGTACTGCGCCGCCACCATCGGCGCACCAGCTGCGACCAGCACGAGGAAGAAGGTGCCGATCGCTTCGGACACCAGCCGACGCCACTCCTGCTTCGGATTGGCGAAGTCATCGACGTCGTCCATGACGTCACGAAAATGGTCGATGACGGGATTGCCATCTGGCCCGATGGTCGAAGCGGTATCCGCCATGCGACTACTTGCTCGGGTAGTCGATGATGCGGCAGGGGATCTGCTCGTTCTCGCTTAGGTGGTAGCTCGCGCAGACCCGGTGGTAGCCATCGGCGATGACTGCCCGAATGCCCCTCTCGCTGTCGCCGCGCACGATGAGCACCGGCGAGAGGTTGTCGCCGGCCTTGACCTTGGCAAGGTCCCGCACGACCGAAGGGTCGTTCTTGGGAAGCAGCTCCAACTGGGCGCTGCGCAGGATGTCCTTTGCCGGATGCCTCTCGATCGGCGCGTTCCGGAAGGTTTCGGCCACCTTCTTCGCCCGCTTCGCCGGCATCAGCAGCGACAGGAAGGAGCGGGCTGCTGGGTAGTCGTGGTCGTCGGGGATCTCCTTCCAGATCTCTGCCGGCGTGTCGACGACCGGGATTGGGGGCGCCGACCGGCGTCGCGGCACGGCAACTTGTGGCGTCGCAGCAACCTTGCGTGGCATGGCGTCGACCTCTCATCTGGGCCGACATGAAGGATCACGCACGACGCCCGGCCCACCCGCTCGTCGATGCCCGCTCAGCGTAGGACACCGTCAATGAGCCGGAGTGAGGGCACGAGGCACTTCCCAGGCCAAGGAGGAGGCCGCTATTCGAGGAAGGTCGCCGTTCGGGAGAATGCTGCTGAGCGCCCGTAGCTCAACGGATAGAGCAACCGGTTTCTACCCGGTCGGTTGAGGGTTCGAGTCCTTCCGGGCGCACCATTTTCGTGCGCGTACCGCCACGGGGTGCCACGCAGTGAGTGCCGACGGGCTGTGCAGGAACTTCGTCTGAAACGACGAGGCTCCGGGATCCCGGTCAGCCGTGGCCGAACGAGATCCCGGAGCCACCGGGTCATGCGCCTACATCGATGCGCCGGTGCCCTCGAGCCATCCGTTCACCGTGTCCATGTTGGCGTCGATCCACTTCTGGGCCGCCTCCTCCGGTGACGTCCCGGACTCGATGTCCAGGGCCACCTGGTTCTGGTCCTCGTTGGTCCACGAGAAGTTCTGGACCAGCGTGGCGAACGGCGAGCCCGACTCCATCAGCTCGGTGCTGGCCAGCTTCTTCAGCTCCGTCTTCGGGTAGTCCGTCAGGCCGGAGGCCTCAGCCGCGTCCGTCCAGTCGTTGGCCGGGAAGTTGACCCGGCACAGCGGAACCTTCGCGAGGAAGTTCTGCGGCTCGTAGAAGTACGCGATGACCGGGGTCTTCTCCTCCGAGCCCTTGGTGAGCACGTCGATGAGCGCCTGCTCCGACCCGGTGTTGATGGCCTTGAAGTCAAACTTGTTGGCCTCGATCATCTTCTCGCCGATCGTGGTGTAGCCGGGAGGACCCTCGTACCAGGCTCCCTTGCCACCGGACTCCGGCGTCACGAAGAGCTCGGCGTACTTGTTCAGGTTCGCCGCATCGGAAATGTCCGGGTACTCGTCGCACATCCACTGCGGGACGTACATGCCGATGAGGCCGACGTTGCCGTTGTTGCCGACCTCCTGCACCGCGCCGCGGTCGACCCACTCCTGCCAGCGCCCGCCACCCCAGTCCTCGATGACGACGTCGGTCGAGCCGGCCTCAATGGCGTCGTAGGTGACACCGGCCTCGTCGAGCTGCGCCTGCTCAATCGTGCAGCCAAGCGCGCTCTGGGCCACGTTGGTGATCACCTGGGCCGAGGCGGTGTAGCCGACCCATGGGTGCATGGCGATGCCCCACTCGCCGCACTCGGCAGGTGCCGCAGCGGCAGGCTCTTCTGCCGGCGCCTCCTCGGCCGGAGCCTCGGCAGCCGGCTCCTCCGCTGCAGGGGCTTCAGCCGCCGGTGCCTCGGCAGCCGGCTCCTGGGCAGCTTCGTTGACCCCGCCGCCGCAGGCGGCCAGGACGAGCCCGGTCGACGCGATGGCGGCGACGAGGGCGATGCGGGTGGTGGGTCGAGAATGTCGCATGGGCTTCCTTCCGATGAGGACCATTGAGGTGAGCGTAGTCATTTCAGGTCCGCGTGCGGCTGATACCGGGATCACAGTCCGGCAACATCACGCGTCCGGGTCGTCCGTGCGGGTCATCCGCGCAGGCCCCGGGTCAGATCACGAGCGGCGTCGGGCGCTGGACTGGGCGATGCGGTCGAGGACGACGCCGAGGAGGACGATGGCCAGACCCGCCGCCAGCCCCTTGCCGGCCAGCTCGGGCTTGGACTGCCCCACCAGGACGAGGTAGCCCAGGCCCCCGCCGCCGACGAGACCGCCGATCACGACCACGGCGAGCACGAAGATCAGGCCCTGATTCACGGCGAGCATCAGGGACTTGCTCGAGGCCGGCAGCTGGACCTTGCGGATGATCTGCCAGCTGCTCGAGCCCTGGGCGGTGGCGGACTCGACCATGTCGCTCGAGACCCCCCGCACGCCGTCGGCAACCACGCGCACGACCACCGGAGCTGCGTAGAACACACCGCACACGATGGCGGCGAATCGGGTGGGGCCGAAGAGCGCGAGGACCGGCACCAGGTAGACGAAGGCCGGCAGGGTCTGGCCCGCGTCGAGGATCGGCTTCAGCGCGCGTTCGACTTTCGCACTCCGGCCGGCGAGGACGCCAAGGACCACGCCGACGATCATCGTGAAGGCAGTGGCCATGAGCACCTGGGCGAAGGTCGCCATCGCGTCGGACCACAGGCCGATGACGACGATCGCCGTCAGCAGCACCACGGTGACGACGCCGACGACGCGACCGCCGATCAGGAGGCCGATGAGCGAGATGGCCACGACGGTGAGCCACCACGGGGAGTTGACGAGCAGCGACTCCAGCGGGTTGAGCACCCAGACAGTGAGGAATTCCGCGACCCCTGTGGTCAGCCAGCTGAACGTGGACGTGAACCACTCTGTCGCGGCATCGGCAGCGGCTCCCACGGGCTCGCCGATGACGAGCGCGGGCGGGAACACCGCCGCCCAGAGCACCTGGCGCGAAAGGATGATCGCCGCCACAGCGGCAACGGCGGCCACCGCCAGCGCGATCCGCCGACGCACGCGACCCTCGTCGGAGAGGATCGTGTCGCTGCGCACCACTGCAGCGGTCGTGGCGCGGTCGAGCATGATCGCGAGGAACACCACGGCCAGGCCGGCCACCACCCCGTCGCCGACATTGCGGATCGTCAGGGCCGTCACGATCGGCTTGCCCAAGCCGGGCGCGGCGATCAGGGCCGCGATGACGACGAAGGACAGCGCCGCAAGCGTCGTCTGGTTGACACCCAGGATGATCGTGCGCTTCGCCATCGGCAGTTCCACCTTGCGCAGCATCTGCCAGCGGGTCGACCCCATCGACCGGGCGGCCTCCAAGGCCCCCGAGCCGCGGAGCTCACGGATGGCGTGCGACGTGAGCCTGACGCAGATGGGGATCGAGTAGACCATCGTCGCGATGGTCGCTGAGGCGACGCCGATGAGGAACACCAGCGCCAGCGGCGCCAGGTAGACGAGCGTGGGCAGGATCTGCGCGAGGTCGAGGGCCGGGCGCATGACGGCGAGCGCCCGGTCGCTGAGGCCGGCCCAGATGCCGAGCGGCAGGCCGATGGCCAGCGAGAGCGCCACCGAGCCGAGCGTCATCGCCAGGGTGTCCATGGTGTCGGACCACACACCGAGGGCGCCGCACGCGAAGAGCAGGGCCATGCACAGCAGGGAGGTGCGCCAGTTCGAGGTGGCGAAGACCACGAATCCCACGATGGCGATGACCCCGAGCCAGCCGATCACCGGGATGACGTCACCGGCACCCGGCACGGCGATTACGGAGCGGATCACCTCGATGAACCCCTCGATGCCTCCGCGCACGGGGTTGAAGAAGTAGACGAAGGCCACGCTCTCGGTCCGGTTTCCCCGGATCGCCGACGCGACCTCCGTCAGCCAGCTCGTGAACGGCGACTGCGCGGCCGTGGCGAGCGTGAGCGTGTGGATCCCGCTGAGGATCGAGCCCAGGATGATCCAGACGGCCAGCACCACGAGCACCCACGACGCCTTGCTGCTGAAGACGCGGTGCAGGGACCAGCGTTCCCGGGGCGCCGGCGGTGCGGGCGCCTCCTCAAGCACCGGCGCACTCACGCGGGATCGTCCGCCGAGATCAGGCGCAGGACCTCGTCCTTCGTGACGACGCCGACCACGTCATCCCCCGAGACCACCTGCACCGGGTGCTGGGAGTCGAGGATGGCGCGGGCGGCATCGCGGACGATCGTCGTGCCCGGGAGGCGCGGACCCGTGAGGTCGTCGTCGCCGCGCACCGGCCGGGCGATGGCCTGAAGCGTGAGCACGTGCGATCGCGGGATGTCGCGCGTGAAATCCGCGACGTAGTCGTCGACCGGGCGGGCGACGAGGTCCTCGGCGGTCCCGACCTGCACGACGGCGCCATCGCGCATGATGGCGATGCGGTCACCGACCTTCATCGCCTCGGCGAGGTCGTGGGTGATGAACACCATCGTCTTGCCGAGGTCACGGTGGAGCCGCATGACCTCCGCCTGCATGTCTCGGCGGATGAGCGGGTCCAGCGCACTGAACGGCTCGTCGAGGAACATGACCTCGGGATCGACGGCGAGCGCGCGAGCCAGGCCCACCCGCTGCTGCATGCCGCCCGACAGCTGCTCGGGGTAGTGCTGGTCGTAGCCGGTCAGCCCCACCAGCTCGATGACCTCGCGGGCCCGCGCATGGCGCGCCTCGCGGCCGACGCCGTTGATCTCCAGGCTGTAGGCGATGTTGTCGATGACGCGTCGGTGGGGCAGCAGCCCGAAGTGCTGGAACACCATGGAGAACTTCGTGCGCCGGAGCTCCCGGAGCCGCTTGGGCGAGGCCTGCGCGATGTCCTCGCCGTCGAGCAGCACCGAGCCTGACGTGGGCTCGATGAGTCGCGTCAGGCAGCGGACCAGCGTCGACTTGCCGGAGCCGGAGAGTCCCATGACGACGAAGACCTCGCCGGGAGCCACGTCGAAACTCACATCGCGCACCGCGGCGACGCATCCGGTCTGGGCGAGGAGGTCCGCCCGGCTCAGCTCGGCGAGGTCGGTGCCGACAACGGTGTCGGCCTTCGGGCCGAACACCTTCCACAGGGAGTGGACCGCGATGGTCGCGTCAGGACTGCTTGTCACGGTCACTGATCCGCACCCCTCCGGTCCGTCTCGCGGAACCACCCGCTGACCCCCGGCCGGATGTTGCGGTAGGTGTGCTTGGGCTCCTGATACTCCGCCAATCCTGTGGGACCGAGCTCGCGCCCGACACCGGATTGGCCGAATCCGCCCCATTCGGCCTGCGGGAGGTAGGGGTGGTAGTCGTTGATCCACACCGTCCCGTGCCGCAGGGCGCCCGCCACGCGCTCCGCCCGGGAGCCGTCGTTCGTCCAGACCGCACCGGCCAGCCCGTAGTAGGTGTCATTGCCCAGCTCGACGGCCTCGTCCTCGGTGCGGAACGTCTCGACCGTGAGCACCGGCCCGAAGGACTCGTCCTGCACGCAGGTCATCCGGGTGTGGCAGCGGTCGAGAACCGTCGGCAAGAAGTAGGTGCCAGCGGCGAGGCGGGGGTCGTCCGGCGGGCGCCCCCCGCACCTGAGCACGGCGCCCTCGGCGACGGCCGCATCGACGTACGCCTGCACCTTCGACCGATGCGCCTCGGAGATCAGCGGGCCGGTCTCGGCGTCGGGATCGAAGGGACCGCCGAGGGTGATCCGCTCGGCCCGGCGGACGAGCGCGTCGACGAAGGCGTCGTGGATCGACTCCTCGACGATCAGCCGCGCGCCGGCCGAGCACACCTGGCCGGAGTGGAGGAACACCGCGGTGAGTGCGTTGTCGAGGGCCGCGTCGAAGTCGGCGTCGGCGAAGACGATGTTGGGGTTCTTGCCGCCGAGCTCGAGCGCCACCCTCTTCACGGTCGCCGCGGCGGAGGCCATGATCGCGCGGCCCGTGACGAGGCCGCCGGTGAAGGAGACCAGGTCGACGCGGGGATCGACGGCCAGGGGCGCCCCCGCGGTGGCGCCAGCGCCGAGGATCAGGTTGGCGACGCCCGCGGGGAGCCCCGCCTCCTCGAGCAGCGACATCAGGTGGATGGCCGTCCCGGGCGTCAGCTCACTGGGCTTGAGCACGAACGTGCACCCCGCCACGAGGGCGGGGGCGACCTTCCAGGACGCCTGCAGGAGCGGATAGTTCCAGGGGGTGATCAGGGCGCACACCCCGGCGGGCAGCAGATCGATCCGCGAGATCGCCGAGGGATTGCCGGTGTCGACCACGCGGCCCCCGGTGCCTCCGGCGACACCCAGCCCCGCGAAGTAGCGGAAGCAGCGCACGACGTCGGCGACGTCGTACTCGGCCTCGACGAGGCGCTTGCCCGTGTCGAGCGCCTCGGTGCGGGCGATCTCCGCGGCATCGCGCTCGAGGAGGTCTGCCACGCGCTGCACGAGGGCGGCGCGCTCGGTGACCGGCCGCTCGCTCCATCGCCCGTCGTCGAAGGCCCGACGCGCGGCGGCGATGGCTCGCTCGGTGTCGACAGCCGTGGCCTCGTCGACCGTGCGCACCACGACGCCGTCGGCCGGGCAGGTGATGTCCCGGGTGCCGCCGCCCTGGGCGGCCACCCACTCGCCGTCGATGTACAGCGTGGGCATGCCGGCCTCCGAGCGTCGTGGGGCGATCAGGCGCCCCGGGGGTGATGGTCGCGATGACGATAGAACGGCACGGGCTCCGCCGAAAGGGGCGGCACACCGCGGATCAGGTCCGCTGCCTTCTCGGCGATCATCATCGTCGGTGCGTAGATGTTGCCGTTGGTGACGTACGGCATGACGGAGGCGTCGACCACACGCAGGCCCTCGAGTCCGTGGACCCGCATGGTTGCCGGGTCGACAACAGACATCTCATCGACACCCATGCGGCACGTGCAGGACGGGTGGTAGGCGGTCTCCCCGTCACGACGCACCCAGTCGAGGATCTCCTCGTCGGTCCGGACCTCCGGGCCCGGGGAGATCTCTCCGCCGTCGAAGGGGGCGAAGGCCGGCTGTCGCAGGATCTCGCGCGACAGGGCGATCGCCTCGACCCACTCGCGGCGGTCCTGCTCGGTGGACAGGTAGTTGAACAGGATCGACGGGGGCGCATCGGGGTCGGCCGACACGATCCGAACCCGACCACGCGAGTCCGAGTACATCGGCCCTATGTGCACCTGGTAGCCGTGCCCGCCCTCCGGGGAGGAGCCGTCGTACCGCACTGCGATCGGCAGGAAGTGGTACATGAGGTTGGGGTAGTCGACCTCGTCATTGCTGCGGATGAACCCTCCCCCCTCGAATTGGTTGGACGCGCCCGGCCCCTTGCGCAGGAACAGCCATGAGGCTCCGATGAACGGGCGCCTCCACAGCTTCAGGTTCGGGTTCAGGGACACCGGCTGCGTGCAGGCGTGCTGCACGTACACCTCGAGGTGGTCCTGCAGGTTCTCACCCACGCCCGGCAGGTGATGGACGGGTGCCACCCCGACCGAGCGGAGATGGTCCGCGTCGCCGATCCCCGAGCGCTGGAGCAGGGCCGGTGAGTTGAACGCGCCACCGCACAGGATCACCTCGCCGGCGCTGATCCGCTCGACTCCAGAGCGGGTGCGCACCTCGACACCGGTTGCCCGGGTGCCCGACATCAGGACGCGGGACACCTGGGCGCGCGTCCGCACGTGCAGGTTCGGCCGGCGCATGGCTGGGTGCAGGTAGGCGCGTGCCGCCGAGAGGCGTCGTCCTCGCACGAGGTTGCGGTCGAATGCCGCGAAGCCCTCCTGCTTGTATCCGTTGACGTCGGCCGTGATCTCGTGACCCGCCTGCTGGACGGCGGCGAAGAACGCCCCGAAGAGCGGGTTGCGCACCTCGCCGCGTTCGAGCACGAGCGGACCCGATCCCCCGCGGTACTCGTCCGCCCCGGCCAGGCAAGTCTCCATCCGCTTGAAATACGGCAGGCAGTGGGCGTAGTCCCAGTCCGCCATGCCGGGGTCGGCGGCCCAGCGCTCGTAGTCCAGCGGATTGCCCCGCTGGAAGATCATCCCGTTGATGCTGCTGGATCCCCCGAGGATCTTGCCCCGCCCCGCGGTGATCCGCCGGTTGTTCATGTGCGGCTCGGGGTCACTGGAGTACATCCAGTCGTAGCGGGGATTGCCGATCGGGAAGGTGAGTGCCGCCGGCATGTGCACGTAGACGTCCCAGAGCGAGTCCGGGCGACCGGCCTCGAGCACGAGGACGCTGGTGCCGGGGTCCTCGGTGAGCCGGGCTGCGAGTGCACTGCCCGCGGATCCCCCGCCGGCGATGATCACGTCGTAGGAGCGTGACATCAGTCTCCCAGTTCGGCTCGCCGCCGCGCCACGAACGCCTCGAGCTCCTCACGCAGCGCGGGATCCATCGGCGGCATCTCGTACTCGTCGATCCGCTTCTGCGCGATCACCCCGGCCCGCGCAGCGGTGTCGAGCGCGCCGTTGCGGGTCCAGCGCTCGAAATTGTCGCTGCTCGACAGGAACGGTCGGTAGAAGCAGGTGCGGAACCGCTCCATGGTGTGCATCGCCCCGAGGAAGTGGCCGCCGTGGCCGACCTCCTCGTGCGCGCCGAAGGCCATCGAGTCCTCGTCGATCTCCAGCGGCGTGAACTCGCGCTCGAGCATCTCGAGGATCTGCATGTCGATGACGTACTTCTCATAGGAGGCGACGAGTCCGCCCTCGAGCCAGCCCGCCGCGTGCATCACGAAGTTGGCTCCGGCGAGGAAGGTCGGCAGCATCGTCATGAGCGACTCGTAGCCCGCCTGGGCATCCGGCACCTGAGAGCTGTTGAGGCCACCGCCCGTGCGGAACGGCAGGCCGAACCGCCGGGCGATCTGCCCGGTGCACAGCAGGCCGATGGCCGACTCCGGGGTGCCGAACTGCGGGGACCCGGACTGCATGTCGATGTTCGACAGGAACGAGCCGAAGACCACCGGGGCGCCCGGCCGGATGAGCTGCGACAGCACGATGCCCGACAGCGCCTCGGCGATCTGCTGGACGAGGGCCGCCGGGATGGTCACGGGCGACATCGCCCCCATGAGCAGGAACGGCGTCATGATCACCGGCTGGTTGGCCTTGGTGTACTCGAACTGCGCATCGAGCATCCGGTCGTCCCACCGCAGCGGCGAGTTGCAGTTGACCAGCGAGATGCAGAAGGGCTTCTCCTCGATGGAGGCCCGAGACCCGAACACCATCTCCCCCATGGCGATGGTGTCGAGCGCGTTCCGGGCGCTGACGACGTTGCCCATGATGATCTTGTCGGTGTAGATGAGCGCGCGGGAGACCATGTCGAGGTGGCGCGAGTCGAGGGGCGCATCATTGGGCTCGACGACGACGCCACCGACCGAGTCCATTGCGTCGAAGGACTGGGCGAGCTTGCAGAAGTTGGTGAAGTCGTCGAGCGTCCCGTCGCCGCGTGAGTCGCCACGGCGGACGAAGGGCGAGCCGTAGTTGCTCGAGAAGACCATGTGCGAGCCGCCGATGTGCACGTCGTGGTCGTGGTTGCGGGCCTGCATGTCGAACTCGCGCGGGGCCTTGGCCACCTGCTCGAGCACAAACTCCGGGTCCAGGAAGACCGTGTTGTCGACGACCTTCTGGCCCGCGGCCCGGAACAGGTCCAGGGCCTCAGGCTTCATGAACTCGACACCGATCTCGGTGTGCAGGCGCTGCCAGCCGCGATCGAGGGTGGCCAGTGCCTCCTCGCTGAGGATGTCGTAACGGGGCATGCGGTTGACGAACATGGGTCCTCCCCGGCTGGGCTGAGCGCTCGGGAACGCCGGTGCGCCCCGGAACGCCTGCGCGTTGTGGAACAACTGTGCCACCATATGGAACGGCTCGATCCTAGACGGCGGAAGCCGGGAGCGGAGCCGATTCTCGAGAGGGGCGGAGATGGCAGGGACCCAGGCGGTGGACCGGGCGGCGCAGGTGCTGCTGGCCGTCATCGACGCCGCCGAGCCGCCCACCCAGGGTGAGATCCAGGCTGCGACCGGGCTCGCCAAGAGCACGCTCTCCCGCCTCGTGGGCAGCCTCGAGCGCCACTGCCTCGTGTCCCGGGACACCGACGGCCGGGTGCGCCCCGGGGTCGCTCTCCAGCGCTACGCGCACTCGAGCCGTCGTGACGACGACCTCAGGGCGCTGGCCGACCCCCACCTGCACGCCCTCGCCGAGTCCACGGGCGAGACGGTCAACCTCGCGGTGCTCGTCGACGGGGAGGTCGAGCAGCTCGCCCAGGTCGACTCCCGCTACTTCCTCGGCAGCGTGAACTGGGTGGGCCAACGGGTGCCGCTGCACTGCTCGGCCCAGGGGAAGGTGTTCCTCGCCGCTGGCGCGGCGCTTCCGCCCGGACCCCTCGAGCGCCGCACGTCGAACACGATCTGCGATCGGGCAGCCCTCGCGGACGAGGTCCGGCGGCACCGCGACCGGGGCTGGGCCCTGGCCGACGGGGAGCTCGAGCCCGGCCTCGTGGCGCTCGCGGCGCCGATCCTCGAGCGGGGCGGCGACGTCGTGGCCGCATTGTCGGTCTCCGGCCCCTCTCTCCGGCTGCACGCTCGCATTGACGATGTCGCAGGGCTCCTCACCCACCACGCTGCCCGACTGTCGCAGGACCTCGGTTGGCAACCCCCACGAAAGGCCAGTGCATGAACGCGGACGAGCTGCTCAAGAACCTCTACGACGAGACGATGGTCGGCAACGCGCCCGCCGTCCTCGAGCTCACCCACGCCGGCCTCGACGCGGGCCTTGGTCCGGAGACCCTGCTGTTCGACTCCCTCATCCCCGCGCTCGAGGAGGTCGGCGCGCGATTCGAGCGCGGCGACTGGTTCGTGCCCGAGATGCTGATCGCCGGCCGGGCCATGAGCGGCGCCCTTGACGTGCTGCGACCGCTGCTCGCGCAGACCGGGGCCGAGAGCGTCGGCACGTTCCTCATGGGCACCGTGAAGGGCGACGTCCACGACATCGGCAAGAACCTCGTCAACATCATGCTCGAGGGCGCGGGCTTCACGGTGATCGACCTCGGCGTCCAGTGCCCGCCCGAGAAGTTCATCGCGGGCATCGAGGAGCACAAGCCGGACATCGTCGGCATGTCGGCCTTCCTCACCACCACGATGCCGATGTTCAAGGCGAACATCAACGCGATCGAGAAGGCCGGACTCCGCGACTCGGTGATCATCATGGTCGGCGGCGCGCCCGTGACCCAGGAGTACGCCGATGCGTGCGGGGCGGACGGCTACGCCGCCGATGCCGCCACCGCCGTCCGCCGGGCCAAGGACCTCATAGCCGCCA
This sequence comes from Actinomycetota bacterium, assembly GCA_017856385.1. Taxonomy (GTDB): domain Bacteria; phylum Actinomycetota; class Actinomycetes; order S36-B12; family S36-B12; genus UBA10649. The sequence continues at coordinate 37,449 of JAFMFD010000011.1, forward strand.
AGAGGCGCGGCTGATGCCAGGCCTCCTGCCGCTGGTTGAGCATGCGGTCAAGAAGCCTGTGTGGGACTGCCGCATGTGCGGTCAGTGCGTCCTGCACTCCACCGGGATGACGTGCCCGATGACCTGCCCGAAGACGCTGCGCAACGGGCCCTGCGGCGGGGTCCGCGAGGACGGTCACTGCGAGGTCAAGCCCGAGATGCGCTGCGTCTGGGTCAAGGCCCACCACCGAGCCGCGACCCTGCCACTGCTCCCCGCCTCGTGGCGTGCCGAGGTCGGCCACCTGCGCCCGCCCGTCGACAACTCCCTCCAGGGCACGTCCTCATGGCGCAACCTGGTGACCGGGCGCGATCGGGTCACACCCGCAGGCTGGCAGGGGGTCGAGCACTGATGCTGCGCGACCTCGTGCGCGATCGGCCCCGCATGATCGTCACCGCCGAGTGCCCCTCGATGGACGGCGGCTCCGTCGCCGACCTCGGCGAGCGGATTGCACGCATCGCCCCGTACGTCGACGCGATGAACGCCACCGACAATCCCGCCGCTCACGCCCACGCATCGAACCTCGCCACCGCCATCGCGCTCGCCCAACTCGGCGTCGAGCCGCTCATGCAGCTCGTCTGCCGCGACAAGAACCGGATCGCGCTCCAGGCCGACGTCGCCGGTGCAGCGCTGTTCGGGATCACCAACTTCTGCGCCCTGACGGGCGATGACGTCACCGCCGGCGACGAGCCCGAGGCGCGGCGCGTCTTCGACCTCGACGGTCCGCAGCTCGTCTCAGTGCTGGCGGGCATGGGGCGCGGCACCTATCTCTCCGGACGCACCTTCCACCCGCCCGGGGAGTTCCTCGTCGCCGCCGTCGAGAATCCCGCGGCGCCACCGCTGGACTACCGCGCCGAGCGAGCCAGGCTGAAGGTCGATGCGGGCGCGTCCCTGCTCCAGCTGCAGATCTGCTACCTGCCCGACCGCCTCGCCGACTTCATGGCCGCGACCGTGCGCAACGGAGCTGCCGCCCGTGCCGCGATCCTGCCCTCGGTCTGCCTCACCCGAAATGCCCGGGCGCTGACGTTCATGGACGAGAAGGTGCCCGGGATCCACGTGCCGGCAGCGACCATCGCCCGTGTCGCCGGGGCCGCGGACCCGGCGGAGGAGGCGTTCGTGCTGGTCCGGGAGCTGGCCGCCCATGCGCTCTCGCTGCCCGGCGTGGCCGGCCTGCACATCACGGACTTCCGCCATGACGGATCAGTGGAGCGCCTCGTCAGGGAGCTGCGCATCGGTCCGGTCCACGATCCGTCCATCGCAGCGACTGGAGAGATGACCTATGCACACCACGGTTAGTTCACCGACGAAGACGGTCGTGATCGGCCCCGATCAGCCCTTCTGCATCATCGGTGAGCGCATCAACCCCACGGGCCGCAAGGCCTTCCAGGAGCAGCTGCGCGCCGGCGACCTGTCGGCCGTCGAGAAGGACGTCGCCGACCAGGTGGCCGGGGGCGCGATGATGCTCGACGTCAACATGGGCGCGCCCTTCGTCGACGAGCCCGAGATGCTCGCACGTGCGGTCCAGCTCATCCAGTCGATCACGGACCTGCCGCTGTGCATCGACTCCTCCGTCGTCGAGGCACTCGAGGCCGGCCTCGCGGCGTACCAGGGCAAGGCGCTGGTCAACTCCGTCACCGCCGAGGACGAGCGGATGGAGCTGATTCTCCCGCTCGTGAAGAAGTACGGGGCGGCCATCATCGCGCTGCCCAACGATGACGTCGAGATCCCCGAGGAGCCGCAGCGGCGGCTCGAGCTGACCCGCAGGATCGTCGACGTCGCGACCACGAAGTACGGCATCCCCATCGAGGACATCGTCATCGACCCCCTGGCCATGCCCATCGGAGCCGACCCGACCATGGTCGTGCGCACCACGGAGACCATCGCGCTCATCAAGGAGCACATCGGGGTGAACATGACCGTCGGAGCCTCGAACGTCTCGTTCGGGATGCCTGACCGCCACACCCTGAACAGCGTGTTCCTGCCCATGGCCATCCAGTCCGGGCTCACCAGCGCGATCATGGACGCGCGCACCCCCCAGATCGTGACCGCCGTGAAGGCGGCCGACCTCATGCGCGGCAATGACGAGTGGGGCGGCGCCTGGATCGCCGCCCACCGCGCGCGGCAGGCGGCCGGCTGATCGACGTGACCTCCGACACCTCTCCCGCGCCGCTCGCGCGGGTCGACCTGTCCTTCGAGCCGTCCGGCACAACAGTGCGCGTGCCCGCCGGCGTCTCCGTCTTCGACGCGGCGAGCTGGAACGGCATCGCCATCGACTCCACATGCGGTGGCCATGGCACCTGCCGCAAGTGCAAGGTGCAGATCCTCGAGGGCTCCGTCCCCGAGAGCCGCCTCGACCACCGGGCCTTCGGCCCCGAGCAGATCCGCGACGGGTGGCGGCTGGCCTGCCTGGCGCAGGCCCAGCAGAGCCTGCGCGTGCACGTCCCCCCCCTCACCACCCGCCCCAAGGCGGCCACCGTGGGGGTCGGACGGCAGGTCATCCTGCGCCCGTCCGTCGTCAAGCGCGCCCTGCAGCTCTCCGACCCGACGCTCTCCGACCAGCGCTCGGACCTCCGGCGCGTCCTTGACGAGATCACCGACCTGGCCGAGTCCGTCGATCCCGCCGTGCTCCGCTCGCTGCCGGGTGCCGTGCGCGCGTCGGACGGGGCGGTCACCGCCGTCGTCGTCGACGACGAGCTCGTCGCGATCGAGCCCGGAGACACCACGGACCGCCTCTACGCCATCGCCTTCGACCTCGGCACGACGACCGTGGTGGGCACGCTGCTCGACCTCGCGACCGGCACTCCGATGGCGGTGGCGTCGATGCTCAACAAGCAGCAGCCGTTCGGCGCCGACGTCATCACGCGCATCAGCGCGACGATGATGGATCCGCAGGCCCTTCCGCGGCTGCGCGAGCTGGCCTCGGCCACGCTGGCCGAGCTTGCCGCCGACGTGTGCGCCTCGGCCGGCGTCGATCCGACGGACATCTACCAGGTGGCCGTCGCGGGCAATGCGACCATGATCCAGATCGCCCTCGGCATCGACCCCGAGCCCCTCGGTGTGGCGCCCTTCATCCTGGCCACCGAGGAGTACCCGACGATGGCGGCGACCGAGCTCGGGCTCACGCTCCATCCCCAGGCCCGGGCCTACCTCTTCCCGGCTCTCGGCGCCTACGTCGGCGGCGACATCATCGCGGGCGCCCTCGCAACCGGCATGGATCGCGACAAGCGCCTGCGCCTGTTCATCGACATCGGCACGAACTGCGAGATCATCCTCGGCGACAGCGAGCGCCTGCTTGCGACCGCGGCTCCGGCGGGACCCGCGTTCGAGGCCGCGAGCATCAGCAGCGGCATGCGCGCCGCGCCCGGCGCCATCGAGGTCGTCACGATCGACGACTCCGGCGTCCACCTGCAGGTCATCGGCGACGTCGAGCCGTCGGGGATCTGCGGCTCCGGACTCGTCGACGCGATCGCCGAGCTGGCACGGGTCGGAATCCTGGACCCGTCCGGCAAGTACGTCGATGACGAGGCTGCGCGACGCGACCACCCCGGACTCGCCGATCGGCTGCGCACGATCGGCGAGCAGCGCGTCTTCGTTCTCGCCGACACCGAGGACGGCCCCATCGCCCTGACGCAGCGCGACGTGCGGGAGCTGCAGTTCGCCAAGGCCGCGATCTCGACCGGCTGGAAGCTGCTCCTCGAGGAGTACGGCGCCCGCGAGGACGACGTCCAGCAGGTCCTGCTCGCGGGCTCCTTCGGCACCTACCTCTCCGCGCGCAATGCCATCCGCATCGGGCTGGTGCCCAAGGTGCCCGTCATGCGCGTGGTCAGCGCGGGCAATGTCGCCGGCGAGGGCGCCAAGATGGTGCTGCTCTCGGGCACCGAGCGACACGGCGCGTCGACCCTGCTCCGCGAGGTCAGCTACGTCGAGCTGAGCGACCGCGGCGACTTCAACGACCGGTTCGTCGATGAGCTCGCCTTCCCGGCCTGAGCGCGTCGCGATCCTCGGGTGCGGGGCCCTGACGCCCGACCTGCCGGACGACGTGGAAGTCGTCGCCCTGCCTCCCCTCCTGCACAACCGCCCCGAGCTCATCCCCGACGCGATCCGCGATGCCTACCAGCGCATCCGGGACGACTACGACCGGGTGATCATCGGCTACGCCGACTGCGGCACCTACGGGGCGATCGACCGGCTGTGCGATGAGCTGGGACTGACCCGCCTGCCCGGGCGGCACTGCTATGACCTGTACGCCGGGTCCGCTGCCGTCGACGCCCTGATGGCCGAGGAGCCCGGCACGTACCTGCTGACCGACTTCCTCGTGGCCAGCTTTGCCGGAACCGTGTGGCGCCAGCTCGGACTCGACCGCCACCCCGAGCTGCGGGATGACTACTTCGGCCATTACCGGCGCTGCGTGTGGCTGACCGCCCGACCCACCCCGGACCTCCGGCGGGCCGCCGAACGGGCCGCCGGGATGCTCGGGCTGCCTCTGGAGGTCAGGGTGGTCGAACGGCTGACAGACCTGCCATACGACTGATATATCTGTCTGTCATGACGTCGGCCGTGCTCCTCGAGCCCGAGATCGGCTCGGCATCCCTCTCCGAGCGCGCCTACCGGCAGATCCGCCGCCTCATCGTCACCCTCGAGCTGCCCCCGGGCGCCCTGATCAGCGAGGCAGAGCTCGCCGAGCGGCTCGGTATCGGCCGCACCCCCGTGCGGGAGGCGGTCCGCAGCCTCGCGGCCGAGCGGCTGATCGAGGTGCTCCCCCGGCGGGGCATGTTCGTCGCCGACGTCGACCCGCGTGACCTCTCGGCCCTGGCGGAGGTGCGTGAGCAGCTCGAGCCCTTCGCCGCCCGGCTCGCCGCGACCCGCCGGACCGCAGCCGATGTGGCCGAGATCGATGCCCTGCTGGCCGAGATGAGCAGCGGCCGCACCGCGGACATGCGCGACCTGATCGAGATGGACCAGCGGATCCACCATCACGTCTACCGATGCGCCCACAACGACGTGCTCGCCGGGCTCTGCGAGCGCAACTACATGCACGCCCTGCGGATCTGGTTCCTCGCCCTCGACAGGGTGAGCGAGCTGGAGGCGGCGGTGACCGAGCACCGCGACCTGCTCGACGCCATCCGCGCCCGCGACGCCGACCGAGCGGCCGAGGTCATGCGGGCCCACATCGTGGAGTTCGAGTCAGCGGTCCGACAGGCCATCTGAGACGAACTCCGGAACGCACATCACGAGATCGACCTGAGAGCGAGGGAGCAACACATGAGCGCACTGCCCACGTCAGCGCGATGCGTCGTCATCGGTGCCGGCATCGTCGGCAACAGTCTGGTCTACCACCTGGCCAGGCTCGGGTGGCGCGACATCGTGCAGGTGGACAAGGGCCCGCTGCCGAATCCGGGCGGCTCCACCGGCCATGCGTCCAACTTCATCTTCTGGGTCGACCACAGCAAGGAGATGACCGAGCTGACCGCCGAGTCGGTCCGCCAGTACAAGGAGATGGACGTCTTCACCGAGTGCGGCGGCATCGAGATCGCCCGCACCCCCGAACGCGTGCAGGAGCTGCAGCGCCGGATGTCCTCGGCCAAGGCCTTCGGCATCGACAACTGCGAGATCATCACGCCGGAGCGCGTCAAGGAGCTCGTGCCCTTCGTCGACGAGTCGATCGTGCTCGCCGGCTTCCACACTCCGAGCGTCGGCGTCGTCGACTCGCTGCGCGCCGGGACGATCATGCGCGAGCGCGCCACGGAGATGGGTGCCCTGCAGTCGTTCGCGAACACCGAGGTGCTCGACCTCGTCGTCGAGGACGGCCGCATCAGGGCGGTCGTCACCGACAAGGGCACGATCGAGGCCGAGACCGTCGTCATTGCCTGCGGCTGCTGGAGCCCCAAGCTCGCCAAGATGGCCGGAGCCGAGATCCCGCTGACTCCCGCCGTCCACCAGATGAAGGACATCGGCCCCGTCCCGTTCTTCGCAGACTCCAAGGGCGACATCGAGTGGCCGATCATCCGCGACATGGACGTGTTCATGTACGAGCGGCAGCACGGATCCGGCCTGGAGATCGGCTCCTACGCCCACCGGCCGATCCTGCACACCGTGGATGAGATCCCGTCGATCGCCGAGGCCGCGCTGTCCCCCACCGAGATGCCGTTCACCCAGGCGGACTTCGACCTGCAGGACGAGCACGCCCTCGAGATCATGCCCGACATCGTGGGCGACGAGTCCGTCGGCGAGAAGTACGCCATCAACGGCCTGCTGTCCTACACCCCGGACGGGATGCCGATCCTCGGCGAGACCCCCGAGGTCAAGGGCCTGTGGTCCTGCGCCGCAGTGTGGATCAAGGAGGGTCCGGGCACGGGCAAGAGCGTCGCCGAGTGGATGGTGCACGGGGAGTCCGAGATCGACCTCCACGCCTCCGACATCGCGCGCTTCCACGAGCACCACAAGAGCCGAGAGCACATCGTGGCGCGGGTCGCGGAGTCGTTCAACAAGACCTACGGCATCGTCCACCCGGCCGAGCAGTACGCCTCGAACCGCAACGTCCGACTGTCTCCCTACTACTCCCGCGAGCAGGAGCTCGGGGCGGTGTTCTACGAGACCGTGGGCTGGGAGCGGCCGTTCTGGTACGAGTCGAACGCCCCGCTCGTGGAGCACTACGGCGACGCCGTGATGCCGCGCACGGCGGAGTGGGAGTCACGCTGGTGGTCGCCCATCATCAATGCCGAGCACCTGCGCATGCGCGAGACCGCCGGCATCGTGGACCTCACGGCGTTCACCCTCTTCGACATCACCGGGCCGGGAGCCCTCGGTGTCGTCCAGCAGGCCGCCGTGCGCCAGATGGACGTCGCCGTGGGCAAGGTCGTCTACACGCCGGTTCTCTCGCCCAGCGGCGGCTTCAAGTCCGACCTCACCATCATGCGCCTCGGGCACGACCACTTCCGCGTGGTGACCGGCGGCGCCCACGGCATGGCCGACAGGAAGTGGTTCGCCGACCTGCTCCCCGCGGACGGCAGCGCCCAGATCGCCGACCTGACCTGCGCCTACACGACCCTCGGACTCTGGGGACCCAAGGCCCGCACGATCCTGCAGGAGCTCACCAGCGACGACCTCTCGCATGAGGGCTTCCCGTTCGGCACCTGCCGGGTGATCGAGATCGGCCCACTGCGCGTGCTGGCCTCGCGCATCTCCTACGTCGGCGACCTCGGGTGGGAGCTGTACCTGCCGATGGAGCAGGGCGCGCGCCTCTGGGACCTGATCTGGACGGCCGGCCAGGCCCACGGGCTGATCCCCGTCGGCATCGGCGTCTACGGCACCACGGGCCGGCTGGAGAAGGGCTACCGCGCCTACGGCAACGAGCTGGAGACGGAGTACACCCTCGTCGAGGCCGGCATGCAGATGGCGAAGGTGAAGCCGCAGGACTTCATCGGCAAGCAGGCGCACCTCCAGCACCGCGAGGAGGATCCGGCCGCACTCCTGTGCACCCTGCGCGTCGACGACCACACGTCCTCGACCGGCGAGAAGCGGTACATGCTCGGGCGGGAGCCGATCCTCACGCTCGACGGTGAGCCGATCACCGACAAGCGTGGACGCCGGTCGTACTGCACGAGCGCCGGCTCCGCGCCGTCGCTCGGTGCCCATCTGCTGATGTCGTACCTGCCACCGGAGCACGCGGTCGAGGGCACACAGCTGCTCGTCGAGTACCTCGGCGAGACCTACCCGGTCACAGTGGCCCGCGTCGGCACCACTCCCCTGTTCGATCCTGCGAACGATCGGATCCTGGCCTGATGAACATCCTCGTCTGCATCAAGCGCATCGCGCTCGTGGGCAGCCAGATCGTGCTCACGGCCGACGGCACCGACGTCGACACCAGCAAGCTGGGATTCCAGCTCAGCCCGCACGAGGAGAACGCGGTCGAGGCCGCAGTGCGCCTCGTCGAGCAGCACGGCGGCGAGGTGGTCCTCATCACCGTGGGCGAGGCGGCCGCAGAGGAGCAGCTGCGCGAGCTGCTCGCCGTGGGTGCCGATCGCGGCATCATCGTCGAGGCCGGTGGTGAGCTCGATCCGCAGGCCGTCGCGTCGGCGATTGCGGAGGCCGCACGGGCGGACGGCACGGCGTGGGACCTCGTCATCTGCGGCAACGAGTCCGGGGACAACACCAACTCCCAGGTGCCCATCCGGCTGGCTCACCAGCTCGGCCTGCCCGTCGTGACGAACGTCAAGGGCCTGGAGGTCGACGGCACGACGGCTCGGTGCGAGCGCGCGGTCGGCTCCGAGCGCGAGGTGTACACCGCGCCCCTGCCCGCCGTCATCGCCGTCCGGGACGGCCTGAACCAGCCGCGCTACCCGTCCGTCCCCGGACGCATCAAGGCCCGCAAGAAGCCCGTCGTCACGGTGTCGGCGCAGATCGCCGGCCCGCGCCTGCAGGCCCAGCAGCTGCGCGTGCCGGCCGTCACCACCAAGGGGGTCACGGATCTCGGCACCGGGCCCGATGCAGCGGGCCGGCTTGTCGAGGTCTTCACCCAGATCGGAGTGCTGCCATGATCCTCGTCCACGTCGACCACGATCGCGGGACCATTGACCCGGTGAGCCTGCAGGCCCTCACCCTGGCGCGCTCGCTCGATGCGGACGTGCAGGCGGTGGTCTGCGGCACAGGGGCAACGGCGACCGTCGCCGACCTCGCCGAGCACGGCGCATCCGTCGTGCACATCGGCGAGCATCCCTCGCTCGGGGACTTCACGCCCCAGGCCGCAGGGCGCATCGTCACCCAGGCGGCGGCTGCCCTCGCGCCCGCAGCCGTGCTCGCCGGAGGCACGCCGCGCGGCAACGAGGTCCTCGCCCACGCGGCCGCGATCATGGACCTGCCCCTGGCCACCGAGTGCGTGGCGATCTCCCTCGGCTCGCCCACCACCGTTACCCGCACCCGCTGGGGCGGCAACCTCCTCGAGGACGCCGTCCTCGAGGGCTCACCCGCGCTGGCGACCGTCGTGGCACACGCCGTGCCCGCCACGACGGCCCCGGCCGCCGGGGAGGTGCGCACCTTCGCAGCCGACCTCGAGCCCGCCGACCTGGTGGTGTCACTCACCGATCGCATCGGCGCCGCGACCGGAGGCGTGGGACTCACGGAGGCCCGCGTCGTCGTCTCGGGCGGCCGCGGCGCGGGTGGTCCGGAAGGCTTCGCGATCATCGACGAGCTCGCCGCACTGCTGCAGGGCTCCGTGGGCTGCTCCCGGGTCGTGACCTCAGCCGGCTGGCGCCCCCACAGCGAGCAGGTCGGCCAGACCGGCACCAAGGTCG
>JAFMFD010000053.1 GCA_017856385.1 Actinomycetota bacterium
CCGGAGAAGATGACGTCCTCCATCTTCCCGCCGCGCAGGGACTTCGCCCCCTGCTCACCCATGACCCAGGACAGCGCGTCGACGACATTGGACTTGCCCGACCCGTTGGGGCCCACGACGCACGTGACTCCCGGCTCGAAGGCCAGCGTGGTGGACGAGGCGAACGACTTGAATCCCTTGAGGTTCAGGCTCTTCAGGTGCACGGGAGGACGTACTCCGATCCGGTGGAGGGACGTTCCGTTGACCCTATCCACTGTGGTCGGCCGGAGGCGGCAGGCGCCGCCGGGCGCGGAGCGTACGGGGACGCGGCTGGCAGGTGGGGCAGGAGTAGCTCGACCGGTTCATGAAGGACTCCCGGCGGATCGGCGTCCCACAGCGGGGGCACGGCTCGCCCTCGCGCCCGTAGGCGTTCAGCGACCTCGAGAAGTACCCGCTCTGGCCGTTGACGTTCACGTACAGGGAGTCGAAGCTCGTGCCTCCCTGCGCCAGCGCCTCGCGCATGACGTCGGCCGCATCGTCCAGCAGTCCGGCGACCTGGGCGCGGCCCAGCCCCCGGGTGCGTCGCACACCGTGGATGCGGGCGCGCCACAGGGCCTCGTCGGCATAGATGTTGCCCACACCCGACACCAGCGTCTGGTCCAGCAGGGCCCGCTTCACTTCGGTGTCGCGGGCCCGCAGTGCCCGGACGGCGTCGTCGGGATCGCGCGCGGGGTCGAGCAGGTCTCGGGCGATGTGTCTCACGCTCGCCGGCACGCGGCCGCCCGATCCGTCGTCGACCAGCGCGTCGACCGCCATGCCCCCGAAGGTCCGCTGGTCGACGAAGCGCAGCTCGCGGCCGCCGTCCGCGAAGGTGAACCGCACCCGCAGGTGCGCCTCATCCAGGGTGGACGGCTCCTGCACGAGCAGCTGCCCGCTCATCCCCAGGTGCACGACGAGCGCCTCGTCTCCGCACACCAGCCACAGGTACTTGCCTCGACGCGAGGCACTGCGCACGACCTGGCCCCGCAGGCGCGCCTCGAGGTCCGCTGCGCCCGCCGCATGCCGACGCGCGGCACGGGGGTGACGCACGTCGACCGTGGCGATCGTGCGGCCGGCCACCCAGCGGGCCAGGCCGGCCCGCACCACCTCGACCTCCGGCAGCTCAGGCATGGTGCGGCAGCTCAGGCGCGATCGGGCAGGTCGGACCCGGCGTCGCCCGGCGTTCCCCCGTGCTGCGTGATGACGTCGTAGGCCCGCGCAGCCGCCTCCTGCTCGGCCATCTTCTTCGATCGACCCGCGCCCTCGCCGAGGACGGCACCGTCGATGACGACCCGGGCGACGAACTCCTTGGCATGGTCCGGGCCGGTGTCCTCGACCCGGTACTCGGGGGGGCCCATCGAGGCGGCCGCCGCGGCCTCCTGCAGGGAGGTCTTCCAGTCGAGCCCAGCGCCCAGCTCAGCGCCCCGAAGGATCAGGGGCTGCACAAGTCCGAGCACCATCGTGCGAGCAGGCTCGATGCCCTGGTCGAGGTAGGCGGCGCCGATGACCGCCTCGAGCGTGTCGGCGAGGATCGAGACCTTGTCGCGCCCGCCGGTCGCCTCCTCACCCCGGCCGAGCAGCAGGTGCCGGCCCAGATCGAGGGTCCGGGCCACATCGGCGAGGGCCTGGGCGTTCACGACCGCTGCGCGCAGCTTCGCGAGCTGACCCTCGGGCCAGTCGGGGAAGGTCCGGTAGAGCTGCTCGGTCACCACGATGCCCAGGACGCTGTCGCCGAGGAACTCCAGCCGCTCATTGGTCGGCAAGCCGCCCTTCTCGTACGCGTAGGACCGGTGCGTGAGGGCGAGGGTGAGCAGGCCGTCGTCGATGGACAGCCCCAGGGCGGCGAGCAGTGCAGCGCGATCGGCACTCATACCGATGTCGCTCCGTCCTGCCAAGCGGCCCGGATCGCCGCGACGAAATCCGACTCGCACAGGCGTGCGTCGTCGAGTGCCGCATCGGTCAGCGCGCACGACGCCCCCTCGCGCAGGGCGATGTCCGCAACGGCGTCCGCGAGAGCGACGGCGTCGGCATCGGTGAGGCCGACGGCCGAGTGGGGGCCGCGCAGCGGCGAGTCCGGGCGCAGCAGGTCGACCGCACCGCGACCGGCCACCCGGTTCACCGCCGCACGGGCGACCTCGCGCGCTCGTTCCTCGCCGATCACGGAGCGCTCCCCGCGAGAGCGGCGCTCGACAGGCCCATCAGTCCGCCGGCCGACGCCCGGGAGGCGAGGCGCACGCACGCGGCGATCTCGGCGGCCGAGCCGGCTCCGTGTCCGACCACCGTGACACCGGCCACGCCGAGGAGCATCCCGCCGGCGAAGTCCGACGTCGCGGTGCGCAGGACCACATCCCAGGCCGGAGCCGGGTCACCGTAGGCCGACCCCATCCGCACCGCCGACCACTGCACGGCACCCTCCAGTGCCTTCAGCACCACGTTGCCGGTGAAGCCGTCGGTGACGAACACCTGGGCTGCGCGGCCCCACGCGAGGTCGTGGCCCTCGACCGGGCCCGCGTAGCGGATCCCTGCAGCGGGCAGGGTCTCGCGCAGCACCTCGTGCGCCGACCGCCGCAAGCGGTCGCCCTTGCCCTCCTCGCTGCCGATGGTCAGCAGCCCCACCACGGGATCGGCCACACCCAGGCTGCGGGCGTAGGCGTGGCCGGCCAGCGCGAACTGCCGCAGCAGGTCCGGCGTGGCATCAGGCGCCGCACCGGCATCCAGCAGCACGACGGGGCCATCGAGGGCAGGGACGACCACGGCCAGGGCAGGCCGCGCGATGCCCGGCACGCGACCGAGTTCGAGGACCGCCGCGGCCACGCTCGCCCCGGTGTGGCCCACGGAGACCCAGGCATCAGCATCCCCCGTCGCCACCGCGCGCGCCGCCACGAGGACGCTCGCATCGGGGTGGGCGCGCAGGACGGCGAGCGGGTCCTCGTCCATGCGCACGAATGACTCGGCGTTCGCAAAGCGGATGCCGTGAGTGCGCACCCGCCGCTCCTCGAGCAGCGCGACCGCAGTGTCACGGGGCCCGACGAGCAGCAGGTCGACCGGGTCAGCGTCCGACGTCAGCAGCGCCACGGCGTCGGCGACGACCGCGGGTGCCTCGTCGCCGCCGAGCAGGTCGAGGGCGACGGTGGTCAAGGACTAGACGTCCAGGACGCGGCGCTTGGCGTACGTGCCGCACGTGGGGCACGCCGTGTGCGCGATGTGCTTGTCCTTGCAGCGGGCGCACACCACCAGCGTCGGCATGATCGCCTTCCACTGCGAGCGGCGATGACGGGTGTTGGAGCGGGACATCTTCCGCTTGGGAACGGCCACGGCACTTCCTCGGGTTCAGGCACCTCGCGCGAGGTGTCGGTTCGGGCACCTCGGGCGAGGTGTCAGGCGGGTGTGTCGTCCTCGTCGAGCAGGGCGGCCAGGGCAGCCCAGCGCGGGTCAGACTCTTCGTGCCCGTGCTGCGGGTCGTCCTCCATCCGGTACCCGCACTGCGGGCACAGGCCGGGGCAGTCCTCGCGGCACAGCGGGGCGAGTGGCAGGTCGATCACCACTGCGTCCCGCAGCACCGGATGCAGGTCGATCAGGTCATCCTGCACCACCGGCAGTGGATCCTCGGACTCGTCCGGCTCCTCGACGATCGCGCCACGGGCGTCGGTCGGCGGGTAGCAGAACAGCTCGGAGAGGTCCACCTCCTCGTGCCACTGCACGGGCTCCAGGCACCGCGAGCACTCCGCGGCGACCTCGAGTTCGGCCGTGCCGGACACGAGGATGCCCTCGAGAACGGACTCCAATCGCAGGTCGAGCTCGATTGGCGATCCCTCGGGCACCCGAGCCATTGCGACGCCAAGGCCTGCCGGAGCCGAGACCGTGCGGGCGACCGTCTGCATCGACCCGGGCCTGCGCTGCAGGGTCCGCGCGTCCAGGACGAGCGGATCTGTCGGGTCGAGGCCGGTCACGGATCCTCACAACTTCTCGACATGACGAACCTTGGCCTCGCGAGAGGCCCGGGTAAGGCTACCCGAGCATCGCGCGGGGACCCCCACCCGGGCTCCTGCCCGGCCAAGGGGTCACTCGGGGCGGTCCTCCTCGTACGCCGCGCCGTCGAACACGTCGTCATCGGCCCGGGCCTGCGTCGGGGCGAGCTCCTGGTACATCTGGCTGCGCAGCCGCTCGCGTCCTCGGTCGACCGTCTGCAGGGTCTTGTGCAGCGTGATCTCGAAGGTCGCGAGTTTGGCGTCGATGTAGTCGTCGGTCTCCTTGCGCATCATCGCGGTCTCGCGGGCCGTCAGGTCGGCCAGTGCCTGGGACTCCGCGACCGCGGCGAGGTACACCTCATGCTCGGACACGAGGCGGTCGGCCTCGCCCCTCGCACGCTCGAGGATGCGATCGGCCTCGCGACGGCCGTCCTGGACCACGGCCTCGCGGTCGGCGAGGAGCTCGTCGGCCCGCTGGACCGACTCCGGCAGCAGCTGGCGGATCTCCTCGATCAGGTCGAGCACCTGGGCCCGGTTGACGATGCAGGAGGCCGACAGCGGCATCGACTTGGCGTCCTCGATGAGGACGGCGAGCTCGTCCAGTCGTTCCTGAACGTCCACGGGGGCTCCTTCCAGGGCCTCTTCGCCGACGACCGCAGGGTCGGCCGGCGACTACCCGCCCATTGTGTCCGAGAGCCGCCCGGTCAGCCGGTTCAACACGGCTTCGGGCACCAGGCCGCTCACGTCGCCGCCGAAGCGCGCGACCTCCTTGACCAGGCTGGAGGACAGGTAGCTGTAGAGCGGGTTCGTCGTGATGAACACCGTCTCCACCGAGGACAGCCGGTAGTTCATCTGGGCCATCTGCAGCTCGTAGTCGAAGTCGCTGATCGCTCGCAGGCCCTTCACGATGGCGGTGATGCCCTGGGCCCTGCAGTAGTCGACGAGCAGGCCGTGGAAGGAGTCCACGCGGATGTTGGGGTGGGGAGCCACGACCTCGCGGAGCATCTCGATGCGCTCGTCGATGGTGAACAGGCTGGCCTTGGACTTGTTGATGAGCACCGCCACGACGACCTCGTCGGCCATGGCGGCCGCCCGGGCGAACACGTCGAGATGGCCATTGGTCACCGGGTCGAAGGAACCCGGGCACACCGCCTTGTGCATCGCTCTCACTCCTCGCCGGGGAGCCGCACGTCGACCGGTGGCCCGGTCTCGCCAACGCTGCGACCGTACCAAAGGCGCGTGTCGCCGTAGCGCCTCTCTCGGATCAGCGTCCAGGACGACGGCCAGGGCGGGTCCGCGTCCCGGGCCGCCCTCTCGACGACGACGAGTGCACCGTCGGCGATCCAGCCGCCGGCATGGAGGCGGCCCAGCACCTTGGCGACCTCGGACGCCGGGTGGTCGTAGGGCGGATCGGCCAGCACCAGCGTCGCCGCCGCGGTGCCTGCCGCGGGAGCGCCCAGTCGGGACACGCTGTGGTCGACCACGACTGCGCCCGGGAGGTCGACCACGGCGCAGTTGGCCGCGATCACCCGCAGTGCCTGTCGGTCGGACTCGACCAGCACGGCCGATCGAGCACCCCGGCTGAGGGCCTCGAGGCCGAGCGCGCCGCTGCCGGCGTAGAGGTCGAGCACGTCGATCCCGTGCCAGTCGTCGCCGGCGGCCCGCAGCAGGGAGTCCAGGGCCGAGAACAGGGACTCCCGCACGCGGTCCGCCGTCGGCCGAGTGCCGCGCGCCGGGACCGCGAGCCGCCGTCCGCGCGCCGCGCCCGCGATGATCCGGGGCACCGGCTCAGGCCTTCTCGAGGAACTCGGCCTGCTCGTCGCGCACGAGTGTCGCCACGGCGTGCGCCAGCGCAGGATTCGCGTCGAGCCCGGGGTCGGCATCGACGATCGCCGCAGCCACGAGCCGGGCGTCGGCGATCACGTCGGCGTGCCGTGCGACCTCGAGCAGGCGCAGGGTGCGGCGACTGCCGGACTGCGCACTGCCGAGCACGTCTCCCTCACGCCGCAGGTCGAGGTCGAGCTCGGAGAGCACGAACCCGTCCGTGGTCGACGCGACCGCGTCCAGTCGGGCACGGGCCGTCGACCCGGCCTCCGCTTCGGTCACCAGCAGGCACAGTCCGGGAAGGGAGCCGCGACCGACCCGGCCCCGCAGCTGGTGCAGCTGGGAGATCCCGAACCGGTCGGCGTCCACGATCACCATCATCGTCGCGTCGGGGACGTCGACGCCGACCTCGATGACCGTCGTCGAGACGAGCACATCAATGCCGTCGCGGGCCGAGGTGTCCGCGAAGCGGCGCATGACGTCGTCCTTCTCCTCGGCCGGCATCCGGCCGTGCAGCACGCCCACGCGCAGTCCGGCCAGGGGCCCCTCGCGAAGGGCCTGCGCCAGCTCGAGCACAGCGGCCGCGCGGGGGCGGTCGCCGCCATCACCGTCGGCGTCACCGCTCGGGGCGCTCGCCTCCTCGACCTCTCCGCCTTCCGGCCCATCGCCGCCCTCCTGCCCATCGCCGATGCGCGGGCAGACGACGAACACCCGATGGCCCTGCTCGACCTCCTCGCGCGCCCGTTGCCATGCCCGGGCCAGGAGCGCGGGCTGGTCGCGGGCCGCGACGATGTGGGTGGTCACCCCGGCACGCCCCGCGGGGACCTCGGCGAGCGTCGACACATCGACGTCGCCGAACACCGTCATGGCGACCGTGCGCGGAATGGGCGTCGCCGTCATCACCAGCACATGGGGCCGCGTGCCCTCGCGCGACTTCGCCGCCAGGGCCGCACGCTGCTCCACGCCGAACCGGTGCTGCTCGTCGACGACGACCAGCGCGAGGTCGTGGAAGTCCACGTGCTCCTGAAGGAGCGCGTGCGTGCCCACGACGATCCCCGCATCGCCCGACACGACATCGAGGAGCGCCGCGCGGCGCTCGGCCGCCTTCTGCGATCCGGTGAGCAGGGTGATGCGGGTCGAGACGTCGGCACCCTCCAGCATGCCCCGCTGGGCGAGCGGTCCGAGCATCGCGCTGATGGTCCGATGGTGCTGGGTGGCCAGGACCTCCGTCGGCGCGAGAAGCGCGGCCTGTCCGCCGGCATCGACGACCCGCAGCATCGCCCGCAGGGCGACGATCGTCTTGCCGCTGCCGACGTCGCCCTGCAGCAGCCGGTGCATCGGGTGCTCGTCCGCCATGTCCTCGGCGATCTGCGCGGACACCGCAAGCTGCCCCTCGGTCAGGGTGAAGGGCAGCCGGTCGTCGAAGGCGTCGGCGAGGGGTGTCGACGAAGGGACACGACGCGTGGCGCGAAGCGCGCGGAGTTCGGCACGGCGCTGGGCGAGCAGGACCTGCAGGACGAGCGCCTCCTCGAACCTCAGCCGCTCGATCGCCGATTGCACGTCCGCGCGCGTGGCGGGCCGATGGATTGCATGCAGGGCGTCGGTGAGCGGCAGGAGCCCTCGCTCGGTGCGCACGGATTCGGGGAGCGGGTCGTCCAGCGACGTCACCTGCGCCAGCGCAAGGTCGACGGCCGACCGGATCTGCCACGAGGTGACGCCCTTGGCGGCGGGGTAGATGGGGATGAGCGCACTCGCGAACTCCTGCGCCTTGCGCTCGTCGCCGGCATCGCCCTCGGGGAACAGCTCGAAGTCCGGGTGGGCGAGCTGGAGGGCCCCGCGGAATCGCGTGACCTGACCGGAGAAGAGCCCCCTGCGCCCGGCCTTGAGCTCGCGCTCGCGCCAGCGCTGGTTGAAGAAGGTCAGCGACATCGTCTCCTGCCCGTCGCTGATCACCGCCTCGAGGATCGTGCCGCGGCGCTGGCGCATCGGCCGAACGGTGACGGACCGGACCTCGGCGAGGACAGTGACGGTGTCGCCCTCCCGCAGCGCGGAGAGGTCGGTCAGCTCACCCCGCTCGGCGTAGCGGCGTGGGTAGTGGCGCAGCAGATCCCCCAGCGTCTGCAGGCTCAGCGCCTTCTCGAAGGCCCCCGCGGTGCGGCCCCCCAGGACGCCCGTGAGCCGCGCATCGAGCGGGTCCGTCCGCAGTGTCACTCCACACCCACGATGACGGGCCACAGCGGCTGACCCGCGTCATGCGTGACCACCTCGATGAGCGGGTGCTGGCGCTCGAGCCAGACCACCAGCTGCTCGCGCAGCGCGTCGTCGGCCTCGCTGCCGAACAGCAGCGTGACGAGCTCCCCACCGATCGCGAGCATGCCACCGAGCATCTCCTGCGTCACTGACAGTGCATCACTGCCGATCACCGCGATGTCGCCGTCGACGAGCCCGAGGACGTCCCCCTCGCGACACGGGCCCACGGTGGTCAGGACGGCCCGGCTCGCCACGGTGACCGCCGCGTAGCGGGTCGCACCCGCGGCGCGGGTCATCGCGACGACGTCGTCGTCGAACCGGATGTCGGAGTCGTGGACCGCGACGGCGGCGAGCGTCTGCACGATGGAGCGCGTCGGGATGACGGCCACGCGCACGCCGGTCGAGCGCACCTCCTCAGCGGCGAGCTCGGCCACCGCCAGACTGTCCCGGTCGCTGGGCAGGAGCACCAGCTCGCGCGCGTGGGCGCGCTCCATCGCACCGAGGAACTCCGATGTCGCCGGGCGCATGCGCGCCTGGGCGGGGATGACCGTCACCCCGGCGTCCTCGAGCAGGGCCGCGACACCGGGGCCATGGGACACCGCGACGAGCGCCCGTCCGGATGGCCCTGGAGCAGCCGATGTCGCGAGGTGGCTGATCCGGATGCGATGCGGGCGCCCCACGGCCAGTGCCGCCTCGACGGCCGCACCCGCGTCGTCGACGTGCACATGGACGTTCCACAGCCCGTCACCCCCGACGACCACGAGGCTGTCGCCCAGGGAGTCCAGCACCGCACGCAGTCGAGGCACCTGAGCATCGTCGGCGTCGAGCAGGTACATGACTTCGTAGGCCGGCCCCGCGTAGTCCGTGTCGCGAGTGCTAACGACGTCGGCATCGGGCGCGCTCAGCTCCACGTCCGGCCTCGGGACCCCCGAGACCGCCGACGCGAGCGCATCGAGGACGACGACCAGTCCCTGGCCACCCGCATCCACGACACCCGCGCGGCGGAGGGCCTCGAGCATCGCGGGCGTCCGCTCGAGGGCACCGCGGGCACCCTGCAGCGCCGCCTCGAGCACCGCCCGACCATCGCGCGTGCCGGCCTTCACCGCCTCCTCAGCGGACTCCGCGGCCGCGCGGA
Source organism: Actinomycetota bacterium (assembly GCA_017856385.1). Taxonomy (GTDB): domain Bacteria; phylum Actinomycetota; class Actinomycetes; order S36-B12; family S36-B12; genus UBA10649. Next base: position 9,196 of record JAFMFD010000053.1, read on the forward strand.
TCACCGTGAGGATCGTCCCCTCGACCGGATGCTCGACGGCCTGGTAGGCCAGGTCTGCCCCACGTGCGAGGAGCCGCTGGACGACGGTGCCGTCGAGGGCCTGGCCGGACGCGTCCGCGAGGACCTCCCCCGCCCCTCGGATGATCTGGGACAGGATCACGCCGGAGTTCCCCCGGGCACCCAGCAGCGCTCCTGTGGCCAGTGCCCGGGCCGCCTCGGCAGCAGACGCCTGTCCGCCGGCACAGCACTCCTCGACCGACGAGGTGGCCGACTCCACGGTGAAGTAGAGGTTGGTCCCGGTGTCTCCGTCCGGCACCGGGAAGACATTGAGGGCGTCGATCTGGGTGCGGGCCACAGAGAGGGCGGCGAGGGCGTGCCGGGACCAGTCGCGCACGACCCCGGCGGACACCACCCCCGGGACGCCGATCTCCATCAACCCTGCCTCCACGTCACCCAGTCAGGTTGGCCCGGGGCCCTGCTCGACGGTACCGTCCGGGACCTCGATTTGGGCCACGAGATCGGACTCGGGTAGTCTTGCGGGTCGCGGCTCCGGCCGCCGCCCTCCGCAGGAGGGATCCGTCATCGGACGGACGATCATGGAGGAGAGCACCGTGGCTGCCAACTGCGACGTCTGCGGCAAGGGTCCCGGCTTCGGCAACAGCATCTCCCACTCGCACCGCCGCACCAAGCGGCGCTGGAACCCGAACATCCAGAGCGTGCGCACGGTCCAGAACGGCACGCCGAAGAAGGTCAACGCCTGCACGTCGTGCATCAAGGCCGGCAAGGTCGTCCGCGCCTAACCTTCCGCACCAGCCTCCGCGCCGGGGTTCGCACTCCCCGGGCTGAGGTCTCATGCGAAGTGACGGAATCCGCCCTCGGCATCCCGGACCGCACCATCCACCACCACGCTCGGCTCGCCGGCTACCACCGCTCCGATGATCCGGAAGTCCTCGGGAACGTGCGCCTCCGGCGGGAACGTCGCGAGCAGCGCGTGATCCTCGCCCCCGGTCAGCATCCACTCGATCGGGTCGACATGGTAGGCCGAGGCCGCAGCCTGCAGCGGGTCAGGCACCTCCCAGCCGAGCGTGGAGATCTCCAGGACCACCCCTGACGCCTCGGCCACATGGCGGGCATCCGCGATGAGTCCGTCACTGACATCGATCATGGCGGTGGCACCGGCAGTCGCGGCTGCGGGCCCGGCCGCGTACGGGGGCGCCGGGCACCGGTGGGCATCGACCAGGGCACGGGGCGAGGCGAACCCTCGCGACAGCACCGCCAGCCCCGCCGCGGCCCAGCCCAGGCGCCCGGCCACCGCCACGAAGTCGCCCGGCCTCGCGCCGGACCTCCGCACAGGCGGACGTCCCGCGAGGTCACCGAGCGCGGTGATGCTGAGGATCACCTCGGGTGCCTGCACGACGTCGCCGCCGACGAGCGACGCACCCACGGCCCGCGCCTCCTCGCGCAGCCCGGCCGTGCACTCCATCGCCCACGCCGTCGGCAGGTCCGGGGGCGCACCGAAGCCCACGACGAGCGCGGTCGCCGTGCCGCCCATGGCCGCGATGTCGGCGAGGGAGGCCGCGGCGGCCTTGCGGCCCACGTCGATCGCAGTGGACCAGTCACGGCGGAAGTGCCGACCCTCGACGAGCACATCGCACGTGACCGCGACGACTCCCGTCGGGAACGACAGCACTGCAGTGTCGTCGCCGGGGCCCACGAGGACCCGCTCGTCGGCCGGCAGGTCCGCGGTGATCCGATCGATCAGACCGAACTCGCCGGTGTCACGGATGGTCACGACCTCGCCCATGCACCCATCCTGTCAGCGCAGCGCGGTGCCCTTGCGGAGCGCATCGCCGACGAGCCGGTCGACGAGCTCGGGATACGGCACGCCGGACTCCTCCCACATGCGCGGGTACATGGAGATCGACGTGAACCCCGGCATGGTGTTCACCTCGTTCAGCACGACTCCCCCGCCGGGCCGGAGGAAGAAGTCCACCCGGGCAAGGCCCTCGCACGCCAGTGCGTCGTAGGCCGCGCGCGCCATCGCGCGGACCTCGTCCTCGACGTTCGACTCGAGGGCTGCGGGGACGATCAGCGTCGCGGAGTCGTCAAGGTACTTGGCCTCGAAGTCGTAGAACTCGTGCCGCGCGCCGACGACGATCTCGGCGCAGCGGCTGGCCACGGGGCGGCCGTCGGCCTCGGCGAGGACTCCGCACTCGATCTCACGCGCGCCCACCACCGCCGCCTCGACAATGATGCGGGGATCATGCGTGCGCGCCTCCTCGATCGCGGGTACGAGGCCTGATGCCTCCCGGACGAGCGAGATGCCGAGGGAGGATCCGGCACGGCACGGCTTCACGAACACCGGCAGACCGAGTCCGGAGATCTCGTCGAGGACCCCGTCCGGCTCGTCCCGCCAGCGACGATCCGTCACCACCACGTAGCGGCCCACATCGAGCCCGGAGGCCCGCAGCAGCGACTTCATGAAGCCCTTGTCCATGCACACCGCCGAGGAGAGCGTGCCCGAACCGACGAACGGGACACCCAGCGTCTCGAGCATCCCCTGGACGGTGCCGTCCTCACCCCAGGGGCCGTGGAGGACGGGGAAGACCACGTCCGCATCCAGCGCCCTCTCGACGGTGATCGGGAGAGCGGCACCGGACACCTCGGGCAGGGCGTCCGTGTCGACGATGACGCCGGGACCGCGCAGGGCGTCGGCCACCCAGGCACCGTCACGTCGGATACCCACCACGCGCACGTCGTACCGCGCCGGATCGAGGGCCGCGATGATGGAGCGACCACTGATGCAGGAGATCGAGTGCTCGCTGCTGCGTCCCCCGACGAGGACGACGACGCGGGTGCGATCCACGGTGAGGACGCTACCGGTCCCCTCGCGGCACAGCGCCGCTACGCTGCGAGCCGTGTCCTGGTCCCCCGAGACGATCGCCGTCACCTCCGGCCGTCCTGCACCCGAGCCGGACGCACCCCTGAGCACGCCGATCGTGCCGGTGTCGACGCTGCACGCCGGCGGCCGCTGGGAGTACGCCCGCGAGGGGGCGCCCACGACGGCCGCCCTGGAGGAGGCCCTCGGCGCCCTCGAGCACGGCACGGCCGTGGCCTTCAGCTCGGGCATGGCCGCGGCCAACGCGGTGATGGACCTCGTACCCGTCGGTGGGCTGGTCGTCGCACCCAGCGCCGCCTACACGGGTGTCGCAGTCCGCCTGCGCGAGCTGCGCGACACCGGGCGGATCAGACTCGCCATCGTCGACGTCGACGACACAGAGGCCGTGCGCGCGGCATGCGCGGGCGCCGCCCTGCTCTGGCTGGAGTCCCCCACCAACCCGCTGCTGCAGGTCGCGGACCTGCCCGCCTGCATCGCGGCCGGTCGGGATGCAGGCGCCCGCGTGCTCGTCGACAACACCTTCGCCACACCCATGCTGCAGCAGCCCCTGCTCATCGGTGCGGACCTCGTCCTGCACAGCGTCACGAAGGCACTGAGTGGGCACTCCGACGTGCTGATGGGTGCGATCGTCGCGAGCGATCCCGCACTCGCCGAGGAGGTCCAGGTCCGGCGCGTGCTGCTCGGCGCTGCGCCGGGCGCCTTCGACTGCTACCTCGCCCTACGCGGCATCCGCACGTTGGCGCTGCGCGTCGAGCGCGCACAGCACAGTGCCCGCAGCATCTGCGCACGGCTCGTCGACCATCCCGCCGTGTCGCGGGTGCGCTATCCCGGCTGGGGCACGATCGCCGCGATCGAGCTCGAGGGAGGGGCCCCGGCAGCCGACCGCCTCGCAGCGTCCGTGCGGCTGTGGGTGCACGCGACGAGCCTGGGCGGTGTCGAGTCGCTGCTCGAGCGGCGGCGGCGCTGGCCCCTGGAGAGCCACGTCGTGCCCGAAAGCCTGGTGCGGCTGTCGTTCGGCATCGAGTCCGCGGACGACCTGTGGCGTGACCTCGACGCGGCACTCACCGCGACACTCACCGCCTCGGGCTCAACCTCGGACTGATCCGCAGCGCGCCGTCGCGTCAGTCCAGTTCGCCGAGGAGCGCCTCACTCTTGGTGTCTCGCGACATGAAGGCCGCGGCCATGTGGCGGGGTGAGCGACCGTGGTAGAGGACCTGCACGACCTGCTCCGTGATCGGCATGTCGACACCATGGGCCTGACCGAGCTCGAGGATCGGCTGGCAGCTCTTGTACGCCTCGCACGTCTGCTTGGTCATGGCAATGGTCTCCTCGACACTGAGCCCACGGCCGAGGTTGACGCCGAACGTGCGGTTGCGCGACAGGGGTGACTGGCAGGTCGCGACGAGGTCACCCACGCCGGCGAGCCCCTGGAAGGTGAGCGGATCCGCACCAAGCGCGACCCCGAGTCGCGCCATCTCGGCCAGACCCCTGGTGATGAGTGACGCCTGGGAGTTCTCGCCGAGGCCCATACCCGCGGCCATGCCGTTCGCGACCGCGATGACGTTCTTCACCGACCCGCCGATCTCGGTGCCGACGACATCCGTGGTCCAGTACGGCCGGAAGTAGTCCGTCGTGCAGGCGTCCTGCAGACGCCGGGCACTGTCCTCGTCGACGCAGGCAACCGTCGTCGCCGCGGGCTGACGCTCGGCGATCTCGCGCGCGAGGTTCGGCCCGGAGACGACCGCGACACGCTCCGCCGGCACCTGCGCCGACTCGATGATCACCTCGCTCATCCGTTTCGACGTGCCGATCTCGATGCCCTTCATCAGGCTCACGAGCACCGAGTCACCGGGCACCTGCCTCGCCCACTGCCCGAGGTTCGCCCGCAGCACCTGCGCAGGCACGGCGAGGACCACCAGGCCGGCGCCGTCGAGCGCGGCAGCGGGGTCGGTCGTCGCCGTCATGCGATCGGGCAGGTCGACTCCGGGGTGATAGGCCTCATTGCGATGATGCTGCGCGATGTCGGCGACGACGTCGGCGTCACGACCCCAGATCGTGACCTCGCTGCCCGCATCGGCCAGCACCATGCCGAAAGCCGTGCCCCATGAGCCGCTGCCCATGATGGCCACCCGCGTCATGACGCGCCCCCCGCCCGACGCGTCATCCGCTCCACGGGCGGCTCCTCGCCTCGGATCTCCGCGAGCAGCGCGGTGATCGCGTCCATCAGGCGCTGGCTTGCCTCGCGCGTGGTCGCTGCGTCGACCGGCCGGCCACGCAGGTCGTCGAGGTCCACAGGCTCGCCCACGCGCACCCTCATCGTCTTGCGCGGCAGGATCCGGAACTCCTTGGCGTACGGCGCCATGACCTCCTGCGCCCCCCAGTGGGCCATGGGGAACAGCGGGGCCCCGGAGATGAGGGCCATGCGCACCGCTCCCGTCTTCCCGGACATCGGCCACAGGCCGGGGTCGCGCGTGATCGTGCCCTCGGGGTAGACCGCGACGGCCTCGCCACGGTCGAGGGCCACGAGGGCGTCGCGGATCGCATTGGCGGCGTCCGCGGTCTCGCGGTAGACGGGGATCTGTCCCGCCCGGCGGATGATCCCGCCCACGACCTTCACGCGGAAGACGGCCTCCTTGGCGAGGAATCGCGGGGGCCGGTCCGCCTGCCACAGCACATAGCTCACAACCAGTGGGTCGAACCACGACAGGTGGTTCGCCGCCACGATGATGCCGCCCGGCGACCGGGTGAGCCGCTCGGACCCCTTGATGTCCCATCGGACGAGGGTGCGCATGAGCGGCCACAGGACCGCCACCGCGAGCCGATAGGAGAAACCCAGATGGCTCCGGCGACTGACGCGGGTGGCCACGGCGCCTCCTGTCCGGGCGGGCATCTCGATGGCACGACCCGCCCATTGACCCTAGCCCCTGCCCCGCACCCGTGCGGCCGCCACGACGCGGATGTCGAAGCGGCGTCGTGTTGGATGAGCCCATGCACCCGGGATGGACCGTCGTGATCCCGGTGAAGCCGTGGAGCGAGGCGAAGTCACGCCTGGCGGCGCACCATCCGGCACCCGCACTCCTCGCGCGCGCCTTCCTCGAGGACGTGCTCGTGGCCGTCACGTGCGTTCCGCGCGTTCGGCGCATCATCGTGGTATCCCACGACGCCGAGGTCGCCGAGGTTGCCCATGCCCACGGTGCCGTGACCATCGACGACACCGGTCACCCCGGCATCAATGCCGCGATCGCCCGGGGCGCCGATGCCTGCTGGCCGGGGACGGCCCTCGCCGCGCTCGTGTCGGACCTGCCCTGGCTCACGCCACGATCGCTCGATCGCGCACTCGCGCTCGGCGAGGAGCACCCGACCAGCTTCCTGCCCGACCTCGACGGGACCGGGACCACGCTGTGGATGTCCGCCTCGACGCTGGGCCTGCCCTCGCGATTCGGCCCGCAGTCGCGTGCCGCGCATGCGGCCTCGGGGGCCACTGATCTGATGCAGGCGCATCCGCAGGCTGGGGACGACGTGCGGCCGGCCCGCTGTGACGCGGACACCGCCAACGCACTCTCCGGGCATCACGGGCTGGTGCTCGGCGCACGCACACGCGGCGCACTCCAGCTGTCGCCGCTTCGGCCCTCATCCTGAAGCTACCCAGACACGTCGAGGGTCCCTGCGCATGCGCAGGGACCCTCGACGACGAGTGCTGCTAGCGCTTGCGCGCAGGAGCCTTCTTGGCCGCCGCCTTCTTCGCGGGAGCCTTCTTGGCCGCCGCCTTCT
>JAFMFD010000139.1 GCA_017856385.1 Actinomycetota bacterium
GGGGTCATGCGCTCAGCGTCGGACGTTGACGTGGCCGTAGGGGCAGTGCCGGCAGCCGTTGCCGCAGCACCACCCGCGGTTGGCCAGGTGGTCCCGCGTGAAGACGAAGAGCCCGGTCGACGGGTCGAGGTAGCCGGCCTCGCCACGGGCGCAGGCACGGTCGTGGGCCTGCTGCGCGAGGGGGTCGACGAGGGGGTCGAGGGGCACGTGGCGATGGTAGGCGGTCGGCCGGCCGCGGGCCCGCCGGCTGTTAGCCTGACCGTCCCATGCCTGCCTACATACTCACCATCACCTGCCCTGACAGGCCCGGGATCATCCACGCCGTCAGCGGTGCGCTCCTCGAGGTCGGGGCGAACGTGCTGGAGCAGGAGCAGTACTCCGACCTGGACACCGGGCTCTTCTTCGCGCGGACGCGGTTCGACACCGACGTGGACGACGTCGATCGCGTGCTCGACGTGGTGAGCGCCCGCACGGCGGACTTCGGCACGCGGGTCGGCCTGCGGCCGGAGTCATCGCATCGACGGGCGCTGATCATGGTGTCGCAGTACGACCACTGCCTGCTCGACCTGCTCTACCGTCGGGATGCGGGCGAGCTGCCGCTCGACATCGTCGCGATTGCCTCCAACCACGAGGTGTGCCGGCCCATCGCCGAGCGCCACGCGATCCCCTTCCACCACCTGCCGGTCACCCCCGAGACGAAGGCCCAGCAGGAGGAGGCACTGCTCGGCCTGATCGAGGCGCTCGACGTCGACCTGGTGGTCCTGGCGCGCTACATGCAGATCCTCTCGGACCGGGTGTGCGAGCGGCTGAGCGGACGTGTCATCAACATCCACCACTCGTTCCTGCCTGGATTCAAGGGTGCGCGGCCCTACCACCAGGCCCACGCGCGAGGCGTCAAGCTGATCGGCGCCACGGCCCACTTCGTCACGGCCGACCTCGACGAGGGTCCGATCATCGAGCAGGAGGTCGAGCGCGTGAACCACACCTGCACGGCCGAGGACCTCGCCGAGATCGGCCGTGACGTCGAGCGCCTTGCGCTCTCGAGGGCGGTCAAGCTCTTCGCGCAGGACCGCGTGTTCCTCGATGGTCACCGCACCGTCGTCTTCGGTTCGTGAGTGCATCCGCTCTGCCGGCCGTAGACTCTGGGTCCCGCCACATCCGCGAGCACAGGAGGAGCCATGGCTGACGCCACCACCGACATCGACACCACCGGTGACGACGACATCGAGGTGGGCGAGGACATCGAGGTGTCGGTCGTGCTCGACGAGGCGGGCAACCCGCTCGGCGCCGTCGTCGACGACCTGATCGTGGCCACCGGCCCTGGCGGCACGATCGTCGACGAGACCGTCGACGTCCTCGACGCCGAGGGTCACCTCCTCATGGAGGACGAGGTCGTGAGCGTCTACGACGCGGACGCGAACCTGGTCGCCCAGGAGGAGATCGTCACGATCCCGCTGGACAGCGCCGACGAGGGCTGATTCGTGCTGAAGGGGATCGACCCGCTCCTCAGCGGGGACCTGCTCAAGGTCCTCGACGACATGGGACACGGCGACCAGCTCGCCCTCGTCGACCGAAACTTCCCGTGCTACTCCGCTGGCCGACCGGTCGTGCGGCTGGGTGAGGTCACGATCCTGCGGGCGGCCGAGGCGCTGCTCAGCGTCCTGCCGCTCGACTCCTTCCAGCCGCATCCGCTGGAGCGCATGGAGGTCGAGGACGACCCGAACAGGACGACCCCGATCCAGGACGAGCTCCTGGCCTATGCAGCCCAGCAGGAGGGCCGACCCCTGGAGTACGGGGTGATCCCACGGCTGGACTTCTACCAGCGGGTGCGCGACGTGTACGCGATCGTGCACACCCTCGACTCGGTGCCCTACGGCTGCTTCATCCTGCACAAGGGCGTCGTCTTCGACTGACGGCGAGCGCGCCGCGCCGGGGGTAGTTTGCTCGCCATGACCCTCGTCGCCGGAGTCGACTCCTCCACCCAGTCCGTCAAGGTCGTCGTCCGCGACGCCGAGACCGGAGCCCTCGTCCGCGAGGCCCGCGCGGCTCATCCCGACGGGACGGAGGTGGATCCCGCCGCGTGGGTGCAGGCCCTGAACTCCGTCCTCGACGGTGCGCTTGAGTCGGTCAGCGCCCTGGCGATCGGCGGCCAGCAGCACGGCATGGTCGCTCTCGACGGTGCGGGCGAGGTCGTGCGTCCGGCCCTGCTCTGGAACGACACGAGGTCCGCACCGGATGCGGACGATCTCGTGGCCGAGCTTGGGGGACCACAGGCCTGGGCGGATGCGGTCGGCAGCGTGCCCGTCGCCGCGTTCACCGTGACGAAGCTGCGCTGGATGGCGCGGATGGAGCCGGAGAACGCGCAGCGCACCGCGCGCGTGATGCTCCCGCACGACTACCTCACCTGGCTGCTCGCAGGTCGGCCGGCCTCGGCCGCCACCGATCGCGGTGAGGCCTCGGGCACCGGGTACTGGTCGCCGATCACCGGCGGGTACCGGACCGACCTGCTCGCGCTGGCGCTCGGCCACGATGCCGAACTGCCCCGGGTGGCGGGTCCGAGCGAGGCAGTGGGGGAGATGCCCGGGGGGATTGTGCTCGGCCCGGGCACCGGCGACAACATGGCGGCCGCGCTCGGCATCGGCGCGGGCCCGGGCGACGTCGTCGTCTCGCTCGGCACCTCGGGCACCGCGTTCGCGGTCTCGGACGTCCCGGCGCGTGACCCGCGAGGACTCGTCGCCGGATTCGCGGATGCCACGGGGCACTTCCTGCCGCTCGTCTGCACCCTCAATGCCGCGCGTGTGCTGTCCGCCACGGCGTCCATGCTCGCCGTCGACCTCGACGGGCTCGCGTCCCTCGCCCTGGCGGCGGAGCCCGGAGCGGGCGGCTTGACCCTCCTGCCGTACCTCGACGGTGAGCGCACACCGAACCTGCCGTGGGCGCAGGGCTCCCTGCATGGCCTCACGCGCGCGAACATGACTCCGGCGAACCTGGCGCGCGCCGCGGTCGAGGGCATGCTCGGCGGCCTCGCCGATGCCGTCGACGCCCTCGTCGAGGTCGGCGTGCAGCCGAGGCGGGTGCTGCTGGTCGGCGGGGCAGCGGCCAACCCGGCCGTGGGTGCGGTGGCCGCGACGCTCTTCGATGTCCCCGTCGTCGTGCCTCCTGCGGGGGAGTACGTCGCCGACGGTGCCGCTCGTCAGGCGGCGTGGGTGCTCGCGGGTGGTGCGGAGCCGCCGGCGTGGGCGCAGGTGCGCGACGGTCATCCGGTGGAGTACGCGCCGAGCCCGGTCGCCGAGGTCCGCGCGGCCTACGCGCGTGCGCGCAGCGCGCTGTACGCGGGCTGACGCTCGCCTTCGCGCGCCTGAACCCGGGGCACGCGTGCGCCCCGCGGTCACGGCACACGTGACCGAATCGTTATGGGATCGGGCCCGAATCGGGCTTGCTACCACTGATGTCCGGACATATGTTGTCGCCCACAACATAGATTGTTGGCGCGTACAACAATCTATGCGGACCGCCGGACAGGTGTGGAGTGACAGGAGTTCG
>JAFMFD010000140.1 GCA_017856385.1 Actinomycetota bacterium
AGCGGGTAGACGGCCTCGACCGCCTGCTCGGCCAGGATGGGGCCACCGGCCGCGATGCGGCCCACGAGGGGCACGTCGACGGAATCCGTGGGGATCCCCGCGGGCGTTGCGGCGGTGACGGCCGGCTCCTCGCCGAAGGTATGGGGGTCGGCGACCATGAGGGCACGCGGGCGATGCGGGTCCCGGCGCAAGTGGCCGAGCCGCTCAAGCGCGGCAAGCTGGTGGGCGACCGAGCTCGGGCTGGTCAGCCCGACGCCCTCGCCGATCTCCCGGACGCTGGGGGGATAGCCGCGCTCCTCCACGCTCTCGCGGATGACGCGCAGGATGGCCTGCTGCCGAGGGGTGAGCCCGGTGTGGTCCTCGGGCCCGTCGGGCAGCTCGGAGATGCGCGCGGTCATGGGGCTCCCTCCCTCGGGGTGGTGCGGGGCTGTCAGACCCCGCTGCCACCGTGGTGCTGTCGCGGTCCGGCGCGACACGCTGATTCAAACACATGTTCGAAAATGCCGGGCGCGACGCGCCGATAGTGGTACACATCGTACATGCGTTCGATCGAACACCTGTTCGGTCTGACTCGGCGGCCCAGCAGGCGCCCGGCCAGGTCATCTGGACCCGGGCTCGACAGAGAGGCATGACCATGAGCATCGCGGCCACCTTCCCCGCCGCCCGCCCCCGCACCGTCGCGGGCGCGAGGCCACCGCTGCGCAGTGCCCGCGCGCGATCCCGTCGCAGGACCTGGCAGCTGACCCGACGAGGCCGGGTCGTGGTCGGCGTCCTGGTGTCGCTCCCGTTCGCAGCGCTGGTCGTGGTCAACGGCTCGGTCGCCGCGGATGCCGGGACGGGCACCGCCGGGGCCACTGCGACGGGAGTCGTCGTGGTGCAGCCGGGCGAGAGCCTGTGGCAGATCGCGAGCCAGGTCGCCCCGCATGCTGATCCCCGCGCCACGCTCGAGCTGATCCGCGAGGTCAACGGACTCGGCACCGACACCGTCGTGCCGGGCCAGTCGCTGATCGTGCCCTCCCTCGGCTGAGCCTCGGGTCGGGGCCCGGCATGTCGAGTGGGCGATACTGCACAGGTGCGAGGTGTGGTCGGCAACGGACGCGCCCGCCTGGGCGCTGCGGGGCTGGTGTGCCTTGTCGCGCTGGCTGGTCCGCCCGCACTCGCGTCCGACGGTCCGAGTCCCTCCGGATCGCCGGAGCCCATGTCGACCGGTTCGCCAGAGCCCGCTCCGAGCAGCTCTCCGATCCCGGTGCCTCCACCGCCCGACATGGTCGACGCCTCGTGGCCGCGACGACTGCCGGCCGATGCGTGCCCCGCACCCGTCTGGCCCGGCACCCTCGGCACGTCCGGGCCGGGGGCAGGGCGGCGGGTCCTGATCGTCGGCGACTCGCTGACCCGAGAGTCCCGTGTGAGCACGGCCCGGCTGCTGCGCGAGCGGGGCTGGACCCCCACCTTCCGCTGCTGGGGCTCGGTCCGGCTGGACTGGGGCCTGGCGCAGGTGGCACGGGCCCAGCGCCTGGGGCAGCTCCCCGAGTACGTCGTCATCGCGCTCGGCACCAACGACGTCTCATGGGTCGACACGGCCACGACCCAGCGACGGGTCGGCGCGCTGCTCGACCGGCTCGGTCCTCGACGTGAGGTCCTGTGGGTGGATCTCGACGTCGACCACAGTGCGTTCTCCCGGGGTCGGGCCCAGTGGTTCAACCGCATGGTGAGGCAGGTGGCAGCGAGTCGCGAGAACGTGACCGTCCTGCCGTGGCGCAGTCACGCGCGCGGACGTGGACTGGGCCGCTCCGACGGGATCCATTACGGGCCGTCGGGCTATCGGGCCCGAGCAGAGTTCCTCGCGACCGCCCTGGACCGCATGGTCGACGCGCAGTCGCCCTAGTTCCGACCGTAGACACGCCACGCGGCGCCGAGCCTTGCCAAATGGACGGACGGGGTCTAATGTCACGGCCCTAGATGTAGTAGTCACACCGTTGTGATTCATCAACAGGTTGTGGTCCTGCATCAACAGCTCGTCCACAAGGGTTCCCCACCATGATCCCCAGCAGGGTCGAGGTGGCGAATCTGATGTGACAGGAGAGGCGTCTGGGCCCTATGTGGGGCCGGACACGAGTGGCCATCCGGCCGCGGGAGAGGAGGTGAGTGCGATGCGGTGCCCGTTCTGCCGGTGCGACGACTCCCGCGTCGTGGACTCGCGCTCCTTCGACGAGGGCCTGGGGATCCGGCGACGCCGGGAGTGCCTGGAGTGCGGCCGTCGCTTCACCACGACGGAGACCTCGGTGCTCTACATCGTCAAGCGCTCCGGGGCGACCGAGCCCTTCAGCCGTGCCAAGGTCGTCACAGGCGTGCGCAAGGCCTGCCAGGGCCGGCCCGTGGGAGAGGACGATCTTGCCCGGCTCGCGCAGCAGGTCGAGGACATCCTGCGCGCCGAGGGCCAGGCCGAGCTGCCGGCGCAGGAGGTCGGCATGGCCATCCTCGGCCCCCTGCGCGATCTCGACGAGGTCGCCTACCTGCGCTTCGCCTCGGTCTACCGGTCCTTCGACACCCTCGAGGACTTCGAGGCCGAGATCGCCCTCCTGCGAGCCGAGGGAGAGCCCACGGGCCGCGAACCGCAGATCGACACCGTCAGCCGAGAGTCCGGCTGAAACCGAGCTTCCCATCCCAACCGCCCGAGTCAGAAAGGCACGTCGCATGACCATCACCAGCAATGACGCGCAGACGTTCGTCCACAACACCCTGCGCCGATCGGGTCTGACCCTGGAGCGGCTCTACACGACGCCGGGGGTGCATCCCTACGACGAGGTCACCTGGGAGCGCCGCGACGTCGTCCAGACCAACTGGAAGACCGGCGAGGTGGTCTTCGAGCAGCGGGCGGCGGAGTTCCCGGACTTCTGGAGCGTGAACGCCTCGACCATCGTCACCACCAAGTACTTCCGCGGTGCGGTGGGCACGCCCGAGCGCGAGTACAGCCTCAAGCAGCTCATCGACCGGGTCGTCCTCACCTACACCAAGGCCGGTCGCGAGCACGGGTACTTCGCCACCGACGAGGACGCGACGATCTTCGAGCACGAGCTCACCTACATGCTGCTGCATCAGGTGTTCAGCTTCAACTCCCCGGTGTGGTTCAACGTCGGCACCACGGCACCGCAGCAGGTGAGCGCCTGCTTCATCCTCAGCGTCGACGACACCATGGACTCGATCCTCAACTGGTACAAGGAGGAGGGCCTGATCTTCAAGGGCGGCTCCGGTGCCGGACTGAACCTCTCGCGCATCCGCTCCAGCAAGGAGCTGCTGAAGTCGTCGGGCGGCACGGCCTCGGGCCCGGTCTCGTTCATGCGCGGCGCCGACGCCTCGGCCGGGACCATCAAGTCCGGTGGTGCGACCCGCCGGGCGGCGAAGATGGTCGTGCTCGACGTCGACCACCCCGATATCGAGGAGTTCATCGAGACCAAGGTGCGCGAGGAAGACAAGATCCGCGCCCTGC
>JAFMFD010000141.1 GCA_017856385.1 Actinomycetota bacterium
CGACGGCGTCGCGGTGAACGGGTCGAACCCCAGGCCCTCGATGTCCATGACCCGACGCTACGACCAGGGTCTGACATTCGGACCCGTCCTGCATTTGGTCCCGACGGGGAGGCGGCGTACCATCGAGGAAGCCTTCGGGTGATTGACAATTCCATAGGGGGTGACAGGTTTCGACGGACAGTCGTTCTGACCGGAGAAGCGTGCCGAGAAGCCAAGGTGATCTCGTTAAGAATCCTTGGAAACCAATAACTGCCAACAAGAAGCAGTCTGCTGACGCTTACGCCCTCGCGGCCTAAGCACTAGATCAGCCGTCAGCCCGATGCGTCCCCGAGTCGGGAGCTGGCGTCGCTAGGGGACTCACCAAGCCCTCCGGTCACGGGAGGGGGAGGAACATCAAACAGTGGCTGGACCGCCCGGGGCAGTGCCGCACGAAGCCCCGGGGTCGAGAAGCGACAGCGCGGCTACGCACGTAGAAGAACGCAAGGAGCCTGCACGGACCCGGGTTCGATTCCCGGCACCTCCACTTATCGACATGGCCCAGGGGACTCTCCCCTGGGCCATGTCTTTGATGCAAGGATCGCGGGATGCGTCCGGATCGCATCATGGCCATCGACTATCACACGGCAGGTGAGCCGTTCAGGATCGTGGCAGAGCCCCCTGTCGCCCTCCCGGGCACAAGCGTCGCCGATCGTCGCGCGCGGGCGATCGAGAGCGACGACGCCCAGTGGCTGCGTGCCGTCCTGTGCTCCGAGCCGCGCGGTCATGCCGACATGTACGGCTGCTTCGTCGTGCCCCCCGATGACGCGGGGGCGCATCTCGGCGTCCTCTTCTGGCACAAGGACGGCTTCTCGACCGCGTGCGGCCACGGGACGATCGCACTGGGCGCGTGGGCCGTCGAGTCCGGCCGCGTGAGCGCGCCGGAGGACGGTTCGGTGGACGTCGTCGTGGATGTGCCCTCCGGCCGAGTGACGGCCAGGGTCCACTGCGCGCAAGGTCGGGTCGTCGCCGTCGACTTCGTCAACGTCCCGAGCTGGGTCGTCGCCCGCGACGTGCCGGTCCAGACGTCGGCGGGTGGTGTGCTCGCGACGATCGCCTACGGCGGGGCCATCTACGCGACCGTGCCGGCGTCCAGCGTCGGACTCGAGGTGACCCCGGAGCATCTGGGCCGCCTCATCAGCGTGGGCCGCGAGATCAAGTGGGCCCTCAACGACACCGACCACGCGCGGCACCCCACCGATGCTCGTCTCGACGGCATCTACGGGACCATCTGGTTCGACCACCTCGGTGAGCGCGAGGGCCAGGTGCACCAGCGCAACGTCACGATCTTCGCTGACGGAGAGGTGGACAGGTCACCATGCGGCTCGGGAACGTCCGCCCGCCTCGCCGTGCTGCATGCCGACGGTCGCCTGCCCGTGGGCTCGAGCCTGCGCCATGACTCGATCGTCGGGAGCACGTTCACCGGGCGGGTGCTGGAGGTGGTCGACGCGGACGGCATCCCGGCGGTCGTGCCCCAGGTCACGGGCATGGCGTACCGGACGGCGGAGTCGACCTTCCTGGTCACGCCCGGCGACCCCCTCGTCCCCGGCTTCGTCCTGCGCTGACGCACCGCCCTAGCCGTCGTCCCCACCCGGAGCCGTCCGGCGCACGCGTCCACAGGTGCCGCGTCCACCCTGACGCCCCGGCGTGAATGGCGTGATAGTTGCCGTGGAGGGTCTATGAGTCTTTACTTTATTCATCCGTATCTTTACTCTTGGTCCATGCGTGGTGCTCTCTCCAGCAAGGGTCAGGTGACGATCCCGAAGGCTGTACGGGACGCATTGGGCCTGCGGCCGGGGGATCTGATCGAGTTCTCCGTTCGCGGCGATGAGATTGTCGGCCGCAGACGCGGAGCGGGAACGCAGTGGTCACGACTGGTGGGTGTTCTGGACAGCGACCGCACGACGGATGACGTGATGCGCGAGCTGAGGCCCGAACGAGCGTGGTAACCGCATGACCCTGGTGACGGCCGTGGACACGAATGTCCTGCTCGATGTCCTGCTCGCCGACCCGGAGCACCTCGATGATTCCCGCCGCGCGCTGGAGCGTGCCAGCGAGGAGGGGCCAGTCGTCCTCTCTCCGGTGGTGGTGGCCGAGCTCGCCGCGTGCTTCGCCAGCGGGGATCAGGCTCGTGAGCACATCGCGGCCATGGACGTGCAGGTTCCCCAGGGCGGGCTCGAGGAGTCGCTGCACGCTGGCCAGTTATGGCGATCGCGCAGGGAGCGCGGCCGGCAGCGCGTGCTGCCCGACTACCTCATCGCCGCACATGCGGCCCGGCACGCTGACCGGCTGCTCACTCGCGATGCCGGATTCGGCTCGCTGGGCGTCCAGGGGCTCCTCGTCGTCAGTCCGCAGGCCCTGGCCCGGAAGGACTGACCGGCAGCGCCCTTCGGCTCCCCGATGGGACGAATGCGGAACATTTGTTACTTCTCTGATTCTGTGGACTTGGCCTGTAACGGGAAGTACATTGCGTGACGTCAGTTCCCGTGGCGGGACGCATTGCCCTGACGACCTCCGGGCGGGCTCGTCGCCACACTCCGACCTGCCATGCGAAGGAGTGCGCAATGCCGGCGCAGATCGACCAGGCCGCCTACTGGGATCGTGCCCGCGCGGTGGTCCCCCGGGGCGTGTCATCCGGTCATCGCGTCGGCTGGGACCAGGTCATGGTCCGCGCCGAGGGCGCGCACGTGTGGGACGGGTCCGGCAAGCGCTACGTCGACTACCTGCTCTCGTGGGGTCCGATCGTGCTCGGCCACTGCGATCCGCGTGTCAACCAGGCGGTGACCGACGCGATGGCGGTGTGCGACCTCACGGGCATCGGCCCGCAGTACGGGGAGGTGGAGGTCGCCGAGATCATCTGCTCGGTGATGCCGTGCGCCGACCGCGTCGCCTTCTGCACGTCCGGCACCGACGCCACCATGCACGCGGCTCACTTGGCGCGGGCCGCGACCGGTCGCCGAAAGATGATCAAGTTCCACGGCTCCTACCACGGGTGGAGCGACGTCGTTGCCGTCGGCAGCGCGCGCGCCGACTCCACGCCCGAGAGCCCGATGGAGACGCCCAACGGCGGTGGCCTGCATCCGGACTCCCTCGCCGACATCATCCTGGTGGAGTGGAACGACGAGGTCGGCGTCAAGGCGGCCTTCGCCGAGCACGGCCCCGATATCGCAGCCCTCATCTGCGAGCCGTACATCCACAGCTTCGGCTGCGTTCCCGCCAAGCCCGGATTCCTGGAGATGCTCCGCGAGCAGTGCACCGCGAACTCCAGCGTCCTGATATTCGATGAGATCAAGACGGGGTTCCGCTCGGCCATCGGCGGCTACCAGTCGATCTGCGGCGTGACACCCGACCTCACCGCCTTCGGCAAGGCGGTGGCCAACGG
>JAFMFD010000054.1 GCA_017856385.1 Actinomycetota bacterium
AGCTTGAGGTAGACGAAACGGTGGATCAGGTCGGCCAGCAGGAAGTACATCGCCCGCAGGCCCAGGATGGCCAACGCATTGCTGGCGAAGACGAGGAACGGCTCCTGCGTCACCGCGAAGATGGCCGGGATCGAGTCGACGGCGAAGATGATGTCGGTGATCTCCACCAGCACGACAACGGCGAGCAGCGGGGTCGCGAGGAGCACCCCGTTGCGCCGGGTGAAGAACTTCTGGCCCTCATAGTCGTCGGTCGTGCGTACGAAGCGGCGGAAGATCCGCAGGGTCTTCGACTTCGACGGATCGATGTGCTCGTTCCGCTGGATGAGCATCCTGACACCCGTGACAATCAGGAACGCGCCGAAGACATACAGGATCCAGGCGAAGCTGGCGATCATCCACGATCCCGCGGCGATGAAGATGGCCCGGAAGACAAGGGCACCCACGACGCCGTAGAACAGCACGCGATGCTGGTACTGCCGCGGCACCGCGAAGTAACTGAAGATCATCGCCCAGACGAACACGTTGTCGACCGCGAGGGACTTCTCGATGACGTATCCCGCGAAGTACTGCATGCCGAACTCGGAGCCGTAGAACCACCAGATGACCCCGCCCACGAGCAGGCCGATCGCCACCCAGATGGCCGACCAGACGGCCGCCTCGCGCACTCCGATCACGTGCGCGTCACGGTGCAGGAAGAGGTCGACGAGGAGCATCACGAGGATGCCGCCGAGAAGGATCATCCACACGTAGAGGGGGACGTCCATGCACGCTCCTTGTGTCAGGCGGCCACGGCCGCATGGCACAAGGTCTCTCCCCATCGGTCTAGCCGATGCGCGGCCCGGGCCCCTGATGGCAGGGACCGTACTGACGAGCCCACGGCGGTGGGATACTCCCCTTGCGAACCCAAGCATGACATGGTTTTCCGGAATCCGCACGCCGGTGCCGGGGCGGCGAACGCGGTACGCCATGATCCGCGGGTGATGTCCTTCGATGACGCGACCGCCCTGCAGAGCGACGCCGGGCCGTTCGGCTGGAACGTGCCGGACGGCTGGCAGCAGGGGCGCGGGTCGTGGGGCGGGCTGCCTATCGGCGCGATGGTGCGCGCGGTCGAGCTCACCCAGGCGGACCCGACCCGTCCGGTGCGGGCGGTCACCGCGCACCTCGCGGCTCCGGCCCTCGTCGGACCCCACCGGATCTCCGTGGCTCCCGTGCGCATCGGCTCGGCGGTCTCGACCTGGGAGGCCCGCCTCCTCGCGCACGACGGTGACGTCGTCGCGACCGCCGTCGTCGTCACCGGGGCACCACGACGGCCGGCGCAGGGCCGCGACGAGTCCGCGTGGAGCCCGCTGACGATGCCCGACGCTCCCCCGGCCGACGCCGTGCCCGTCGCCGAGACGCCACCGCCCTTCCCGCCCTTCACCCGCCACGTGGAGTTCCGGGTGCTGCGCGGGCTGCCCCTGCAGGGCGGGACTGCCGAGACCCTCGGCTGGGTGGGCTACCGCACCGACGTGCCGTGGACCGCCGCGTCGACCGTCGCCCTCGTCGACGCGTGGTACTCCGTCACCCTCGTCGCGCTCGCGGAGCTGGGACCCATCGCCACCATCACCTTCGCGGCCACCCTGCTGGTCGACCCCGCAACCCTCCCGCCGGGAGCACGCCTGCTGCACCACGGCCTCGTGGGTGCCGCTCGCGACGGCTACGCCAGCGAGCAGCGTCGACTCTGGGCACCCGACGGACGCCTCGTCGTCGACAACCTCCAGACGATCGCCGTCGGCTGACCGGCGGGCCTACCGGGCCTCGAGCCGGGTGACGTAGATGTCGCTGTTGCCATTGCCGGTCTCCTGCCAGGCCAGCAGCGTGTCACTCAGCGAGGGAAAGGCCTGCTCGCCCCGGGCATTGACCATGCGGTAGGTCTTCTGGTCCGCAAAGGCGTAGCCGCGCAGCTCGGTGTCGGGGAATTTGTAGGCGTCCGCGTCCTCACCGTAGATGGGCGAGTCCTGATCCCCGATGGCCTCGACCCACACGACGTAGTCGTCACTGATCGCGACGCCCAGCGGGAAGGCCTGCGCCTTCATCGTCGTCTTCGCATTGGTCGCGAGGTCGAACACCTGCACCGGGGCGGCACGCACGGTGGACCCCACCACGGCGATCCGATCGCCGCTCATCGCCAGCGATCCCAGCGGGAGCGTGAACTCGTCCGACGCGAACGAGTCGATCGGCGACGGGTCGTAGATCGCCAGGTCGCGCACCTTGCCGGACGACACCGTCCACACGCGCAGCCGCCCGTCCGCCATGAGCATCGCAACCTTGTCTCCGCTGGTCGCCAGCTGCGCGACGGTGCCCTTGGCCGGCAGCCGCGAGACGCTGCCCCCCGAGCGCGGTCGGTAGACGATGCGGTCCTTCAGGTCCACCCAGGCATAGGCCTCCGCGCTCACGGCCGGAGCAACACTGGGATTGATGTCCTCGGTGAGCACGGACGAGTCACCCGTAGAGGTGTCCGCGAGCCCGAGCTGGTACGCCTCGCCGCCGTCATCGGTGAAGGAGACCTGGGCCTGCAGGACGGTGGTCCCCTCACCGGCGATGTGCAGGGTGACCGACGCTGGCGGCCCCACCTGCTGCTGCCCCGTGGCGCCCAGCGCGGCCACGACCCCTCGGGGCCAGTCACCTGGAGTCGTGAGCAGGAAGGCGACCTTGCCATCGAGTGCCACCGGGTTGGACTTCACGTCAGTCGAGACGGCGGCAGGCGTGATCGAACCACTCCCGAGGGGAAGTGTCGTGCAGCCCGAGCAGACGCGGTTGGCGCGGAACCGGTCGCGGATCAGCTCGAGGTCGCGCGCGCTCAGGCCCGCCTCGGTCGCCGAGCGGAGGACCGCCTCGGCCGCCTCGACGAAGTTCGTGCCCGGGGTCAGGCGCGTCGCCGCACGGATCACGGCCCGATCGAAGAGCTTCACCCGCGGGGACTTCGTCATGTCGCCGCCGTCGAGAGACGCCACCGCACGCCGCGCCTGCCACAGCGCATTTGTCCACACCATCGAGTTCGTGTGACCGGAGTCGCTGTAGCGATCGAGGACGGTGTTGTAGAGGCCGTCCTCGACGGTGAAGGCGTACTGGTCGAACGTGGCCCCGGTGTTCAGGCTGCGGATGCCGATGCCGTCCTTCCAACGCTTGCACCACGGGTGCTCGCCCGGGAAGCCCTTGCAGATGTCCGCACTCGACATCGGCGAGGCCTCCCGGTACACGCCGTTGCGCAGGATCATCCCGAGGTAGTCGGCGATCCCCTCGTCGAGCGCACCCTGCTGGATAGTGTCGCGGGTGAACGTATGGGAGTGGATGACCCCGTGCCCGAGCTCATGGGCGATGGTGTCGATGTCGGCGACCGTCGCGATGCGATTGCCCCGCGCATCCGGGCACGGGACACCCACGGCCATGTACGAGGCCCCGGGTGCCGTGGCGAAGTACGCGTTGTCCAGGCACGAGTCGCCGTAGGTGAAGTTGTAGACGATCGGCACCGGCGCGTTGCGGCCGTCGTACGAGAGCATCCCGAGGTCGCTCTTCAGGTAGTCCAGGGTCTTCCTCGCCCCCCACATGGCATACAGGGCGTCCTTCGGGATGTCGTCGACGCTCTTGTACCGGACGAGACGGGCCTCGGCGACGGGGTTGGGCTCGTTGCCCGTCAGGCCCCGTCCGTCGAGTCCGACGATCACGCCCTTCCGCGTCCTCGCATCGGCACCCGGGCCGGTGAGGTCGACGAGCACGATGGAGCCATCGGGCAGCCGCAGCGCGTTCACCTCGATGGGGATCTTCCCGAGGTAGGCGTCCTTGATGACGATGGGCCGACCGCCCGACGGGATCTCGAACGCGAAGTTGCCGTAGTCCACCGCAGCCGACGACGCGGCGCTCGGCTGAGCCAGGGCGGCGGCCGCGGAGCCGCGACCCTGCGGGCTGGTGGCGGCGCGGCGGTGCCCGATGATCACCCCGTCCACGGCATCGACCAGCACCACCGCCGGGTACTGCACGCCGCCGCCAAGAATTGAGTCCGACTCGTCCGTCGGACCCGACGTCACCGTGACGGCCCACGCCAGGCGCGCCATTGCGCCGTCCATCGTCACGAACAGCGTCGGCTCCTCGTCAGCTGCCACACCCAGGCCCTCTGCGACGATGCCCACCGCCTCGGCCGCCGTGACCGACGGCTGGGACGCTACCCCCGCGACATCCACCAGCTGGCCGACGACGGACTCGACCTCGACCACGGCACCACGCTCACGCACCGACGCGACCAGCAGCCCACCGTCGACCGGGGCGTCGCCGACCCGCTGCTCCACCCGAACGGTCGCATGCCCCGCGTCGTCGTAGCCGTCCTCGGAGAACACGAGCCCGTCCGCCGGGCCGAACAGTGCGCCGTACTGCGTCATGAACGACTCCACGGCCTGCACAGGCGAGCCCTCGACCGGCAGCCGGCCCCCGGCGACCTCGGCCGCATAGCCCGAGCTGTCGCTCTGCCGCGCCTGCCATCCGGACGTCGACGCCGCACGCAGCGCGTCCACGATGGCCGACAACTCCGCGATACGAGTCGCCTGCGCCGACTCCCCCACCTCGAGCGCGTACACCGCCGACGCGATCACGGGGTCGGAGGCGACCGCACCGGCCGCGGGCACCGTGAGGGCCGCCTCCTGGCCTTCGCCCGACGACGGCGATGGGGCGCTCGGGGAGCACGCCACGAGAGCCGTGGCGGCCATCGCGACCAGCGTCGTCACGCCGAGCACCCGCATGGGCAGAACTATGCGCGACGAATGAGGCCGCCACCCTGCGAATGCCCCAAGAGTTGACCCGAATGAGGGGTCGTTATCACCGGAACGGCTCCCTGACGGCACCCGGCGGCCTAGCCTTCGGTGGGCGGGACCGCATCCCGTGAGCGTGGTGAGAGGAGAGCGATGACCGACCCGAACCCGGAGACCTCCGCCGGCACCTGCAGCGCATGCTCGACGCAGAACCCTGCGGCAGCGCGCTTCTGCGCGGCCTGCGGCGGCTCGCTGTCCGAGCGATCCTCCGGGCGCGGGTATGCAGCGGCGCCGAACGAGTCCGTCGCGTCGTTTGCACTCGTGTCGACCGTGATGCCCTACGCCTCCGCCCGCAGCGCGCGGACCTACAAGCTGGCCTTCCTCATAGGCATCGCGATCCCGGTCGTCGCCGTGCTGCTGGGGCAGCCCTCCTTCGCGCTCGTGACGGCGGCGTTCGTGGTGCCCGTCGTGTTCATCCTCTATCTCTACGACGTGAACCTGTGGGAGGACCAGCCGGTCCGGGTCGTCCTCGGAGCCGTGGCCCTCAGTGCCGTGCTCGCCATCGCCTTCACGCTGCTGTGGCGCACGTGGCTGCAGTCCCAGCCGGGGGCCCTGCTCGAGACGGCAGCCGGCCGGTTCAACCTGTGGGCCTTCCTCATCCCCTGCGTCATCGCGCCGGTCATCGCGGTGATCCTCATGCTCATCGGGCCCGTCCTCCTCGCCTCGCGCCCGGCGTTCGACGACCTGATGGACGGCCTGACGTTCGGCGTCGTCTCGGGGGTCACCTACGCGGCGGTGCAGACCCTCACCGTCAACTGGGAGGTGATCGCCAGCCCGGTCAGCGGATTCGACGCCGTCGCGACATGGCTGCCGGTGATCGTGAACGTCGCCCTGCTGAAGCCCATCGTGTTCGGCTGCGCCATCGGCATCGCTGCGGCGGAGTTCTCCGGACTCGGCGAGGGCTACGACGGTTTCACCGGACGGTTCGTCGGACGGGTCCTCGAGGCGATGGTCGTCCTCATCCTGTTCGAGGCCGGGCTCTACCTCACCGGGCTCCTCGGCGGCACCACCGGCCTCATCGTCGGCATGCTGTGGGCCGCGGTGGTCGCCGGTGCCGTCATCGTGCGCCTGCGCACCGTCCTGCAGCACGCACTGCTCGAGGGCGCGCTCGAGGCCGCCGCACGCGAGGGGTCCTCCAAGTGGTCCTCCGGTGAGGACGACTTCTGCGCCGACTGCGAGATGCCGCTGCTGGTCGATGCGCTCTTCTGCGTCTCGTGCGGTGCGTCCGTGCGCGCCCGGACAAAGGACCTGCGACGAGCGCACAGCAGTACGCCCACGTCGGGCGAGGGGGCATCAGCATGACGACGCCCACCGGTGCGCCGCCACCGGGAACTCCCGCGAGCACGCCCGACGCAGCAGGAAAGGGCTCGCCGCTCGGACGGCTCTCCCCGGTCGTCCTCATCCTCATCACCGTGGTCGGGGTGCTCGTGCTCAGCGCCCTGGTCTTCCTGCTCGGCCGCATGACGGCCGGCACCTCGCAGGCCGTCGTGCTGGAGAGCCCCGTGGTGACCGAGGAGCCGATCGAGGTCGTCACCCCGGTGGACGATGCCCCCGCCCCCACCGTCGAGACGATTCCCGACGAGCCCGTCGTTGAGGAGTTCCCCGACGAGCCCATCGTCGAGGATCCCGTCGTCGAGGAGATCCCCGACGAGCCCGTCATCGACCCGGCCGCCGATCCGGCTGCGTCCGGGCAGGTCGTGGAGATCGGCGCGGGGATCACCGCCGCCGTCCCGCCCGGATGGGAGGCGACCGCCGAGGAGGGGTCAGTGGCCATCGGCAACGCCGACGGCGGCGCGCTGCTCCGGCTGTACGAGGTCCCCGTCGGCACGACCGGGCCCCAGCTGCTGTCGTACTACCTGCAGGAGGTGCTCTCCACCGAGATGACCGACCTGGAGATGACCACGCCCGAGCCCCTGGCCGTCGACGTCGCCTCGATCACCTCCGCCGGGGTCGCGGTCTACCGCGGCACCTACGTCAGCCAGCAGGGGTCCACGCCGCTGGAGGGGATCCTCTACGGGTTCGTCCGCGGCGACGGCACTGCGCTCGTGGTCGACGGGTACTGGGCTCCGGGTACGGATCTCGTGGAGGAGATCGACGCCATCACGATATCGGCGATCAACACGATGTGATCGTCGGCCCTCAGCCCACGTCGGACTGCGCACCCCGCGCGTCCGTGGTCGCAGGCCCATGACGACCCAGCCACGGTGACGCGGCAGCAAGGACGACCGCGATCACAAGAGCGCTGCCGAGCGTGACCAGCGCCAGGCTGCTCGTCGCGGCCAGCGCCGTCGTCATGCCCACGTCCTTGCCGATGACCGCCCACGCGACGACCGTGATGGCGAACAGGAAGGTGCCGAGCAGCGCCAGGAGCCGGCGATCCCGGGGGAAGCCTGGCGTATCCGCGTGCGCGTCGCCACCATCGACGAGGAAGCCCCAGACGAGGCCGACGATCAGCAGCGCGGCCGCCGATGCACCGATCAGGAAGCCCAGCGGAACAGCAAAGAAGTCCGCCTGACGGATGAGCGCCGACATCAGAGCGAGGACGAGGACGAACGTGGCGCGCGCACGATCCCACCGACGCGTTGAGGTCCACACGATCGCCAGCACCGTGGCGCACACGACGCCGATGTTGCCCAGGGCCGATGGCGTCCACATCCACTCGGGGGCGAACGGCCGCACCCCGAAGACAGTGGCGAGCACGAGCGCGTCGAGGCCCGCGACGGCTGCCAGCAGGCGCGATCCGCGACGCATCAGGATCACTGCCCCCGCCACGAGTCCTGCGATCACGAGGACTCGGACCACAGTGACGAAGGCGCTCGTCGTCACAAGATCGAGCAGCGCGGTGACGGACTCCACCACGCTGGGCGGCGCCACGTTGACCAGCGCCGCCACCAGGGCACCGAGCAGCGATCCGAGGAAGGTCGTCGACGTCACGGCGTAGGCCACCGGCACCGCCACCGCGACGCTCGCGCCCGCCACCTGACCCGGAGCCGGTCGCTCCTCGCGCGCACCGCGATGGACCAGCCACCACACTGCGGCGCAGCCGATCACGAGGGCCAGCGCACCCAGGCCCTCGCGCCCCAGAAGGGCGAGGGCGCCGGCGCCCACGAGGGCCTGCCCGAGCAGCGTCACCCACTGCCAGCCCAGCGCCAGGACGATGAGCAGCACGACGATCCAGCGGGTCGCACGGCGCCCGAGATCGTCGCCGCTCCACGACACCACCGAGACCCCGAGGGCGGTGGCACTGACACCCGACAGGAAGGCGATCGGCAGGGCAAGTGACGCCACCTGCGTCAGGATGAAGGAGACCGTGATCAGTTCACCCGACGTGGTCCCCAGCAGGTTCTGCACGACCAGGGATCGGTACGCCACCAGCAGGATGCCCGTCGACAGCACCACAAGGATCACGGCATCGATTGCAGGCCTGGTCCGCGCGAACCACATGACGATGCAGTAGCCGAGGACGATGAACCCCATCACGACGCTCGTGGCCCCCAGGGCCCCGCTCGAACCCAGCCCAACGCAGATCCCGACGACGGAGACGAGGGCACCCCACACCACCAGCAGGTAGAGCACACGTCGCCACCATGGCGCGCGCTGCGTGCCGGCGAGCAGCAGTCCGAAGGCGATGCCGAGCAGGCACAGCACCGCGGGGATGAGCAGCGTGGGCACGGCGAGCACGCTGGAGGAGCTGACGGACGAGTCGAGGTCCGAGACCGCACGCAGCGGATTGGCGAACAGGATCGAGACGACCGTGACCGCGTAGAGCAGCGCCACGCCCCACGTGATGCCCGCGATGCTCGGGGCGTTGTCGCTCAGGTGGAGCGTGCCGTAGCGCACAGGTCGGAAGAGCACCACGCGCCACAGATCGCTCAGGAAGCCGCCGATGGTCTGGCGGGACACCGCGGGCACGTTCGTCGGCTCACTCATCGCGGACGCCCAGGACTGTCATGGCCCCGCTCTGGGAGACCGCGACCCACTCGGTCCCGAGGGTGGCCAGGAACAGGCGCGACGGCGCCGAGCCATCCGCCTCCCGCACCTGCACCACCTCGGTCGGCACTCCGTCGGGGGTCACCGACACGACCCGATCACCGGCCGCGACGAGGCCGCTCGACGTGACCTGGGCATCGACGATGTCGCCGAGGGTCCATCGCAGGTCGCCGTCGACGGCCGCCACGCCGCGCAGTCCACCGTCGGTCGGCAGGGCGATGACGTCCCCCCAGCGCACGCCCGGGCCGGTGACGCCGCCGTCCGGTGGGGCGATGGACCAGCGAGGGTCACCGGAGGAGTCGAGCAGTGTGATGTCCCCCGACGTCTGCGCGATGAGCACCGACCCGTCGTCGAAGGCCGACAGCGGGTCCTCCACCGGCTCGAGGGACGTCGACCATGCCTCGGTCCCATCCTCCTCGACGGCGAGCACGTAGCCGGCGGTGTCCGCCACAACGATCAGGTCGCCTGCGACGACCGGTCCGGACAGGACGACGTCCGAGAGTCGCGACGTCCAGCGCATCGCTCCGGAGTCGAGCGAGAATCCGCGCACCGTTCCGTCGAGGAGCGCGACCGCGACGGTGTCGCCCAGCACCACAGGCTCGCCGGAGGCCACGTCGGGAAGCGGCACCGACCAGCGCAGGCGACCGGCGAGGTCGTAGGACTGCAACTGCCGCAGCGAAGTGGTGACGAGGATGCGATCACCGCCAACGGCCAGTGCGAGCACCGCTCCACCCGGATGCTGCAGCCACAGCACGCGCGATGCGTCCTCCTGCGGCGGCTCCGGGGGCGCCGCGGCGGTGAACTGCACGACGTCATCGGTCGAGCTGTTGAGCGCCACCAGGGCGCCCGGGACACTCAGGGGCGCCCGCGAGACGGCGGCCCCCATGATCGGGAGCGGGAGCACGGTCCCCGGGTCGCGAGGCACCGGTGCCGACAGGGCGGCCATCTCAGGCCACGCGATGTCCGCGGGATCCGCCAGGCGGGTCACGACATCGTCGAGCAGGCTCGTCGAGGCGATGGCGCCGAGGCCCGGGCACCACGTCGTCAGCCGCTCGACGGAATAGCCCTCCGCGCCGGGGATCTCCTGGTCTAGCGACGTGCGCAGGTCCACGCACCCCGCCCGACCGTCGTACCCGTCGACGTCGTCAGCCACGGTGGCCGGACCCTTGACCGATCCGGTGAGAGTGAAGGGTGCGACGTCGACTGTGAGGCCCTCGGACTCCCAGGTGCTCCCCGTCGACAGATCGGACGGGACCTGCAGGATCGGCGGGGAGTACCACAGGGCATTGCCGTCGGTTGACATCCCGAGGACGTCGAAGTAGCCGCTCTCGTCGATGAGGCTGATGGTGATGTACGGCGTCATCACCCCGTCGGCGTCGACCGCTGTCTGCGTCGTCCTCACGACCTGGGCCGTGAGCGGATCCAGGCCCGCAGCCGCGACGGCGTCGAGCACGCGACCACCCACGGCGGCGCTCGGCAGACTGAGCGCGATGACTCCCGCAGGACCCTTCAGTGACGCGATCGTGTACGGCGGGAGCGTCGACGTCGCGGGCTCCGAGACGGCGGTGAAGGGCGTGTCCGGGACGGTGACGAACTCCTCGAAGGATCCCGTGACGTCGACCGGGCGCGACGCCCACAGGAATGCCGACGCGAGCGCGACAACGAGCACGAGGAACAGGGTCCCGGCGAGCACCGCGGCGGAGCGCACCGAGCGGCGACCGATGTCGTCAGTGCTCACGTCTCCTCCGCCCGGCCGAGGCATCGTGCACGCAGTCCGGGAATCTACCGCTGCGGCGGGGTGGCGGCGGCGGAAATGAGTCGCCGCGCGGAGGGGCGGGGTTGACGCGACGCGTCCGCGCGGGAAGAATTACCTCAACGTACATTGAGTAAAAGTCCCGTCAGCCGACCGCCCTCCACGAAAGGCAGCACGACGATGAACCACTTCTCCCGGGATGACATCTCCGAGCTGGACCAGCTCACCCTGCGATCGTCGGCCATGCTGCTGCAGAAGGACTTCGATGGAACCTTCGGCGCCGAGACCATCGAGCTGTTCCTGCTCAGCTCCTACGAGGAGTTCGCGCCACGCCTGGCGAACCAGACCTACCTCGCCCTGTTCGCCGAGCGGTTCGCACGCGAGCGCCTGCGCGCACTCGCCCGAGTCGAGGGCAAGAGTGACGACACCCGCCCCATCGTGCTGTTCCTGTGCACGCACAACGCGGGCCGCTCGCAGATCGCCCTCGGCTACTTCCGCGAGATGGCCGGCGATCGCGCGATCGCGTGGTCCGGCGGGTCAGAGCCCGGCAGTGCGATCAACCCGGCGGCTGTCGCCGCGATGGCGGAGGTGGGCATCGACATCTCCACCGAGTTCCCCAAGCCGTGGACCGACGAGATCGTGCGCGCCGCCGACGTCGTGGTGACCATGGGCTGCGGCGATGCCTGCCCGGTGTTCCCCGGCAAGCGCTACGAGGACTGGAGCCTCGCTGACCCGCAGGGCCTGACGGTCGAGGATGTGCGGCCGATCCGCGACGAGATCCGCGGCCGCGTCGCCGGCCTGCTCCACTCCCTCTCCGTCCTCTGACCCGTTTCTCCCGCGACGCGGGAGAAGTGAGCTTCAGGGCCCCGAAATCGTGCCCTGAAGCTCACTTCTCCCGGGCAACCCCCGATGGCCGCCTCAGGCCGACCGACGCCACGGCCGACTGTGCGCCGAGGCACGCATGATGTTCGCCGCGACCTTCCGCATCGAGCCCGACGCCTGCGCCCAGTCCCACCGGACGACGGCCAGCCCGGTCGCGCGAAGGCGGTCCTCTCGTGACTTCTCGCGCAGGAGGTCCTCGCGCGTCTCGTACTTGACGTGCCCGTCCGCCTCACCCACGACCCCGAGGTCGTCGAACAGCATGTCGACATAGCCGATGAGCCCGTCGCGATCGGAGATCGGCACCTGCAGGGACGGCTCCGCGAGGCCCTCCCGGACAAGTCGCACCCGGGACAGCGACTCCAGTGGACTCTGGGCACCGGTCCGTGCGTGCTGCAGCGCTCGCCGCGCCTCGCCCGTGCCGACGAGTCGGGGCCAGCGGGTGCCGTACTCCTCCATGGTGCGCAGGGCCTCGGGGCTCTGCCACGCTGCGGCGTCGAGCACGGCGACCGCCCAGTCGGGAGGGCTGAAGAGCGCGGCGGACCAGGCGGCCAGCTCCCGCGTCACAGTCGGCAGGCCGCGCTCCTTCGTGACCTCGTCATCCGTGATGTCGATGACATGGATGGCCGCGGCCGGCAGGTGATCGCGCGACGAGACCCGGCGACGCAGGGCCCGGCTGTCGTGGCCCCGCGGGCGGACGAGGTGCACGGTGCCCAGGGCTCGACGGTGGACGGGCAGACCGCACGCGAGCGCAGCCGTGGGCCCGAAGAGCGACACCGGCCCGGCGATCGCGGCCACGGCCGCTGCCGCGTTGAGCAGGTGCCGCGCCTCCACCGTCACTGCGGCGTCGACCGTCAGGCGATCGGCGTAGACCCCGTGGTGGAGCCGCACCCAGGAGCCGTTGCGCACCATGGTGACGACCAGGGTCGGCTCGAGGTCCCATGAGGCGAGATCGCTGCGTCGGAAGACGCCGCCCCTGGGCTGCGCAGCCTCGCGCACGCGCTCGCGCAGTGCGTCCTGCTCGGTCGATGTTCGACGTGGGGTGTCCATGCCCCGCACCCTGCAGATCCGGACGCCCGCGAGCAACCCGTTGTCCACAGGGACAAGTGAGCTAAAACCAGGCCGCCGAGGGGCCTTTAGCTCACTTCTCCCGCGACGCGGGACAAACGGGTCAGGGGTCCTGGAGGAGGGAGCGGGCGGCGGAGGTCGGCGACATCAGCCCCTGACGGACCTGCTCCTCGAGCACGGCGGACCTCGCCTGCACGTCGGTGCGCGCACGGAAGTCCTCGACAAGGCGATCCTCGACCATCGACCACATCCACTGGACCTGCTGCCGCGCACGGCGGCGCTCGAACAAGTCCGCCGACCGCATGACGGCCTGGTGCTGCTCGACCTGCGACCACACCTCGTCGATGCCCGCTCCGGTCAGCGCGCTGCACGTCAGCACCGGCGGCACCCACGTGGCACCCGCCGGATGCAGCAGCGACAGCGCCTTGGCGAGCTCGCGCGCAGCGCCCTTCGCCTCGACCTCGTGGGCTCCGTCGGCCTTGTTCACCGCCAGCACGTCGGCGAGCTCAAGCACGCCCTTCTTGATGCCCTGCAGTGCATCGCCGGTGCGCGCCAGCATGAGCACGAGGAAGCAGTCGGTCATGTTGGCCACGGCCGTCTCGGACTGGCCGACGCCGACCGTCTCGACGAGCACGACGTCGTAGCCGGCCGCCTCGACCACCGTGATCGCCTCCCGCGTGGCCGCCGCCACTCCCCCGAGGGTCCCGGATGTGGGCGAGGGTCTGATGAAGGCGTGCGGGTCGGTCGACAGTCGGGTCATCCGGGTCTTGTCGCCGAGGATGCTCCCGCCCGTTCGCGTCGACGACGGATCCACCGCAAGGACGGCGACCCGGTGCCCGGCGCCGGTGAGGTGCGTACCGAGGGCGTCGATGAAGGTGGACTTGCCGACACCCGGCACGCCGGTGATGCCGACCCGGATGCTGCGGCCGGCGCGCGGGAGCAGACGCACGAGCAATTCCTGCGCGAGCACCTGGTGCTCAGGCAGGCGCGACTCCACGAGCGTGATCGCGCGGCCGAGGGCGGTGCGGTCGCCGGCGAGCACACCGCGCTCGTACTCGTCGAGGTCGAGGGGCGCCGCCACGATCAGCCCAGTGCGGCTTCGAGGTCGTCGAGCAGGTCGATCGCGGCGTCGGCGATGACGGTTCCGGGCGGGAAGATCGCGGCCGCCCCCGCAGCGCGGAGCTCGTCGAAGTCCTGCGGCGGGATGACCCCGCCGACGACGATCAGGATGTCGTCGCGCCCAAGGGCGCGCAGCTCCTCGCGCAACGCCGGCACGAGCGTCAGGTGGCCGGCCGCCAGCGACGAGACGCCGACGATGTGGACGTCGGCCTCCACCGCCTGCAGCGCGACCTCGCCCGGGGTCTGGAACAGCGGGCCGACGTCGACGTCGAAGCCGAGGTCGGCGAACGCTGTCGAGATGACCTTCTGGCCGCGGTCGTGGCCGTCCTGGCCCATCTTGGCGACCATGATGCGCGGACGACGACCATGCCGCGCCTCGAACTGCGAGGCACGCTCGCGTGCGCGCTCCACGTTGGGGGAGTCGCCGGCCTCACTGCGGTACACGCCTTGGATGGTACGGATCATTGCGGTGTGGCGGCCGAAGACGGCCTCCAGCGCGTCGCTCATCTCCCCGACAGTCGCGCCCGCGCGGGCGGCATCGACGCAGAGGGCGAGGAAGTTCTGCTCGAGCCCGGGAGCGCGGGTGCCGTCGACGGACGCGCGGGCCGCCGCGGTCAGCGACTCGAGCGCCGCGCGGCAGGCGGCCTCGTCACGCTCGGCGCGCAGCCGCTGGAGCTTCGCGAGCTGCTCGGCGCGCACGGCCGAGTTGTCGACCTTGAGGACGTCGATCGCCTCCTGCCCCTCCGGCAGGAAGAGGTTGACGCCGATCACCGTCTGACGGCCGGTGTCGATGCGCGCCTGCGTGCGTGCGGCCGCCTCCTCGATGCGCATCTTGGGGATCCCCGCCTCGATGGCCGCCGTCATGCCGCCGGCCTCCTCGACCTCCTGGATGTGGGCCCATGCCCGCTCGGCAAGGTCGGCCGTGAGCCGCTCTATGTAGTACGACCCACCCCACGGGTCGATCACCCGCGTCGTGCCCGACTCCTGCTGCAGCAGCAGCTGGGTGTTGCGCGCGATCCGCGCACTGAAGTCGGTCGGCAGCGCCAGAGCCTCGTCGAGCGCGTTGGTGTGCAGGGACTGGGTGTGCCCCTGCGTAGCGGCCATCGCCTCGACGCAGGTGCGGATGACGTTGTTGTAGACGTCCTGTGCGGTGAGCGACCAGCCCGACGTCTGGCAGTGCGTGCGCAGCGAGAGGGACTTGGGGTTCGTCGCACCGAACTGCTTCACGAGCCTGGCCCACAGCAGTCGGGCGGCGCGCATCTTCGCGACCTCCATCGCGAAGTTCATGCCGATGGCCCAGAAGAACGACAGTCGGGGCGCGAACACGTCGACGTCAAGGCCGGCGGCCTGGCCGGCGCGGATGTACTCGACGCCGTCGGCGAGGGTGTAGGCGAGCTCGAGATCGGCGGTGGCCCCGGCCTCCTGCATGTGGTACCCGGAGATCGAGATGGAGTTGAACTTCGGCATGCGCGCCGACGTGTACGCGAAGATGTCGGCGATGATCCGCATGCTCGGCTCGGGCGGGTAGATGTAGGTGTTGCGGACCATGAACTCCTT
>JAFMFD010000142.1 GCA_017856385.1 Actinomycetota bacterium
ACGCTGAGAAGCGCGAGCGCGAGATCGCCGAGGCCATGTCTGGCCTTGAGGACGTTGCTCGTCCGGTTGAGGCGCGCACCGCGCCGGCCGAGACTGAGGATGCGATCATCCGGTCGATCCTCCGCGGCGAGCGCCGCTCCCACACGTTTGAGGTCCGCGACATGACCAAGTCGTCGACCAACGCGCCGGTCCCGACATCATTTTCAGACCAGGTCATTGCGCGCGCACGCCTCATCGGGCCCATGCTGGATCCGAGTGTTGTCACGTTCCTGACGACCGCTGGCGGCGAGGATCTCGTGCTGCCGTCGCAGTCCGCGTGGTCGACCGCGACGATCAAGACTGAGGGCGCGCAGATTGCTGAGTCCGATCCGGTCTTCGGCAAAACGACATTGAAGTCCCACAAGTTCTCGGCACTTATTGACGTGACCCGGGAGTTCATCGAAGACAGCCAGGTCGATGTCATGGGCTTCCTTGCCCAGCAGCTCGGCGATGCCTTCGGGTACAACATCGGATCGAAGTTGACGGTGGGAACCGGAACCGTGGAACCGCTCGGCCTAGTGGCTGCGGCTGGCACCGGCGTTACTGGTGGCACCGCGACGTCTACTCGTGGCACCGGCCAGTTCACCGGCGACGAGGTTATTGATCTCATCTACTCTGTCGATGGGGCCGCCCGTCGTATGCCCAATTTCGCCGTGATGGCGAACGGCAAGGGCATCGCTGCTCTTCGCAAGCTGAAGGACAGCGACGGCGCGTATCTGTTCGTGCCCACCCTGGATGCGTCGACTCCTGATCGCATCGTCGGCCAGGCTCTGATTGAGAATCCTCACCTCGCAGATCCCGGTTCTGGTGCTAAGTCGCTGGTCGCTGCTGACACGAAGTCCTACTACGTGAGGTCGGTGGGTGGCCTCCAGGTCGCCACGTCCTCGGACTTCCGGTTCGACTACGACATCGTCACGATCCGCGCTACCTGGCGGGTCGACGGCGCTCTGCCGCAGACCAGTCACGCCAACGTGTTCCTCGGCGGGACGGCCTAGTAGGCAACCACGAACGTGGGCGGTCCCGGTTTGCGCAGGGGCCGGGACCGCCCACCACCTGCGCAAAGGAGAGATAGGTGGCAAATGCCGCGCGATCCAAAGTACGTTCACGCTCTGGGAACCCCGCTCGACGTGCCACCGCAGGAGGGCGAGCAGCTGCTACGCCTGGGCCTGCTTCACGTCGAATCCTCTGGGCGAGCAACAGCCCCCACGCCCAAACAGGCTACGGCGAGCAAACGCAGCAGGTCGTCCTCCGGCTCAAGAAAGCCGGCTACGAAGTAGCCGTTGCGTCGAATTACGGGCTTGAGGGTGCCCGCATGGAGTGGGAAGGGATACCGGTCTACCCCCGCGGGTTCGACGCCTATAGCAACGACGTCATCCCCGCGCACGCGATGGACCTGGGCGCCCCCACCGGCCAGCAGCCCCTGATCATCACTCTCTTTGACTGCTGGGTATTCCGCGGCGCCGGCTGGGACCTCATGGAGCGCGTCGGCTCCTGGGTGCCCATCGACCATTACCCGGTGCCGCCAGCGGTCGCCGAGTGGCTGCGACGCCCGCAGGTCACGCCGATTGCCATGTCGAAGTTTGGCCGCGACGCCATTGAGGCCCTCGGCATCCAGACCCTCTACATCCCGCACGCCATCGACACGTCGATCTTCAAGCCGACCGACGTCATCCACGGCACCGACGGCGATATCACGCCGCGGGCCTGGCTAGGCATCCCCGAGGACGCCTTCCTCGTCGGCAGCGTCAGCGCCAACAAGGGCGGGCACATTGACCGCAAGAGTTTCGCTGAGACGTTCCTAGCCATGTCAATGTTCATGGAACGTCACGACGACGTGTGGTTTTACCTGCACACCGAGGCCACGCCGGCGATGTCGGGGCTCGACCTGAACTACCTGGCGCAGGCCGTCAACCTACCCATCGACCGCGTCAAGTTCGTGCCGTCGTACCCGTACCGGATCGGCGGCATCCCGAAAGAAGCCCTGGCGGCGATCTACACCAGCATGGACGTCCTCGTGCAGCCAAGCCGCGGCGAGGGATTCGGCATCCCCCTAGTCGAGGCCCAGTCGTGCGGCACTCGCGCCGTAGTCAGTAATGCCACCGCACAGCCCGAGCTGCTCGGCCACGGCTGGGCCGTCGACGTCCAGCCCCAATGGGACGAAGCCCAGAAGGCTTGGTGGTTCACCCCGCAGGTCGGCAGCATCGTTGACGCCCTGGAGGCGGCCTACGCGGAGGGCCGGGTGCGCTCGCAGAAGGCCATTGACTTCGCCGCGCAGTACGACGCCGACAAAGTTTTCGACGAATACTGGAAGCCCGCCCTTGAGGTGCTGCTGCCGTGAGGCACGTCGCCTGGGTGACTCACCACATCCCCAAGGTTGAGGAGAGAAACTCCGCGCTGCTTCCTGGCAAATACGCCGGCGGCGCCGAGCGCAACAACGACTGCATGGTGGCGGCCGCCCCTGACGACGTCGAGGTTCACTGGATCGACGCGCCCGACTGGGAAACCGCGATGGATTACGAGCGCATCGTCGTCACGGGCACTGACAAGCTCACAGACGAGGCAATGGCAGCGCTGGGTAGCCGAGCGCCCCTCGTGTGGATTCAGCACGCGCAAACCCCCTCTACGGCCCGCCGTGACCTATTCCGTGCCGCCGACCGATTCGTCACGATGTCGCGGCTGCACAGAGCGCACGAGGCTAAGTGGGTCGGGCGGGCTGACTGCTTCATTCACTCGCCGGTTCCGAGTAACTGCGTCAGGCCCGTCGAGAAACAGGGTTTTGCCCTGTTCGCGGCGAGAAACCACCCCGCGAAGGGCAAGATCAACGCCCGCATGTGGGCGCAGCGGGCGAACGTGCCGCTTGTGGAACTGGAGAATCAGCCGCACGAGGTCGTCTTGGAGCACATGGCCCAGGCGACGTGGTTTGTTCATCTGCCGAAAGAGTTCGACGCCTGTCCCCTGACGGTGATCGAGGCCACGCTCGCCTGCTGCCAGATCATCACTGACCAGAACGTCGTGGGCCGCCTGGAGCCCGGCGACCCCGTCGAGATTCTCGACCAGCAGCCCGCCCGTTTCTGGGCGATGGTCTGACCCCTGCGAAAGGTCACTGCGCATGAAGATCGTCATCACCGGCGCTGCCGGCACCCTTGGCCGCCCTCTCACCGCCGAGTTGCGAGACCGCGGCCATGAGGTCTGGGGAATTGACCTCCAGCACACGGGCCTACCCCAGACGCTGCGGGCCGACGTCGCCGACTACCGGCAGCTGCGCGCCGCCTTCGACCGCATCGGGGACTTCGACGTCGTCTACCACCTAGCCGCGGAGTTCGGACGCATCAACGGCGAGGAGCACTACGAGCAGGTTTGGCGCA
>JAFMFD010000002.1 GCA_017856385.1 Actinomycetota bacterium
GCCGCGGAGGCCCCGGCTGAGGCACCCGCGGCGTCGGGTGACCCCTACGTGACGGCCGACTGCGCGACTCTGGCCGCCGTGCCCGCCATGGAGCCCCCCGCGGGTGCCGTGGGCATCGAGGGTGCGGCCACGTCCTTCGCCCCCGACGGGATCCCGAGCATCACCCTGGCCACGGGCAGCGCACCGGCCACGGAACTGGGGATCGTCGACGTGCGCGAGGGCGACGGTGCCGAGGTGCAGCCCGGCGACACCGTCACCGTCAACTACTGCGGGGCAGGCCAGATCGGCCTGTCGGTCTTCGACTCCTCGTGGTCCCGCGGCGAGCCGATCTCCTTCCCCCTCGAGGGACTCATCCCCGGATGGCAGGAAGGCATCCCGGGCATGAAGGTCGGCGGCCAGCGCATGCTTGTCATCCCCGGTGCCCTCGCCTACGGCGAGGCGCCGCCGCCCGGCATCGCCCCGAACGAGACACTCGTCTTCGTCATCGAGCTGCTCGACACCGCCTCGGCCTGACGATCACGCGCGGCAGCACCCGACCGACCAGCAAGGACCGACCGACCCGCAACGACCCACCACGGCACGAGGGAGACCCATGGACAAGCCCGAGATCGACTTCATCGAGGGTCCGCCGCCGGCGGATCTGGTGATCACCGACCTGATCGTCGGCGAGGGGGCCGAGGCGGTGCCTGGTGGCCAGGTCGAGGTGCACTACGTCGGCGTCGACTTCGAGACGGGCGAGCAGTTCGACGCCTCATGGGACCGCGGCAGCACGATCTCGTTCCCCCTGAACGGCCTGATCGCCGGCTGGCAGGAGGGCATCCCGGGCATGCGGGTCGGCGGTCGCCGACAGCTGGTCATCCCGCCGCACCTGGCGTACGGCCCGGCCGGGACGGGTCATCGCCTCGGCGGCCGGACCCTTGTCTTCGTGATCGACCTCGTCGGCGTCGGGTAGCCGCGCATGCCCGATCGCGTCGACCGAACCGAGCGCCTGCTCAACCTCGTCTTCGCGCTCATGGCCACGTCACGTCCGGTGCCCCGGAGCGTCCTTCGGGACCAGGTGCCCGGCTATCGGGAGGCCGCCTCCGATCCCGCCTTCGAGCGGATGTTCGAGCGCGACAAGGACGAACTGCGATCGATGGGGGTGCCCGTCGAGACCGTCATCGACGAGTCCGGCGAGGTGCTCGGCTACCGCATCCCGCGGGATGCCTACGCGATGGCCCCGCTGGACCTCACCCTTGCCGAGCGCAGCGCCGTCGCCGTGGCCGCGCAGGTCTGGGGCCAGGCATCCGTGGCTGCTGTGGCGGGCACCGCCGTGCGCAAGCTGGAGGCGGTGCTCGGCGACGCGCAGTCGTGGGTGCCGGCCGGTCTGGCCGGCGAGGTCGTGCTCGGCTCGACCGAGGCCGCCCTGCTGCCCCTTCTGCAGGCGATCCGCACCGACCGCATCGTCACCTTCCCCTACCGCACCCCTGCCGGCGACACCGCCGCCATGCGCACGGTGTCGCCCTGGCGGCTCGCGTCGACCGACGGTCACTGGCGGCTCACGGGCCACGACCACGACAGACGCGCCGAGCGCACCTTCCGCCTCAGCCGCATCCAGGGGCCGGTGACTCTGACGGCCAGGTCGCGGGAGCCGTTGGAGGCAGCCGCCGGAGAGGGCGGGGAGCCCACCGACCCGACCGTGCGGGCGACCGTGCACGTGGAGCCCTGGCGCGGCGCATCACTGCGTCGGGCGGCGACCGCCCCGGTCGCGCCGGGTATGGCGGCCGACATCGAGGTCGCGTTCCCTTCGATGGACGCACTCGTCGGAGCGCTCTGCGCCGCCGGCGCTGACGCGACGGTGCTCCGGCCGGCCGAGGTCGTCGATCGGGTGCATGCCGGCCTGCTCGAGTTGCACCGGTTGCACCAGCCGCACGTCGGGGGATCCTCGTGAGCGCGGCCGACCGCCTTGCGCGGCTGCTGGCGCTCGTGCCCTGGCTGGTGGCTCACGACGGCATCACACTCGACGAGGCCGCGGCGCACTTCGGCATCTCCGGAGCGGAGCTGGAGAAGGACCTGTGGCTGCTGGTGGTCTCCGGCCTGCCCGGTCACGGTCCGGACCAGCTCGTCGACATCGACTTCTGGGATGACGGCGTCATCCACGTGATCGACCCGCAGACCCTCGACCGGCCCCTCCGGCTGACCGACGAGGAGGCGATGGTCCTGCTGGTGGCACTGCGCACCCTCGCTCAGGTCCCGGGCCTCGCGGACCGCTCGGCGATCCTTTCGGCATCGGCCCGGCTCGAGTCAGCACTCGGGACCGCAGTGCCCACCGACGCGCTGCCCACCGTCAACGTCGGCATCGAGCAGCAGGTCTCCGAGGCCATCGACTCGGCCCTCGCCCACGGCCGCGGCCTGGACATCACCTATGCGTCGACTACCCGGGACGATGTCACCGAGCGTGTCGTCGCTCCGCTGGAGGTCAGTGTCGTCGACGGCGTCGGGTACCTGCAGGCGTGGTGCACCGGGGCTGAGGCCCTGCGGACGTTCCGGCTGGACCGCATCCTCGGCGCCCGGGAGGTTGATCCGGTGGTGCCCCCCGAGGATGCCCGTGCCGCTCCGGCACCGACCTCCGGCCAGACGGCACGGCTGCTCGTCGAGCCCTCCTCCCGCTGGATCACGGACGTCCACCGCGGCGCATCGGTGGTCGAGGACCGGTCGGACGGACGGGCCCTCGTGGAACTGCCCCTGCTCAGCGTCGACTGGGGCGTGCGGCTGGTCATGTCCCTGGCCGGGACCGTCACTGCCCTCGCGCCCGCCGAACTCGTCGACGGCGTCCGCGCGGCGACGACCGCCGCCCTGGCGGCGTACGGTCCCGCCCCCCGGTCGGGCTGAATCGGCGGCACCACCGAGGGGATCACGTAGGCTAGGCCCGATCCGCACACGACAGGAGACCGCAGATGCCGAATCTCAAGGGCTGGGAATGGCTCATCATCGTCGCGCTCGTCCTCCTGCTGTTCGGCGCCAAGCGGCTGCCCGACGCCGCGCGCGGCCTCGGTCGCTCGCTGCGGATCTTCAAGGCCGAGACCAAGGGGCTCGCCGACAAGGACGGTCCGGATGCCGGTGCGGCAGGAGCCGCGGCCACGTCCGCCGTCCCCGCCTCAGACACCCCGAGCCTGCCGCCAGCGCAGGACGCCCCGGCGACCGACTCGGTGCCCACCGAGCGTCGCGAGGGCTGATACCCGCCGCTCGTGGCCCTGAAGGAGCGTGGCGCCGATTCCGCGGCGGCCATGCCGCTCACCGATCACCTGCGCGAGCTGCGCTCCCGCCTCGTCAAGAGCGGGATCGCGATCGCGATCGGCATGGTGCTGGGCTGGATCTACTACCCGCAGCTGTTCGCGTGGCTCAGTGCGCCGTTCATGGGTGCCGTCGACCAGGCGCGCGAGGAGGGGCGCTCGGTCACCCTTGCCCTGACCGGCGTCGCCGACCCCTTCGTGCTGCAGATGCAGGTCGCCGCCGTCGCCGGGCTCGTCCTGTCGGCGCCGGTCTGGCTCTACCAGCTTTGGCGGTTCATCACGCCAGGCCTGCACCGCAATGAGCGGCGCTGGGCCCTGGGCTTCGTTGCCGTGGCGACGCCGCTGTTCTTCGGCGGAGTCGCGCTCGCCTACGTGGTGCTGCCCCTTGGCCTGGAGGTCCTGCTGGGCTTCACGCCGGACAACGTCGAGAACATCGTCTCGGTCGACCGGTACCTGTCCTTCTTCCTGCGGACCATCCTCGTCTTCGGGATCGGCTTCCTCATCCCGCTGCTGCTCGTCCTGCTCAACTTCGCGGGCGTCCTGTCGGGTCGTCGCCTGCTCAGCTGGTGGCGCTGGATCGTCATCGGCGTGATCATCTTCGCCGCCGTGGCGACGCCCACCGGCGATCCGATCAACCTGCTCCTGCTGGCCGGCCCGATGCTCCTGCTCGTCGTCGCGGCGATCGGCATCAGCCTGCTGAACGACCGCCGCCGCGCCCGACGCCGCGGGTCCGAGCCGGACTACGACTCCTTCGACGATGACGAGGCCTCCCCGCTCGACGAGGGCGCGTGACCGAAGACCTCAGTCCCGCCGAGCGCTACGCGGCGGCGCGGGCACGTGCGAAGCAGGAGCGGACCCAGGTCGGTGTGTTCGCACAGCACTATGGCTTCGAGCTGGACTCCTTCCAGCTGCAGGCGTGCGCGGCACTGGAGTCCGGGGCGGGGGTCCTCGTAGCCGCACCGACCGGATCCGGCAAGACGGTCGTGGGCGAGTTCGCGATCCACCTCGCCCTCGAGCATGGGCTCAAGTGCTTCTACACGACCCCGATCAAGGCCCTGTCTAACCAGAAGTTCAACGATCTGGTCGCCCGGTACGGAGCCGAGCGCATCGGCCTGCTGACGGGGGACAACAGCATCAACTCCGAGGCGCCCATCGTCGTCATGACGACCGAGGTGCTCCGCAACATGCTCTACGCGGAGTCGTCCACTCTTCACGGCCTGGGCTACGTCGTGATGGACGAGGTGCACTACCTCGCCGATCGCTTCCGGGGTGCCGTCTGGGAGGAGGTCATCATCCACCTGCCTGCATCGGCCACCGTGGTGGCCCTCTCGGCCACCGTCAGCAATGCTGAGGAGTTCGGCGCATGGCTGGCGACGGTGCGCGGCCACACCGAGATCATCGTCGAGGAGCATCGACCGGTGCCGCTGTGGCAGCACGTGATGGCCGGACCGCGTATGTACGACCTCTTCGTGGACGACGACCAGCGGGTGGTGAACCCCGACCTTGTGCGACTGGCTCGTGACGAGCGCAGGTTCGGCACGCCTCAGCGAGGGGAGCGACGTCGCGGTCAGCAGCGCCGCTTCCGCGGCCCGAAGACCCCCTGGCGCAGCGAGGTCGTCGAGCGGCTCGGGCGTGACGGGCTCCTGCCGGCCATCTACTTCCTGTTCAGCAGGGCCGGCTGCGACGAGGCCGTCCGCCAGTGCCTGCACGCAGGGCTGCGCCTCACCGATCCCGATGAGCGCCGGGAGATCCGTGAGATCGTGCTCGAGGCCACGCTCGACCTGCCGGACGACGACCTCGCAGCACTCGGCTTCGACGACTGGCTCGACGGCCTCGAGCGCGGGCTTGCCGCCCACCATGCGGGGATGCTCCCGGCGTTCAAGGAGATCGTCGAGGCCCTGTTCCAGCGTGGACTGCTGAAGGCGGTGTTTGCGACGGAGACCCTGGCGCTGGGGATCAACATGCCGGCGAGGTCGGTCGTCCTCGAACGCCTGGTGAAGTGGAACGGCGAGACACATGTCGACCTCACCCCGGGGGAGTACACCCAGCTCACCGGCCGCGCCGGACGACGCGGGATCGACGTCGAGGGCCATGCTGTCGTCCTGTGGCAGCAGGGGCTGGACCCCCAGGTCCTCGCGGGCCTTGCCTCGACCCGGACCTACCCGCTGCGCTCGTCCTTCCTGCCGAGCTACAACATGGCGGTCAACCTCGTCGCGCGCATGGGCCGTCATGCGGCCCGCGAGGTGCTGGAGACCTCCTACGCCCAGTTCCAGGCCGACCGCGCCGTCGTCGGGCTGGCGACGGAGCTGCGACGCCTCGAGGAGGCCATGGTCGGCTACCGCGAGGCCATGCAGTGCCACCTCGGTGACTTCGACGACTACGCGGCGCTTCGTGACGAGGTCGGCCGACTCGAGAAGGACGCCGGACGCGCTGCTGCCGCTGAGCGAAGGGATCTTGCGGAGCGGTCCTGGGGTGCCCTCCAGCAGGGGGACGTGTTCTGGATCCCGACTGGCCGGCGCAGCGGCCCGGCGCTTGTGCTGGACTCCCGGACCAGCCGCGCACCCCGAGAGGACGGCCGGCCACTGGTGCTCACCCCGGAGGGGCAGGTGCGCCGGGTGTCGCAGGCCGACACCACGCATCCCGTCGAGGCCTTCACCCGCGTCAGGGTTCCCCGGGCCTTCTCACCGCGCGACGCTCGTGCCCGCCGCGAGCTCGCGGCGCAGCTCGCCGATGCGGTGGCGGAGGTCCCGCACGAACGCCGTCGGGCGGGACGGCAGGGCGGGGACGACGAGCGCATTGCCGACCTGCGCAGGAGGCTCCGGGCCCACCCGTGCCATGGCTGCTCCGATCGCGAGGCCCATGCACGCTGGGCCGAGCGCTATCACCGCACGAGGCGCCAGGTCGGGGACCTCGAGCGCCGCGTCGAGGGTCGGACCAACTCGATCGCGCGTCGCTTCGACCGGGTCTGCGCCGTGCTGGCGGACCTCGGATACCTGACGTCGGCGGGGGACGACGCTGCCGTGACACCGCAAGGCCAGATGCTCATGCGACTGTACACGGAGTCGGACCTGCTCACCGCGCAGTCCCTCGTCGACGGCGCATGGCGCGACCTGGCACCCGCCGATCTCGCTGCCGTATGCGCCGCCGTGGTCTACGAGTCCCGCGGCCAGGAGGACGACACGGCCCCGGCATTGCCGACGCGCATCGTCCGCGAAGCCGTCGAGCGGCTCACCTCGACATGGACGCAGCTGCATGGGCTCGAGGCCGACCACGGCCTCGACGCGACCCGCAGGCCGGACGCAGGCCTCACCGGTGCGATCCACCGCTGGGCGCAGGGGGCCACCCTTCTCCAGGTCCTCGGCGAGGCCGACATCACGGCCGGGGACTTCGTCCGCTGGACGCGGCAGGTCATCGACCTGCTCGGCCAGATCGCCGTGGCCGCAGGCCCGGGGGATGAGCTGGCGGCACGGGCCGGCCAGGCCGCGGGACTCATCGACCGGGGCGTGGTGGCGTACTCCAGCGCCCTGTGACGCGGTGATCGGCTAGTCGTCCAGCGCGACCACGGCGCGCCGCACCTGCTCCACCTGCCGCTCGACCCCCCAGCGCTCCGCCACGTCGGCAAGCGCGGGCTCGTCCGTATCCCATGCTCCCGTACTCGGCACCGGCCCGGGGAGCGGGAGGTCCCGTACGGCAGTCGTCACCGCGCGCGCCCGACCGAGCTCCTCGTGCGCCTGCCGCAGCCGCTCGGCGATGCGGGGCGTCAGCGGGCGGACCACCGGCTCGGCATGGGCGGCGGCCACCAGCGCATCGAGATCGCCGTACTGCGCGATGAGGCTGACGGCCGTCTTCGCCCCGATGCCCGCCACCCCCGGCAGGCCGTCCGAGGGATCGCCGCGCAGCACCGCCATGTCGACGTACTGCGCGGGCGTGACGCCGAACCGGGCGTTGGCCGCCTGGGGATCAAGCAGGGGCCAGGCCTCCATGCCGCCGTTGACCGTCAGCAGCAGTCGGACACGGTCGGTGATCAGCTGCACGAGGTCGCGATCTCCCGAAACGACGATGCATTCCTGGGCAGTCCCCGGCCACAGGTCCGACTGGACGGACAGGCTCGCGAGCACATCGTCGGCCTCGTGTGCGGGTGCGCCCCAGCGCGGGAGGCCCAGCGCATCGAGGACGTCCGCGATGCCGTCGACCTGGGGGCCGAGATCGTCCGGCGCCTCCTCTGCGTCGGCCTCCTCCGCCCCCGAGCCCGCATCGGCGAGCCGGTGGGTCTTGTAGGTGGGCATCAGGGCCACCCGCCATGCGGGTCGCCAGTCGGCATCCCAGCCCGCCACGACCCCGGACGGCCGGTGGACCTCGATCAGGCGGGCGAGCGTGCCCAGGAACCCACGGACGGCACCGTTCGGGCTGCCGTCCGGCGCGGTCATGCTGGAGGGCATGGCGTGGAACGAGCGGTAATACAGCGAAGCCGTGTCCAGGACGAGGAGGGGACCGGTCTTCACAGGCACGCCCGAATTCTGGCAGAGGTCCGTGCGGTGGTGGGTCGCGGCTGAGTTCCGCCACGCCTGCGACTCGCCCGCGCCGACGTAGGATCGCGCCATGACGGCTCGACTGCTGGCTCGACTCGACCGGGTGCGCGACCTCGCTGCGGAGCGGGGCATCCGCGCCGTCCTCGTGACACCCGGCCCGGACCTGCGCTACCTCGTGGGCTACGACGCGGTGCCCCTCGAGCGGCTCACCTGCCTGGTGGTCCGAGTCGACGCCGACCCCGTACTCGTCGTGCCCGAGCTCGAGCTGCTTGCCGCCGCCGCCAGCCCGGTGGGTGAGGCCGGGCTGGACGTCCTCACGTGGGGTGAGACGGACGACCCGTATGCGAAGGTCGCCGGCCTCGTCGGCTCGACCGGGGAGGTGGCCGTCGACAATCACATGTGGGCGGAGAAGGTCCTGCGCCTCCGCGATGCAGGGGCCGGGGCCCGGCAGGTGCTGGCCGGGCAGTTGCTCGACCAGCTGCGCATCCGCAAGGAGCCCGACGAGATCGCAGCGCTGGCCGACGCGGGTGCGGCGATCGACCGGGTGCACGCAGCGGTGACCGGGCTGCTGCGGCCCGGGCGCACCGAGGCGCAGGTCGGCGCGGAGATCGCCGAACTCATCCTCGAGGCTGGGCACGTGCGCGTCGACTTCGTGATCGTCGCGAGTGGCCCCAACGGCGCATCGCCCCACCATGAGGTGTCCGACCGCGTGATCATGCCCGGCGACGCCGTCGTCGTCGACATCGGCGGCACGATGCCCGACGGCTATCGCAGCGACTGCACCCGCACGTACGCGGTCGGCGATCCCGGGCCGGACTTTCGTGCGCGCTACGAGATCCTGCAGGCGTCCCAGGAGGCGGGAGTGCGGGCCGCGCGTGTCGGAGCGCGCTGCAGTGACGTCGACACAGCTTCCCGGTCAGTGCTGGCCGATGCCGGGCTGGGGGAGCTCTTCATCCATCGCACCGGGCATGGCATCGGCCTGGAGTCGCACGAGGAGCCGTACATCGTCCAGGGCAACGACCTCCCCCTGGAACCCGGCATGGCATTCAGCGTGGAGCCCGGCTTCTACGAGGCGGGTCGGCACGGGGCGCGTATCGAGGACATCGTCGTCGTCACGGAGGGGGACCCGCGGGTGCTGAACACACAAACCCGCGCGCTGGTCGTGATCGAGTGACGCAGGCACGCGGGTCCGCTGTTGACTGGCGCGCCACGCGGCGGGTGCTCCTGCACGGTGGGCGCCTCCTGAGCCCTGCCGACGCCGACGCCACCGCACTGCTCATCGTGGGCGACACCATCTCGTGGGTGGGCGACGAGTCGGCAGCCGCAGGACTCGTGGACTCGGCCGACGAGGTCATCGATCTCGCGGGCGCTTACCTGACACC
Source organism: Actinomycetota bacterium (assembly GCA_017856385.1). GTDB lineage: Bacteria > Actinomycetota > Actinomycetes > S36-B12 > S36-B12 > UBA10649. The sequence goes on from JAFMFD010000002.1 coordinate 9,184, forward strand.
GGGGTTCGTCGATGCACACGTGCATGCGACAAGCGCAGGGCTGCTCCTCACCGGTCTCGACCTCACCGGCTGCTCGTCCGCGGAGCAGCTGCTGGCCGCCCTCGCCGACCATGCGCGACGGCACCCGGGGGAGCAGGTGATCGGCCATGGCTGGGACCAGACGCGCTGGCCGGATGCCACGCTCCCCACGCGCACGCAGGTCGATGACGCAGCCCATGGCGCATCGGTCTACCTGTCGCGGATCGACGCGCACAGCGCACTGGTGAGCAGCGCCCTGTGCGCGCATGCAGCGGACCTACACCGACTCGACGGCTTCACGCCCGACGGTTCGCTGTCGAGCACCGCACACCTGCGGGTCCGCGAGATCGCCCTGTCGCTCATCACCGACGACCAGCGGCGCGACGCCCAGCGCACGATGCGCGCGCACGCCGCGGCTCTCGGCATCGTCGCGATCCACGAGATGGCCGGACCCGCCATCTCCAGCGAACAGGACCTCGCGATGCTGCTCGACCTCGCTGATGCTGAGCCCGGGCCGCTGGTGACCGGGTACTGGGGCGAGCTCGCGTCCCGCGGCGGTATTGGGACGGCGCTGGAACTCGGCGCAGCAGGCGTCGCGGGGGACCTGTTCGTCGACGGTGCCCTCGGCTCGCACACCGCCTGCCTGCATGCGGGGTACCGGGACCTGCCCGACTCGACCGGCGCGAGCTTCCTGTCGGTCGACGAGATCGCCGACCACCTCGTCGAGGCGACGCGTACGGGCATGCAGGCCGGGTTCCACGTCATCGGCGATGCCGCATGCTCGGCCGTTTCCGAGGGCCTGCGTCGCGCGGCTGCCGAGGTCGGAAGCGATGCCGTCCGCGCGGCAGGCCACCGCATCGAGCATGCCGAGATGCTGTCCGACGACGATCTGGCGACACTTGCCGACCTCGGCGTGGTCGCCTCGATGCAGCCGATGTTCGACGCACTCTGGGGCGGGACGGGGGGAATGTACGACCAGCGGCTCGGCGACGAGCGGATGCGGGGCATGAACCGCTTCCACGACATCGCCGACGCGGGGATCCGACTGGCTTTCGGGTCCGATGCGCCGGTCACCGCGATGGGACCGTGGCTGGCCGTGCGGGCCGCGGTGCACCACCGGACGCCGGGGCAGGGGATCCCCCCGCGGGACGCGTTCGACGCGCATGTCCGGAACGGGTGGCTGGCGGCCGGGATCGAGAACGTGGGCGAGCTGATCCCCGGGCAGCCCGCCCACCTGGCCGTCTGGGCGGCCGGGCCGCTGACGGACGGCCTTCTCGATCTCGACGCTGCTCCGCCGGAGTGCCTGGCGACGCTCGTGCACGGGCGGATCGTCCACGACGCCGGCCTGCGCGGGGGAGGCCGGTGATGAGCACGGATGCGGCGGGGGCCACGCCGGGGTACACGGCGGGGGAGGGGAGCGATGGCCCCACCCCGGAGCCGAAGCCACTCTTGGCGCTGCCTCTCGCGCTCGTCATGGCCGTCGTGGCCGGACTGCTGGCGTGGAGCGCCTTCCCACCCGTGGACTTCGGGGCCAGTGCGCCCGCCGCCGTCGCGGTGCTCACGGCGGCACTCTGGGGTGCCCGGCTGCGCCGGGGGTTCGGACTGGGCCTGGTGTTCGGCCTGTCGTTCTTCCTGCCGCTGCTGCACTGGATGACGATCGTCGGGACCGACGCGTGGTTGCTGCTTTCGCTGTGGTGCGCTGCGTGGCTGCTGATCGTCGGCGCCGGCACCGCCCTTGGGACCCGACTGCCGTTCCCGGTCCTGTGGGTCACCGCCGCCTGGGTGGTCAGCGAGGGGCTGCGGGGCCGCTGGCCGTGGGGTGGGTTCCCGTGGGGCACGCTGGGGTTTTCGCAGCCCGACACCCCGCTCGCGGCTGCCGCCGCTCTGGGCGGCATCGAGCTGGTGTCTGTGGCGGTGGTCGTCGTCGGGGCCAGTCTCACCGCTGCGGCCGTCGCGCTTGCGCGCGCGCAGTACCGACGTGCCCTCGCGCACGGGGTGGTGCTCGCTGCCGTCATGGTGCTCCCGGGCCTGCTGCAGCCCCTGGCGACCCCTGGGCAGACCGACCAGACCACCACCGTGGCGATCATCCAGGGGGGCACCCCCCAGATGGGCATGGGCGCGATGGACGTGCGCCGGGCCGTGCTCGACAACCACGTCAACCAGACCCTCGACCTCGCACGGGCGGTGGCCGACGGGTCCGCGCCGCAGCCGCAGCTGGTGGTGTGGCCGGAGAGCTCATCCGATATCGACCCGTACACCGACCCCACGGTCGCAGCCGACATCACCCGGGCCGCGCAGGCGATCGACGCGCCCATCCTCGTCGGGGCGGTGGTTGCTGCAGGCGAGGATCAGGACCGCGTGTGGAACGTCGGGATCGTCTGGGATCCCGACCTCGGACCGACGGACCAGTACGTCAAAACCCACCCGGTGCCCTTCGGGGAGTTCGTGCCGTTTCGCGAGCAGCTCGCTCCGCTCATCGGCAGGTTCGACCGAGTTCCGCGCGACTTCGCGCCCGGCGACGAGCCCGGCGACCTGCGCATCGCGGACCAGGTCGTTGGCGTCGTCATCTGCTTCGAGGTCGCCTACAGCGACGTCGTCGATGCGGTGATGCTCGGGGGAGCGAGCATGCTCGTGGTCCAGACGAACAATGCGACATACGGAGGCACTGCTCAGCCGGACCAGCAACTCGACATCGAGCGCATGCAGGCGACCGCGACGGGGCGCACAGTGCTCGTCGCTGCGACATCCGGCATCTCCGCGGTGATCGACACCGATCGCACCGTCCGGGACTCGATGGCGGTGGGGGAGGAGGGCTGGATGATCGCGCAGGTCCGGTCCGTCGACGGGGTGACCTGGGGCAACCGCCTCGGCGTGATCATCGAGGCCGCCCTGTTCCTGGTCTTCATCGTCGGCATCGCGTGGACGGCGGTACGGGCACGTCGCGCCCGCCGCGCCGTCGCGGCGCAGGATTAGGGTGGAGGAGTGAGCCTGACCGACTTCGCCGACCTCGGCCGCATCGTCGTCATCATCCCGACTTTCAACGAGCGGCTCACGCTGCCCGCGATCACTGCACGCGTGCGCAGCAGCGTTCCCGAGGCAGACATCCTCGTCGCTGACGACAACTCCCCGGACGGCACGGGGGAGCTGGCCGATGAACTCGCAGCCGCCGACGATCACATCCACGTCATGCACCGCCTCGGCAAGGAAGGTCTAGGGGCCGCCTACCTCGCGGGCTTCGCCTGGGCGCTCCAGCAGGGATATGACGTGGTGGTGGAGATGGACGCCGACGGCTCCCACCAGCCGGAGCAGCTGCCACGGCTGCTCGACGCGCTGCGCAACGCTGATCTCGTGCTGGGCTCACGCTGGGTCCCCGGTGGTCGCACCGAGAACTGGCCGGTGACCCGGCAGATGATCTCCCGCGGCGGCACTGCGTACACGCGACTCATGCTCGGCATGCCGATCCACGATGCCACCGGCGGATACCGTGCCTTCCGCGCCGACACCCTTCGCCGTCTGGACCTGCACGAGGTCGCCTCACAGGGGTACTGCTTCCAGATCGACCTCGCCTGGCGGACTGTCCAGCGCGGGATGACGGTTCGCGAGGTGCCGATCACCTTCGTCGAGCGCACTGCCGGGGCGAGCAAGATGAGCCGCCGCATCGTGGCCGAGGCACTGTGGCGTGTGACCGTCTGGGGGCTGGACGACAAGGTGACGCGAGTGCGCCGCCGCTCCCATGCCCGACGCGCGCGGCACCAGGGCAGGCCTCAGTCGTGATGGGGTGGCGGGCCAGGCTGGTCGTCTTCGGGTACCCGCTCGTCGAGCTCGTCACCGTCTACCTCGTGGCGCAGTGGATCGGCTGGGGGTGGACGCTCCTGCTGCTGCTCGCCGGCATTCCGGCGGGCCTGGCGATCATGCGCAATGCAGGCACCGCGGCAATGGCAGACCTGCGCCGCAGTGCGACGACGGGGGAGCCCTTCGACCAGTCCCGTCACGCCTTCGCCCTGCTGGGCGGCCTGCTCATCGCCGTGCCCGGATTCTGGACGGACCTCGCGGGACTAGTCGTCCTGCTGCCGGTCACCAAGCGCATCCTCCGACCGCGGGCGACGTCGTGGGCGACGGCGCGCATGGCGGGCCTGCGCATGCCCGGCATCTACGATCCGCGGGGCTACTCGGGCGACATCATCCAGGGCACCGTCATCAACGTCGAGGACCTGCGACCCGAGCAGCAACCGGGAGACGGACCACCGCCGCCCGCCCTGCCGCCCGCGGGAGATCCGCGTGCCTGACGTCCGGACATACGAAGGGACCCGATCCGAGGATCGGGTCCCTTCCTAGACGATCAGGCAGACTTGGCGAGTTCCTCGCTCGCGTGCAGCAGGGCGAGTCGCTCCTCGAGGAGGGCCTCGAGGTCGGCGATGGTGCGCCGCTCGAGCAGCATGTCCCAGTGCGTGCGCTGCGGTCGAGAGGGCTTGGCCTCCGGCGCCGTTGCGTCCGGACGCACCGCGGTCTCGCCGCATCGGCACGTCCACTCGAAGGGGATCTCCTCCGCTTCGATGAAGTAGGGGACGACCGTGCGGTGGTCCCTCGGACAGATGTAGGTGATTGCCAGCCGCTCCGCCGGGACGACATGGGCGTCGGTCTCGTAGCTCAAGGCGCCTAGGCGGGTGCCGCGCATGGATTCGGTCATGGCCCTCTTCCTTCCACGGTGGTGAAACAAGTGACGCAGGGGTTATGCCCCGCGTTCCCCCTCACCATGCCGCGGCAATGTAAGGATTCGGTAAGCCAGCGATCACGGTCGCGGTCAGATCTGCGCCGTGACCGGACAAGAGGGACGAAGCCCCACGTCATTGCCGAGCGGGAGCCCCTCGCCACCACCGGGTGGGGGCCCCACGAGGGGCTGGGGGAGGGGTCAGTCGGTGCCGAGGTCGAACGCGGCCCGGTCGAGGCTGACCACCTCGTCCTCGACGGCCTCCGGCAGCGGGGGAGCGGCCGCGATGGCAGCAGCACCACCGGGCGCGAGGTCGCCCACGAGGGCCTCCTGGCCGGGACCGAGCTGGCCCTGGCCGGCGTAGAGCTCGAGCTTGGCCCGTGTGTCCGCGATGTCGAGGTTGCGCATCGTCAGCTGGCCGATGCGGTCGACGGGACCGAAGGCGGCGTCCTCGGTACGCTCCATCGACAGCTTGTCCGGGTGGTAGCTCAGGGCCGGGCCCTTCGTGTCGATGAGCGTGTAGTCATCGCCGCGACGCAGGCGGATCGTGACGCTGCCCGTGACCGCCGACGCGACCCACCGCTGCAGCGACTCGCGCAGCATCAGCGCCTGCGGATCGAGCCACCGACCCTCATACAGCAGGCGCCCGAGTCGACGACCCTCGGCGTGGTAGTTCGCGATGGTGTCCTCGTTGTGGATCGCGCTGACGAGCCGCTCGTACCCGATGAACAGCAGGGCCATGCCGGGTGCCTCGTAGATGCCGCGGCTCTTGGCCTCGATGATGCGGTTCTCGATCTGGTCGGCCATGCCCAGGCCGTGACGCCCGCCGATCGCGTTCGCCTCGCGGACGAGGGCGACGGGGGAGTCGAACGTGCGGCCGTTGATCGCCACGGGGCGACCCTGCCGGAACTCCAGGGTGACGTTCTCGGTGGCGATGTCCACCGACGGGTCCCAGAAGCGCACGCCCATGATCGGCTCGACGATCTCCATCGAGGTGTCAAGGTGCTCGAGGCGCTTGGCCTCATGGGTTGCGCCCCAGATGTTCGCGTCGGTGGAGTACGCCTTCTCGGTGCTGTCGCGATACGGCAGGCCGTGTGCGACGAGCCACTCGGACATCTCGGTGCGGCCGCCGAGCTCGGAGACGAAGTCCGCGTCGAGCCACGGCTTGTAGATGCGCAGAGCCGGATTGGCGAGCAGGCCGTAGCGGTAGAACCGCTCGATGTCGTTGCCCTTGAAGGTCGACCCATCGCCCCAGATCGACACGTCGTCGGCGTGCATGGCCCGCACGAGCAGGGTCCCGGTCACCGCCCGGCCCAGGGGCGTGGTGTTGAAGTACTGACGGCCGCCAGAGCGGATGTGGAAGGCCCCGCAGGCCAGCGCGGCCAGGCCCTCCTCGACGAGGGCCGAGGTGCAGTCCACCAGCCGCGAGATCTCCGCGCCGTACTGCAGGGCCCTGCCGGGCACCGAGGCGATGTCCGGCTCGTCGTACTGACCCAGGTCGGCCGTGTAGGTGCACGGGACGGCGCCCCTGTGGCGCATCCACGCCACGGCCACCGAGGTGTCCAGTCCGCCGGAGAAGGCGATGCCGACACGCTCGCCGACGGGCAGGGAGGTCAGGACCTTGGACACGCGCCCAACTTACTGGCCGCCCCATCAGGACCCGACGAGGGTCGGGCGCACGCGCAGCCCCCGAAGCCTCCCGGCCGGCCACTAGCGTGCTGCTATGACCCAGCGCCGACGAGCCCTGCGACCATCCCCCTGGCCCTCGCGTGCCTGGTCACGGTGGCCGCACCGGCGCAGGCCAGCAAAGGCGCCGACAGCAGGACCCTCACGGTCATCGGCAGCGACGCCGTCCTGGGCCTGGGAGACGTGGGCACCGCGGGCAACTCGCCCGGCGATGTCCGCACGCTCAGCCTCGCCCTGCGCTCGACAAAGGGCGAGCCGGTCGGCCGCGCGGAGATCGTCCAGACGCTCACCCGGCAAGCCGACGGCGTCGGCACCGCCGTCAAGCATGTGGTCCTGAACCTGCCCAAAGGCAGCGTCATCGGCATGGGCACGACGCAGTTCACCGACTTCCTCAGCCCGACCGCGCGCCCAGACGACCGCACGGAGCGGATAGCCATCGTGGGAGGCACGGGGGCCTTCGTCGACGCGAACGGGACGATGGACATTGTCGTGCTCCCGGAATTCACCTCCCGGTGGACCCTCCGGTACGCCGTTCCCAGCCGATAATGTGCATTATGACAACCCAGCCACACGCACGCCCCTAACCCGGCCACTCCTCGGGGGTTCCCTCTCAGCACGCCCGGGGCGCGTCGCCTAGTTTGGGAGCGTGCCCCTTGACGACCTCGGCCACGAGGTGTCCTGCCCGACGCGCGCTCAACGCGTCGTGAGCCTCGTCCCGTCACTGACCGAGGCACTGGCCTCCGTGGATCCTGAGGCCGTCGTCGGCGCCACCGACTGGTGCACGCACCCGGCCGACCTTGCCGCGACACGGGTCCGCGGCACCAAGAACCCCGACCTGCGGGCCATCGCGGCGCTCGAGCCCGACCTGGTCATCGCCAACCAGGAGGAGAACCGGGCCCTGGACGTCGAGCGCCTGCGCGCGATGGGCCTTCAAGTATGGGTGACGCGCATCGAGACCCTCGACCAGGCGTTCGAGTCGATGGACCGGCTCTTCGACGAGGCACTGGGCTGGCCTCGGCCGGACTGGCTGGGCGAGGCGCGCGACGCCTGGGGTGCTCCCCCGCCAGTGCATGGCCTTCGGGTAGTCGTCCCCATCTGGCGCGAGCCGTGGATGGTGGTCGGGACGCAGACCTTCACCGCGGACCTGCTGCGTCGCCTCGGCTGCTGCGTGGTGCCGGTCGACACCGATGACAGGTACCCGACGCTGGAACTCGCGAGCATCGATGTCCTGGGTGCGGACCTCGTGCTGCTGCCCGACGAGCCCTACGTCTTCACGGCCGAGGACGGGCCCGAGGCGTTCACCACCCGCACTCGACTGCTCAGCGGGCGGCTGCTCACGTGGTACGGGCCTTCGCTCGTACCGGCCCGCGACTACCTGGCCGGCGTGCTGGCCTGACGGGCTGTCGGCCGGTAGCTGCAGGCCCCGCACATGACGATGGGGCGCCCCGGAGCGACTGCACCGGAACGCCCCATCGTTCGATCAGCTGCTGAGCGCCTTCGCCTTGAGGCTGTCGAACTCGGCCTGCGAGATCGTGCCGGCGTCGAGCAGGGCCTTGGCCGAGGCGATCTGGTCCGCAGGCGATGCACTGCCCACCGCGGACTGGATGTAGGCCTTCTGCGCCGCATCAGCGGCCTCGATCTGCGCCTGACGGCGCTTGGCCATGCTGCCGCCCCGTGCGATCAGGTACACCAGCGTCGTCAGCGGGGGCAGCAGGATCAGGAAGATGATCCAGATCGCCTTCGCGAAGCCGCCCATGGTGTGGTCGCTGAACAGGTCGAAGACGACCATGACCCAGACGAAGATGAACATGAACAGGATGAACAGCCAGAGCAGCGTCAGCAGGAAGCTGCCGAAATCGTCGTACATGCACGAGCCTCTCGATCGGAAGTGGTCACCCGAAGGCTAGTCGTCCACGAACCCGGAGTCCTCCCGGCCCCGCGAGTGCGAGCGGGAAGGCTCCGCTGAGGCGTTCAGCTGCTCACGAGCTCCTCCGGCCGCGGGCACGAGCACACCAGGTTGCGGTCCCCGTAGGCACCGTCGATGCGCCGCACCGGCGGCCAGTAGCGATCCTGCTCGAGCCCCTCCACGGGGAACGCGGCCAGCCGTGCTGGGTACGGATGCTCCCACTCCCCGATGAGGCACTCCGCGGTGTGCGGGGCGTTGCGCAGCGGGTTGTCGTCAACGGGCCACACACCCTGCTCGACCTGCGCGATCTCCCCCCGGATCGCGATCATCGCGTCGCAGAACCGATCGATCTCGGTGAGGTCCTCGCTCTCCGTCGGCTCGACCATCAAGGTGCCCGCGACGGGGAACGACATCGTGGGCGCGTGGAAGCCGTAGTCGATCAGCCGCTTGGCGACGTCGTCGACCGTGACGCCTGCGCTCGCGGTGATCGGCCGCAGGTCGAGGATGCACTCGTGGGCCACCAGCCCCCGCTCCCCCGTGTAGAGGATCGGGTAGTGCTCGCGCAGGCGCGCCGCGATGTAGTTGGCGTTGAGGATCGCCACCTGCGTCGCACGGCGCAGGCCGTCCGGTCCCATCATCGCGATGTAGGTCCACGGGATGGGCAGGATGCCCGCACTCCCCCACGGCGCTCCGGACACCGGCCCCACTCCCCCGTCCTCGTGGCCGCGCCCGAGCGGACCGGCCTCCGGCCGCAGCGGATGCGAGGGCAGGAACGGGGCCAGGTGCGACCGCACGGCGACGGGCCCGACTCCGGGACCGCCGCCCCCGTGCGGGATGCAGAAGGTCTTGTGCAGGTTCAGGTGCGAGACGTCGGCACCGAAGCGACCCGGCTTCGCGAGTCCGACAAGCGCGTTGAGGTTCGCTCCGTCGACGTACACCTGCCCACCGGCATCGTGCACGGCCGCACAGATGTCGCCGATCGCCGTCTCGAACACCCCGTGCGTCGACGGGTACGTGATCATCAGCGCCGCGAGCCGATCGCGGTGCTCCTCGATCTTCGCCCGCAGGTCGGCGACGTCGACATTGCCCTCGTCATCGCAGCCGACGACGACGACGCGCATCCCCGCCATGACCGCACTGGCCGCATTGGTCCCGTGGGCGCTGCTGGGGATGAGGCAGACGTCGCGGTGGCCCTCTCCCCTGCTGCGGTGGTAGGCATGGATGGCGAGCAGGCCGGCGAACTCCCCCTGCGAGCCGGCGTTGGGCTGCAGGGACACCGCGTCGTACCCGGTCACCTCGACGAGCCAGGACTCCAGCTCGCGGATCAGCTGCAGGTACCCCGTCGCCTGGTCCAGCGGGGCGAACGGGTGCACGCCGGCGAACTCCGCCCAGGTGACGGGCTCCATCTCCGTGGTTGCGTTGAGCTTCATCGTGCAGGAGCCCAGCGGGATCATCGCGCGATCGAGGGCGATGTCGCGATCACCGAGGCGGCGGATGTAGCGAAGCATCGAGGTCTCGCTGCGGTGGTCGGAGAACACCGGATGCTGCAGGTACGGCGAGGTGCGCCGGATCCGCTCGGGGATCCCGAGGTCCGCAGCAGGTGCGACATCCGCGTAGACCAGGTCCGCCGCCTGGGGATGCACGACCGCGAGTGCATGCCAGAGGGCCTCGACCTGCTCAGGCGTGGTCGTCTCGTCGGTCGTGGCCGACACCGTGCTGTCGTCCACGCGGCGGATGTTGATGCCCTCGGCCAGCGCTGCCGCGACCACCTCGTCGGCCCGGCCTGGCACGGACCAGCGCACGGTGTCGAAGAAGTCGGTGGCCAGCAGGTGGCCACCCGCCTTGCGGATACCCGTGGCCAGCACGCGGGCACGATCGCTCACCTGGCGAGCGATCGACGCCAGGCCATCCGGGCCGTGGTACACCGCGTACATCGACGCCATGACCGCGAGAAGTACCTGGGCCGTGCAGATGTTGCTCGTGGCCTTCTCGCGTCGGATGTGCTGCTCGCGGGTCTGCAGCGCGAGGCGATAAGCCGGTCGCCCATCGACGTCGACGCTCACGCCCACCAGGCGCCCGGGCAGGCTGCGCTCGAGTCCAGCCCGGACCGCCATGAAGCCCGCATGCGGGCCGCCGAATCCCATCGGCACGCCGAACCGCTGGGCCGAGCCGACCACGATGTCGGCACCGCACTCCCCCGGCGGCGCGACCACTGCGAGCGAGAGCAGGTCGGTGATGACGATGGCCAGCGCACCACGCGCGTGGGCTGCCTCGACCAGCGGCGCGACATCCACGAGACGACCGGTGCTCCCCGGGCTGCTCACGATGACGGCACAGGTGGGCACGTCCGGGAGCCCGGCGTCGAGGTCGGCCGTCACCAGCTCGATCCCGATCGGCTCGGCACGCGTGCGCAGGACGGCGAGAGTCTGCGGGTGCGTGTCGGCATCGACCACCACGACACCGGTGCCGCGCGCCGACCGCACGGCCAGCGCCATCGCCTCGGCCGCCGCAGTGGGCTCGTCGAGCAGCGAGGACCCGGCCACCGGCAGTCCGGTGAGGTCCTCGATCACGGTCTGGAAGTTGAGGAGCGCCTCAAGCCGGCCTTGCGAGATCTCCGGCTGGTAGGGCGTGTAGGCGGTGTACCAGCCGGGGTTCTCCAGGATGTTGCGCAGCACGACGCCGGGCGTGAACGTGCCGTGGTAGCCCAGCCCGATCATGCTGGTGACAAGGCGATTCGCCTCGGCCCGCTGGCGGAGTGCCTCGAGTGCCTCCGGCTCGCTGAGCCCCGCCGGCAGGTCCAGGCTCTCGTGCCAGCGGATCACCTCGGGGACGACATCCGCGGTGAAGGTGTCGAGGTCCGCGTAGCCGAGCAGGGCCAGCATGCGGGTCTGCTGGTGGTCGTCGGGACCGATGTGACGGGAGGCGAACTCCACGCTCATGGCTTCCTCACTGGTCAGGCACCCGGGGGCGCACGGGGTGGCGGGCACGGTTGCGCCCGCACTCCCCCTCTGTTGCGCCTGCAGCCGCGGCGGTATCTGCCGCCGACGGGACTGCCGCCCATCTCCAGAGATGCCTCTCCCGGGTGGTCCTGCATGCCTGAGAGGTTGTCGGGGAGATTGCCCCTTCGGCGCCTGGCGGACCAGGTCTCTCCCACCCGGGATCAGTCAGCGAGTCAACTCTAGCGCGAGGACGCGCCCGGGCACGACGGCGCGCGGGTGAGCCACGCGGAGCAGCGCTCGGGATCAGACGGCCGACTTGCGGGCGCGCCGAGCCGCGAGCTCGTCACCCGCGCCATGCTCACCGTCGGCCGCGACAGCGCCGTCCGGCCGCTCCCCCGGCAGGGTCGCGAGGGTCCCCTCCACCTCGAGCCAGACGCTGCCGACCGCGATGCCGAACACGCCCTGACCGCCGCGCACAAGGTCGACGACCTCGTCGGCGCTGCGGCACTCGTAGATGCTCGCCCCGTCGCTCATGATGGTCAGGCCCGCGAGGTCCTCCCCCGCGCGGTCGGCGAGATGATCCACGGCGGCACGGATGTTGGGCAGCGAGACGCCGGTGTCGATCAGCCGCTTGACGATGCGCAGGACGAGGATGTCGCGGAAGCCGTACAGCCGCTGAGTACCCGAGCCGGTGGCGTCGCGCACCGAGGGGGTCACCAGCCCCGTGCGCGCCCAGTAGTCGAGCTGTCGGTAGGTGATCCCGGCGGCCGCGCAGGCGACGGGCCCGCGGTAGCCGACATCGGTCGGCAGGGGTCGCAGCGCCGCCTCGTCGAACAGCACGCCCTGGGACTCGCGCACCGCTGCACCGGTCTCCTCCGCGCCCACACCGCCTCCTCGTCCCTGGTCGGGCCCGCCCAGACTAGCGACGAGCTCCCCTTCCGTCGCCGACGGCGGCGGATCCACATCCAGGATCGGGGGCCGAGGCTCCAGGTCCGTTGTTACGGATGTGACTGGAGTGACGCTATGGATCGACATCGACCGGGTCAACGCGCCAGCTCGGCGTGTCGGGGGGCAAAGTCTCAACCTGCGGCTGAGGTTCGCTCAGCGCTGGTCCGGGGGTCAGCCGAAGTCCTCCGGCGAGACGTGGTCGAGGAACTCGCGGAACTGCTGCACCTCGTCCTCTGCGGCCGCGCGTCCCGTCTCGCCCTCCCCCTCGTCCTCGTCCGGAAGCTCGATCCCGGCCTCATCGAGGACGGTCTCCGCGCCCACGATCGGGGCGCCCGTGCGCAGGGCCAGCGCGATCGCATCGGAGGGCCGGGCGCTCACCTCGGTGCCGTCCGCGAACGCCACGACGGCGAAGAACACCCCGTCGGACAGGTCGGTGATCCGCACCTGGGTTACGGCCGCCCCCAGGGCGGAGATCACGTCGCGCAGGAGGTCATGGGTGAGCGGGCGAGGGGGCGTGATGCCCTGCTGGGCGTAAGCGATCGACGTCGCCTCGACGGCGCCGATCCAGATGGGCAGGTAGCGCCCGCCCTCGCGCTCCCGCAGGAGCACGATCGGGTTGTTCGAGGGCATCTCGACCCGTACGCCCACAACATCGAGATCCCGCATTTCCCAAGGGTAACCCGGCGCCGGCGTGCGTGGCGCATCACGTGGTGATTCCCGGGCTGCGGATCAGGCGTGCCCGGATCGGATGAGGTCAGCGCGCAGCAGCGCCGCGTGCAACTGCACGAAGAGGGACGCGAGTTCGCGCACGACCTCCTGCTGCCGGGCACGGCCATCACGATCCCGGGGCTGCGAGTACGGGGTCGCCATCTGCTCGATGACACCGGTCTCACGGTCGGTCACCACCCGGAAGCTGCGCAGGTGGCGCGGCTCGACCCCGAACGCGCTCAGCCGGCTCACGACGCTGGCAATGGCCAGCGCATCCTCGTCGTAGTGACCGCTCGCTGCCGCCCACAGGACGCCTAGACCCTCCATCTGCGCGACGTACGCCTCGGTGAGGCCGCAGGCCTCGGCGAGCTCACCGCGGGTCATGCGCACGCGGCCCGCGCCTGGCCGGAAGTCCTCGGGTCGCAGACCGGATCCCGCGGCCGGCGATGCGGGATCCGCGTCCGCATCCGCGTCCAAGGCGTCGCGGATCACCTTGAGCGGCAGGTACTGATCGCGCTGCAGCGTCAGGATGGCGCGCAGCCGGTCGATGTCGGGCTGCGCGAACCGGCGGTAGCCCGATGGCGTGCGCTCGGGGGTGATAAGCCCCTCCGCCTCGAGGAAGCGGATCTTGCTGATGGTCACGTCCGGGAACTCCCGCTTCAGCAACTGGAGGACCTCGCCGATGCTGATCGTGCCCGTCACGATCGCGGCGTCGGAGGAGCGTGCGCTCGTCACGAGGATTCGAGTCCGACCAGGAACACGAAGCGGAACTTGCCGATCTGCACCTCATCACCGCCGGCAAGGCGCTGGTCCTCCACGCGCACGCGATTGACATAGGTCCCGTTGAGGCTGCCCACGTCGCGGATGCTCCAGCCCTCCGCACCATGGCGCAGTTCCGCATGGTGCCGACTGACGGTCACGTCGTCGAGGAAGACCTCGGCCTCGGATGAACGGCCCACGCGCACCACGCCCGCACTCGCGTCGAGCGCGTACTCCGTCCCCTCCCCCGGCCCGCGGTGCACGACGAGCAGCGCCTGGCCTCCGGGCAGCCCGAGCTGCCTGCCCGAGCCCACCGATGCGATCGAGCCGGAACCCGTGCCCGGCCCCGTCACCGGCAGCGAGATCGATGTGCTGTCGATACCGTCACCTGCCCCGAGAGGAGCGCCGCAAGCACCGCAGAAGTGATCCTCCTGCTGCGTCGGGTGACCGCACTGCGGGCAGGCCATGGGCTCAGGCCTTCTCCACCAGGGCCCGGTACTCCCCGGGCGTGAGCAGCGAGTCGAGCGCGGCGGCGTCGGCCGGGGTCAGTTCGACGAGCCAGCCGTTGCCGTAGGGATCGCTGTTGACCGTCTCCGGCGCCGCGTCGAGCGCGTCGTTCACGGCGACCACGGTGCCGCCCACAGGGGCGTACACGTCACTGACGCTCTTCGTGGACTCGACCTCCCCGCAGGCGCCACCGGCGCCCACGACGTCGCCGACGGCAGGAAGCGAGACGTACACGATGTCGCCGAGGGACTCCTGGGCGAAGTGCGTGATGCCGAAGACCACCGTGCCCGACTCGGTGGCGCGGACCCACTCGTGCTCGGCGGTGTAGCGAAGCTCCTCGGGGTACATACCGTCTCCCGTCGTCTCGGATCCCTGCGACGTCCCGCGTGCCCGAAGGCGGCTAGGGCGCCGTATCCGGCACTGTAACGGAGATGGTCAGGTTGGACTGCGTGGTGGCCGTGAAATCGGCGCCCCACGTCCGGCCAGACTTCGCGACACCCCCCGGGGGCTCATCGCCGCAGCCCTGGTGTCGTCGACCGAGGTGTCAAGCACGACGCGCACGCGGCTCATGGACCGTCGACAATCCCCGTTCGTGCGTCAAGCGCACGAGCCTGCGCCACGTAGCGCAGACCGGCCCACCAGTACAGGAAGGTGCCCCAGAGCGCGAACGCCCAGCCGGCCATGGTCACCCACGTGCCGACGGTCGGCAGGCTGCCGAGCAGCAGGGTCGGGAAGCCCCAGAGGAGAGCGAAGGTGCCGGCCTTTCCGACGTACGTCACGGGAAGGGCGAGACGGCCCCGCCGGCGCAGGCGCGGCAGGATCGCCAGCAGCATGAGCTCACGTGCGACCAGCAGGAGCACCAGCCACCACGGGATGATCGAGCGCAGGGCGAGGCCGAGCAGGGTGGCCGCTATGTAGAGCCGGTCAGCGAGCGGGTCCAGGAGGACGCCGAGGCGCGACTGCTGCTGCAGCCGTCGGGCCAGGTACCCATCAAGCCAGTCGGTCGCTCCCGCCACGACGAGCAGGACGAAGGCCGCCACATCCGCCTGCGGGACGAGAACGAGCCACAGGAAGACGGGCACTCCGGCGATGCGCAGCATGCTGAGCGCGTTCGGAACGGTCCACCAGCGATCGGGCTGCGGAGCGTGCTCAGCCGCGGACATCGGATCCCGCATCGCTGGTCGGCACACGGCCGCGCGCCAGCCAGCGCCCGCCCGACTGGGACAGGCCGACGTCGACGCCGAACGTCTCCCCCACGAGTGCGTCGGTCATCACCTCGCGCATCGGCCCGCAGCCCGTGACGCGGCCGTCACGCAGGAGGAGTGCGTGGGTAAAGCCCTCGGGAATCTCCTCCACGTGGTGCGTCACCATGATCGTCGTCGGCGCGAGCGGGTCGCGCGCCAATCGACCGAGCGCACCGAGGAGCGCCTCGCGACCGCCGAGGTCGAGGCCGGCAGCCGGCTCGTCAAGCAGGAGCAGTTCGGGATCGACCATGAGCGATCGGGCGATCAGCACGCGTTTGCGCTCGCCCTCCGAGAGAGTGCCGAATGTACGCCCGGCGAGGGCGGCCAGGCCCCAGTCGCCGAGCAGCCGCTCCGTGCGTGCGAGGTCGCGCTGTTCGTAGGCCTCGCGCCAGCGCCCGGTCACGCCCCAGGCACCGGTCAGCACAGCATCGCGCACGCTCTCCCGAGGGGGCAGCGACCCCGCCAGGGACCCGGAGGCCCAGCCAATGCTCTGCCGCAGCTCGGCGAGGTCGACCGCGCCGAGCAGCTCACCGAGGATCTGCACCGATCCGACGGTCGGGTGCAGCGCCCCTGCGGCGATCTGCAGTAGCGTGGTCTTGCCCGCACCGTTCGGGCCCATGACCACCCATCGCTGGCCCTCCTCGACCGTCCAGTCGACCTGATCGAGGAGCAGCTTCGTCGAGCGACGCACCGACACGCCGGCGAGCTCCAGCACCGAGGCCACGTCGTCACCCTAGGACCTCCGGCGCGAGCGCCCGCACTAGCGTGTGCGCCGTGGTCGCTATCGCTTCTCGCACGCTGCTCATCACCCTGTCGGGGAAGGATCGGCCCGGCGTCACCCGGACGCTCTTCCGCGCCCTCGCCGACCACCCCGTCCAGGTCATCGACGTGGAGCAGATCGTCGTGCGCGGTCGACTCGTGCTGGCCGTTCTCGTCGGGGTGACAACCCAGGACGGGGACCTCACCGGTGCCGAGGCCGCAGCGGTCGCCGTCGGCGAAGCCCTGGGCATGGACGTGGCGATCCAGCTGGGGGCCGACGAGGACAGCGAGCGCCGTCGCCACCGGATCCACGTGACAATCATGGGCGCCCCGCTGCTCCCGGCCGCTGTGGCCGAGGTGACGTCGGTCCTCGCAGAGCGAGGGCTGAACATCGACCGCATCCGGCGCATCGCGTCCTATCCCGTGACGGCCCTGGAGTTCCAGGGGTCCGGGCCCGGGGTCGAGGCGCTCCGCCGTCCGCTCGTGGAGGCCGCCGCGCTGCACGGTGCGGACGTCGCGGTGCAGGCCGCAGGACTCGGACGGCGCGGGCAGCACCTCGTCGTCATGGACGTCGACTCGACTTTCATCCAGGACGAGGTCATCGACCTGCTCGCCGAGGAAGCCGGGCAGCTCGACGCTGTCGCCGCCATCACCGAGCGGGCCATGGCCGGCGAGCTCGACTTCACCGAAAGCCTGCGCGAACGGGTCGGCCTCCTCGCGGGCCTGCCCGCCGATGCCCTCGTGCGCGTCCGGAACCGCATCACGCCGACGCCGGGCGCTCGGACGCTGTGCCGCACACTGAACCGCCTCGGGTACCGCATCGTGCTCGTGTCCGGTGGCTTCACCGAGATCATCGCGCCGCTCGCCGCCGACCTCGGGGTCGACGATGTCCGGGCCAACACCCTCGAGGTCGTGGACGGGGTGCTCACCGGCCGCGTGGTCGGGCCGATCATCGACCGCGCGGCCAAGGGGCGTGCGCTCGTCGAGTGCGCGAACGAGTACGGCATCCCGCTAGGCCGCACCATCGCCATCGGCGACGGCGCCAACGACATCGACATGATCGAGGCCGCGGGCCTGGGCATCGCCTTCAACGCCAAGGCGGCGGCGCGTGCGGCCGCGGACACAGCCGTCAACGTGCCCTACCTCGACAGCGTCCTGTTCCTGATGGGGATCACCCGCGAGGAGATCGAATCCGCGGATGAGCTCGACGGCATCAGCCCCGCGGAATCCCGAAGGACGTGACCTCGAACGTCCCGCGCCCGGCAACCGCATCGCGCCACGGAAGGTCGGTGACGAGGACGGCGACAGCGCTGGTCGGAAGGCGCTCGGCAGCCTGCGAATGCAGGGCGGATGCCGCTCCGAGCTCGACGATCAGGTCATGCGTACCGGGGTTGTGGCCCACCATCACGAGCGTGGATCCCTCGCCGATCCCGTCAGCCTCGTCCAGGACCCTGCGCAAGCGCTGGCTCGGCGCCTCGTAGATCGCGCTCTCGGTCGTGGCCCTCACGTCTGCCCACGGCAGGGGCAGGACGGACTGCATCGCGGCCCACGTCTGCTGGGTGCGCACGGCGCTCGAGACGAGCACGACGGCCTGCTCGGCCGACTCCAGCGGAACATTCTCGGCGAGCCAGTGACCGATCATCGGAGCGTCGCGGCGCCCTCGCGCATTGAGGGGTCGGTCATGGTCGATGACGCCCGGCGGGTAGTCGCTCTTGGCGTGACGCACGAGGACGAGTCGGATGCCCATCACGCACCCTGCGAGTGCACCCCGCCATCGACATGGATGATCTCGCCGGTGGTGGCGGGAAACCAGTCGGACAGCAGCGCGACGCACGCCTGCGCGGCGGGTACCGGATCGTCGAGGTCCCAGCCGAGCGGCGCACGCGTGCCCCACACCTGCTCGAAGTCCTCGAATCCGGGGATGCTCTTGGCTGCCATGGTGCGGATGGGACCGGCCGCGACCAGGTTGACCCGAATGCCCTCCGGGCCCAGGTCGCGCGCCAGGTAGCGGGCGGTGCTCTCGAACGCGGCCTTGGCCACACCCATCCAGTCGTACTTGGGCCACGCGACCGTCGCGTCGAAGTCCAGTCCCACGATCGACCCCCCGCGCCCCAGGAGCGGACGGGCCGCCACGGCGAGGGCCTTCAGCGAGTACGCCGACACGTGCACCGCGGTCGCGACGTCGTCCCATGGCGTGGTGAGGAAGCGGCCGCCGAGCGCGGACTCCGGCGCGAAGCCGATCGAGTGGAGCACGCCGTCGAGAGCGGGAACGTGCTCACGCACCCGGTCAGCGAGCGCGTCCAGGTCCTCGGTGCTCGTCACGTCGAGCTCGATCATCGGCGGTGGCTCCGGCAGGCGACCGGCCGACCGCCTCGTCAGCCCCATGGTCCGGCCGAACGAGCTGAGGAGCACCGTGGCCCCCTGCTCCTGGGCGAGCCGGGCCACCTGGAAGGCGATGGACTGGTCGGTGAGCACCCCGGTGATGAGGATGCGCTTGCCCTCGAGCAGGCCCATGACGCTCCCTTGCGTGTCGAAGTGCGGGTCGTTTGCCGTGCCTGGCGCGACTGCCGTGCGCAGGGCTTCAGTGCCCCATGCCGAGGCCACCATCCACGGGGATCACCGCACCGGTGATGTAGCTGGCGTGGGCGAGGAACGACACCGCGTCGGCAATCTCCGCGGCCTGAGCATAACGACCCAGGGGGATGCCGGTGAGGATCGACGACCGCGTCTCATCGTCGAGGACTGCGGTCATGTCGGTCTCGACGAAGCCCGGGGCGATGACGTTGACCCGGATGCCGCGGGAGCCCACCTCACGGGCGAGGGATCGAGCGGCGCCGACGAGGCCGGCCTTGGATGCGGCATAGTTCACCTGGCCGCTCGAGCCCAGCGCCCACACCACCGAGCCCATGAAGATCACGCATCCGCCCTTGGCGCGGATCATCCCCTTCATCGCCCGGCGGGCGAGGCGGATTGAGCCGGCGAGGTTCGCCTGCAGCACCTCGTCGATGTCCTCGTCAGACATCCGCATCAGCAGCGTGTCGCGGGTGATCCCGGCATTGGCGACCAGCAGCGTCACGGCACCGAACCGCTCCTCCACCTCGGTGAACGCGCGGTCGATGGACTGCGGATCCCGCACGTCGAGGACAACGGCGGGCAGACCGTCCGGCGCCTCCCCCGACCTCGTCCCGGCGACCACCGTGCAGCCGTCTGCGCGCAGGCGCTGGGCGGTAGCCAGCCCGATGCCGCGATTGGCCCCGGTGACAAGAGCGATGGTGTCCATGGGTCTCCCTTCTGCGCGGGCGGATGGTCGCTGCGATCTAGGCGTCGGGCAGACGCGAGCCGATCTTCACGGTGACCTGGAAGTGGTCCACCTTGCCATGGCGGACGTATCCGCGGATGCCGGTGACCTCAAACCAGTCCATATGCTCGATCGTCTCCCCTGCCCGAGCGACCGCGCTGGCGATGGCCTGGTCGATGCCCTCGGGCGACGTGCCCACCAGCTCGGTGAGGGCGTAGGTCCGGTCAGCCATGGTTCCTCCTGTGACAGGGGCCCGGTTTCGGCCCGTGGCCGCTCGGCCGACCGAGCGGAGGTGCCCATCTTGTCCTACCGTGGTCCCATGCCGAAGGGCGATCCCACTGACGTCTACACCATCACCGAGGCCCAGCGCGGCCTCAGTGACGAGCAGATGTCCCGCCAGCGCAAGTACCTGATCTCCATGGGCATCCGCACCGCCTGCGTGCTCGGCGCGATCTTCGTGCCCGGGTGGCCGCGCTGGGCCTTCATCGCCGGGGCGGTGATCCTGCCCTACCTCGCCGTGGTCATCGCGAATGCCGGCCGCGAGAACGACAAGCCGGGCGATGTCGGCGTGGCGGAGCAGCCCCGCGTGGCCCTCCCCTCGAGCCAGCACGTGCTCGATTCGACGCAGGCCCGCGCGTGGACCGAGGACGACAGCATCTGGCGTCCGGATGAGCCCCGGTCAGAGAACCGCTGACGGCAAGCGCCCGCATAGGCTGAGGTCATGATCGGGCCGCTGCTGCGCACGCGGCGGTGGATCGGTTTCACCGTTCTCGTCGCCGTCTCCATCACCGCATTCGGGGTGCTGAGCGCATGGCAGTGGAGCCGCGCCGAGGATCGTCGGACCGAACGCGAGAGCCTTCAGGCGCTGAGCGAGGCCGCGCCTATACGCCTCACCGACGTAGCCGCGGGGCTGGCCGAGTGGACGGCCGTCGAAGTGAGCGGCACCTACGGCAGCGAGCAGGTCGTGGTACGCAAGAGACCCTTCCAGGCGCAGAACGGCTTCTGGGTGATGGCGCCACTCCGGCACAGCAGCGGGACCGTGTGGGTCAATCGCGGCTGGATCCCGGTGACTGCTGATGCCCTGGCCACGCCCGACATCCCACCTCCCCCCGCCGGCGTCGTCGAGGTCATCGGATACCTGCGGACGTTCGAGGAGGCCGACCCCTCTGACAATGAGGGCCTTCCGGATCTCCAGATTGCGGCCCCGGCACCCGTGCTCCTTCCCGACGTCGACGCCGACCCGGGCGGCTACGTCCAGGCGCGCACGTCCCAACCCGCCGATGATGGGGTGGTCGCGCTGTCCCCGCCCGAGATCGACGAGGGCCGGAACATCTCCTATGCGGTTCAGTGGGCGCTCTTCGCGCTGGTGGCCATCTGCGGCTGGTACTACTTCCTGCGCCGTGAGGCGCGGGAGGACGTCCCGGCCGCGCGAATCGGGGGCACAGACCCATCGGACGCGGCCGCGGCCACGACTGCGGGACGAGCAGGAAGGGCCGGAGGGTAGCCGTGGACCTCGGTCTCGCCGAACGCGTCTTCCTCGTGACGGGTGGCACCTCGGGGCTGGGCCGCGCGACCGCGGAGGCCCTGGTCGCCGAGGGTGCCCGCGTGGTGGTGATCGCCCGCACGCCCGAGGCGATCGACGACGCTGCCCGGGCGATGGGCGAGCATGCGGTCGGACTGCCCGGCGACCTCGCGGACCCCGATCTGCCGGACCGTGCCGTGCGCACCGCGCTGGAGTCGTTCGGGCGGCTCGACGGCGCGCTGCTCAGCACGGGCGGACCCCCTCCCGGCTCCGTATTGACCACAACCGACGAGCAGTGGGATCGCGCGTGGGAGTCGGTATTCCTCGGGACCTTGCGCATGATGCGCGCCGTCGTCTCGGGGATCCGTACGTCGGGCACGAGTGAAGGTGCGGCGATCGCCGTGGTCCTGTCGACCTCCGCCATCGAGGTCTTCCCCGGACTGACGGCGAGCAACGGACTCCGGCCCGGCCTGTCGATGCTCGTCAAGGACCTCGCGGACGAGGTCGGGCCAGAGGGCATCCGTGTGCTCGGCCTGCTCCCGGGGAGGATCGCCACCGGCCGGCTCCGGGCCCTCGACGAGGCCTCCGGGGACCCGGCCGCCGCTCGGGCGCGGGCAGAGGCCGCGATCCCGCTCCGGAGGTACGGGACGCCCGAGGAGTTCGGGCGCGTAGCGGCATTCGCGCTCAGTCCCGCAGCGGGCTACCTGACCGGCTCGCTGGTGCGCGTGGACGGCGGCAGCACCCGCAGCCTGTGATCAGTCGGTGAGCGCCGCCTCGCTGAACTGCGTCTGGTGGAGGTCCGCGTACAGCCCCCCTGCCGCGAGCAGTTCCGCGTGCCTACCCTGCTCCACCACCCGACCGGAGTCGATGACGAGGATCTGGTCGGCACGGCGGATGGTGCTCAGGCGATGCGCGATGACGAGCGAGGTCCTGCCCTGCAGTGCCGTGTCGAGCGCACGCTGAACAGCGGCTTCGCTCTCGCTGTCGAGGTGGGCGGTCGCCTCGTCCAGGATGACGACGCGTGGCGCCTTGAGCAGCAGGCGCGCAAGTGCGATGCGCTGCTTCTCCCCGCCAGAGAGCCGATGGCCGCGGTCGCCCACCACCGTGTCGAGCCCGTCCGGCAGCAGCGCGATCAGGTCGCCGATCTGGGCGGCCGCGCAGGCCTGCAGCAGCTCGGCCTCGGTGGCGTCCGGGCGGGCATACAGCAGGTTCGCGCGGATCGTGTCGTGGAACATGTGGGAGTCCTGCGTGACGACTCCGATGGCGTCGCGCAGCGAGTCCGTCGTGACCTCGCGGATGTCGAGGCCGCCGATGAGGATGCGGCCCGACGTCGGGTCGTACAGGCGCGACAGCAGCGCCGTGATCGTCGTCTTGCCCGCTCCCGAGGGCCCGACGAGTGCGGTGAGGGAGCCCGCAGCAGCATGGAAGGACAGCGATGCCAGGACGTCCTCCCCCGGCAGCTCCGCGGATTCGCGGGCGACCGACTCCAGCGAGGCAAGTGAGACCTCCGACGGCTGCGGATAGCGGAACGAGACGTCGTCGAACCGGACGTCCAACGGCCCTTCGGGCAGCGGCACCGCGTCGGGTGACTGCGCCACCATGGGCTGCAGGTCCAGCACCTCGAACACCCGCTCGAAGCTGACCAGCGCCGTCATGACCTCGACCCGCACGTTCGACAGCGCGGTGAGGGGCCCGTAGAGCTGGGCCAGCAGCCCCACGAGGGCGAGCAGGGTGCCGATGGTGAGCACCCCGGAGATCACCAGGTTGCCGCCGAGTCCGTAGACGATGGCCGTGGCGAGGGACGCGATCAGGGCCAGACCGGTGAAGAACCAGCGGTTGGCCATCGCCATACGGATGCCAATGTCGCGCACCCGCTCTGCGCGGGCCGAGAAGGCGGCGGTCTCCGCGTTCGGGCGTCCGAACAGTTTCACCAGCAGGGCGCCGGCGACGTTGAACCGCTCGGTCATTTGCGTGCTCATGTCGGCGTTCAGGCTCATCTGCTCGCGTGTCAGAGACTGTAGGCGCCGGCCCATCCAGCGTGCCGGGATGAGGAAGACCGGCACGAGGATCAGGGACACGAGGGTCACCTGCCATGAGAGTACGAACATCGCGACGAGCACGATGGTCGCGCTGATCAGGTTGCCCAGAACACCGCCAAGGGTGGATGTGAAGGCCTGCTGCGCACCGATGACGTCGCTGTTCAGCCTCGAGATGAGCGCACCGGTCTGCGCCCGCGTGAAGAACGCGATCGACTGACGCTGCACGTGGTCGTACACCTCGGTCCGCAGGTCGAAGATCAGACCCTCACCGATGCGGGAGGAGTAGTAGCGGCTGACCAGCCCGAGGCCAGCGTCGACGATGGCCAGGAGCGCCATCAGGGCGGCCGTCGTCGTCACGACCCACGCATTGCCCTGCCCGATGCCGTCGTCGACCAACCTGGGGACGAGCAGCGGCTGGGCCACGCTCAGCAGCGAGACAAGGACGAGGGTGACGAGGTAGAACGCGATGATTCCCCGGTAGCGGCCCGCGTAGCCGAGGATCCGGCGGATGACGGTCCGGTCGATGCGCCGGTCCGAGACGCTCCGGTCGCGCGTCATCGCCCGGTACGTCATCCAGGCGCCCTCGTGCGACACTACGCGCCGCCCAGCAGCGCCGACAGCTCGCGCAGGCGCCTCTTCTGCGCCTCGCGCTCCCGGGTCAGTTGCGCCGAATCGGACGTCGCTCCACGGAGCAGGGCCTTCACGTCACCGACGGCGCCCGGCAGGGCCGCGCGGATCGGTGCGCAGAGCTGGTCGAGGTACTGGCCCCATTCCTCGATGTCGACGACCGCGTTCGCCAGGCCGATCCGGTGCGCCTCCTCAGCGTCCACGTAGCGTCCGGTCGCGCAGATCTCCAGGGCACGCGCGTACCCGACGCGATCCACGAGCGGCCCGGTCCCTCCGAGGTCGGGCACGAGCCCGAGTGATGTCTCGCGCATCGCGAAGAGGGCGTCGGGCGCGGCCACCAGCAGGTCGGCCGCCAGGGCCAGCTGGAACCCTGCGCCGATGGCATGGCCCTGCACCAGGGCGATGGTCACCTGCGGGACCTCGCCCCACCACGTGAAGGCCGACTGCGCCGCGGTGATCATGTCCTCGACCGCCTTGTCACCGCGCCCGACGAGGGACCACAGCGACTCCTCCCCCGGAACCCCCTCCGGCGTGAGCATCCGACGGTCGAGCCCGGCCGAGAAGCTCGGGCCCTGCCCGGTCAGCAGGATGAAACGAGTCTCGGGCCGGATGTCGTCACGCGCCTGCGCGAGGCGTCGCCAGGTGGCGGGTGACTGCGCATTGCGTGCAGACGGGTTCGCCAGCGTCACGACCATCGTGTCAGCGCGATGCTCGACGAACACATCGACGTCCTCGTCCATGCCTCCTCCTCCGCTCCTCTGCAGACCCGCAGGTCAGGCCAGCTCGACCAGCTCGGCGTAGTCTTCGTTCCACAGGTCCTCGTCGCCGTCAGGCAGGATCAGCACCCGTTCCGGGCCCAGGGCGGTGACCGCACCCGGGTCGTGCGTCACCAGGACTACGGCCCCCTCGTACCGCGTGAGCGCATCGAGCACCTCCTGGCGGCTCGCCGGATCGAGGTTGTTCGTCGGCTCGTCGAGCAGCAGCACGTTCGCGCCCGATACCACCAGGCAGGCCAGCGCGAGCCTGGTCTTCTCCCCGCCGGAGAGCACCGCGGTCGGCTTGTGCACCGCATCACCCTCGAACAGGAAGGATCCGAGCACGGTCCGCTGACGCGTGTCGTCCAGATGCGAACCGGCTCGCTGCATCGTCTCCAGAACCGTGGCCACCGGGTCCAGCGTCTCATGCTCCTGTGCGTAGTAGCCGATCACGGCACCGTGCCCCGGCGTCACCTCCCCCGTGTCGGGTGCGTCGACCCCCGCCAGGATCCGCAGGAGGGTCGTCTTGCCCGCGCCGTTCAGGCCCAGGATCACGACCCGGCTGCCACGGTCGATCGACAGGTCGACATCGGTGAAGACCTCGAGCGACCCGTACGTCCGGGACAGCTGCGAGGCGGACAGCGGCACGCGCCCGCACGGCTTGGGCTCGGGGAAGCGCAGGGCCGCTACCTTGTCGCGACGCCGGACCTGCTCCGTCCCGTCGAGCAGCCGGTCGGCCCGCTTGAACATGGTCTGTGCCGCCTTGGCTTTCGTCGCCTTCGCTCGCATGCGCTCCGCCTGAGACCGCAGCGCCTCGGCCTGCTGCTCGGCATTGCGCCGCTCGCGCCGACGTCGCCGCTCGTCCGCCTCGCGTGCCGTGAGATAGGCCTTCCAGCCCATCGCGTAGACGTCCACCTCCTGCCGGTTCGCGTCGAGGTGCCACACCCGGTTGACCGTGTCCCCCAGCAGCTCGGTGTCGTGGCTGATGACGATAAAGCCGCCCTCATAGGTGCTCAGAAAGCCGCGCAGCCAGCGGATCGAATCGGCGTCGAGGTGGTTGGTCGGCTCGTCGAGAAGCAGCACGTCCGCAGACGAGAACAGGATGCGGGCGAGCTCGATCCTGCGGCGCTGGCCCCCGGAGAGGGTCCCGAGCTCCTGCTCGAGCACGCGCTCAGGCAGGCCGACGCTCGCCGCGATCGCCGCCGCCTGCGACTCGGCGGCGTAGCCGCCCAGTGACTCGAACTCCGCCTCGGCCCGCGCATACCGGGCGATGAGGCGATCCCGCTCGTCCGGATTCTCGGTGCCCATGCCCAGGCTCGCCTCGTGCATCCGGCGCATCGCCGACGCGAGGCCTCTGGCCGAGAGGATGCGGTCTCGCGCCCTCTCGCGCGGATCACCGGTGCGCGGGTCCTGCGGCAGGTAGCCCACGGTGCCGGACGACGTGACCTTCCCCGACGCAGGCATCGCCTCACCGGCGAGGATGCGCGTCAGCGTCGTCTTGCCCGCCCCGTTGCGCCCCACGAGCCCGATGCGGTCACCCCGCCCGACGCGCAGGCCGGTGCAGGTCAGCAGAAGGGAGGATCCCGCCCGCACCTCGAGGTCGGACGCGGCGATCATGGCCCGGTCAGTCTACGTCCCGGCCGGGCAGCGTCCTGCGCCGCGATCGACCTCAGACGTTGAACCCGAGGGCGCGGAGCATCTCCCGGCCGTCGTCGGTGATCTTGTCCGGGCCCCACGGCGGCATCCAGACCCAGTTGATCCGGAAGTCCGTGACGACGTCGGTCAGT
The DNA here is from genome assembly GCA_017856385.1 of Actinomycetota bacterium. Classification (GTDB taxonomy): domain Bacteria; phylum Actinomycetota; class Actinomycetes; order S36-B12; family S36-B12; genus UBA10649. Next base: position 35,394 of record JAFMFD010000002.1, read on the forward strand.
GCCGAGCGCGTCTGGTCCTCGATGACGTCCGTCAGAGGGCAGGCGGCGCTCGTGAGCGTCATGTCGACCGTAGCGATGTTCGCCCCATCGACCTGGACGCCGTAGACGAGGCCGAGATCGACCACGTTGATCCCCAGCTCCGGGTCGACCACATCCTTCAGCGCCTCGATGACCTCGTCCTCGGTGGCCACGTCCATCACTTCTCGCCCTCCTTCATCGCGCCCGACTTCACCAGTGCGTCCTGCAGTGCCATCCATGGAAGCAGGGCGCACTTGATGCGCGCCGGGTACTTGGCAACGCCGACGAAGGCGACTGCGTCTCCGAGGATGTCCTCATCGGGCTCCGCGTCGCCCTTGCTGCGCATCATCTCCATGAAGGCCGCCCGCGCCGCCTCGGCCGTGGCGAGGTCGAAGCCCTCGGCCAGCTCGGCCATCACGCTCGCGCTCGCCTGCGAGATCGAGCAGCCCTGCCCCTCGTAGCCGAGGTGCAGATGTCCCTCCCGGTCCATCGCGACCTGGACGGTCACCTCGTCGCCGCAAGTGGGGTTGACCTGATGCGACTCGCCCTCGGGAGCCTCGATCAGACCGCGACCGCGAGGATTGCGGTAGTGGTCGAGGATGATCTCCTGGTACATGGACTCGACGTTCATCTCATGCCCCGAAGAAGTCCTGTGCGGCGCGGATGGCGTCGAGGGCAACATCGATGTCCGCGGTGTCGTTGTAGATGTACGACGACATGCGCGTCGTCGCCGGCACACCGAAGCGCCGGCAGGTCGGCCAGGCGCAGTGGTGACCCACGCGCACGGCCACCCCACGGTCGTCGAGGAACTGGCCGACGTCATGAGCATGGATCCCGTCGACGACGAAGGAGATCGCACTGCCACGCTCGTGGTTGTCCGACGGGCCGATGATCCGCACCCCGGGCATCGCGCGCAGCCGCTCGAGCGCGTAGCCGGTCAGCTGATGCTCGTGCTCCGCGACGTCGTCCATGCCCAGCCGCTCGAGGTACGCAGCGCCGGCGGCAGCACCGACGGCCTGGGCCACCATCGGCGTGCCCGCCTCGAACCGCTTGGGCGGCGCCGCGAACGTGCTGTGATCCATGAACACGGTCTCGATCATGGAGCCGCCCGTGATGAACGGCGGCATCCCCTCCAGGACGTCGGGACGGCCCCAGAGCATCCCGATGCCGGTGGGGCCGAGCATCTTGTGGCCACTCCAAGCCATCAGATCGGCCCCGAGTTCGTGCACGTCCACGTGCTGGTGCGGCACCGACTGGCAGGCATCGACGATCCCGATCGCGCCGACCTCATGGGCACGGTCCATGAGCAGCCGCACCGGGTTGAGGGTGCCGAGGATGTTCGACTGGTGCACCACCGAGACCACCCGGGTGGTCTCGTCGATCACTCGGTCGAGGTCATCGAGCTCGAGACGCCCGTCATCGTCGACACCGAGCCACCGCAGCGTGGCTCCCGTCCGCGCGCAGACCTCCTGCCACGGCACGAGGTTGGCGTGGTGCTCCATCTGCGTGACGACGATGGTGTCGCCGGGCCCGACCACGAAGCGCGGGTCGGCGTCGCCCTGGCCGTGCGGGACCGACGAGTTGGTGAAGGCGTACGCCGCGAGGTTGAGGCTCTCGGTCGCATTCTTGGTGAAGACGAGCTGGTCGGGCGTGGCGCCGACGAAGGCCGCCAGCCGGGCGCGGGCCGACTCGTACGCGTCGGTCGCCTCCTCCGCGAGCTGGTGGGCGCCGCGGTGCACCGCCGCATTGCACGTCCGGTAGTACTCCGCCTCGGCCTCGAGCACCTCGATCGGCTTCTGGCTCGTTGCGGCGCTGTCGAGGTAGACCAGGCGGCGCTGGTCCCGCACCGTCCGGTCGAGGATCGGGAAGTCCTCCCGGACCTTGTCGACGTCGATCGTCACGACGCGGTCGCCGCCCCGATGAAGCGCTCGTAGCCCTCGGACTCGAGCACGGCGGCCAGCTCGGGCCCACCGCTCTCGACGATGCGGCCGTCCACGAACACATGGACGTAGTCGGGCGTGATGTAGCGCAGGATCCGGGTGTAGTGGGTGATCAGCAGCGTCCCCGCACCGGTCTCCTCGCGGAAGGCGTTGAATCCTTCCGACACCACCCGCAGCGCGTCCACGTCGAGCCCCGAGTCCGTCTCGTCAAGGATCGCGATCTTCGGCTTGAGGAGCGAGAGCTGGAGGATCTCGTGGCGCTTTTTCTCTCCGCCCGAGAAGCCCTCGTTGACGTTGCGCTCGGCGAAGACGGGGTCCATCTGGAGCTCGGCCATCGCGTCCTTCATCTCCTTCAGCCACGTGCGCAGCTTGGGGGCCTCACCGCGCACGGCGGTCGCCGACGTGCGCAGGAAGTTGGAGACGCTCACCCCGGGGATTTCCACCGGGTACTGCATGGCCAGGAACAGGCCGGCGCGGGCCCGCTCGTCGACGCTCATCGTGAGTACGTCCTGGCCGTCGAGCTCGATCGAGCCCGACGTGACCTGGTACTTGGGGTGACCGGCGATGACGTAGGCGAGGGTCGACTTGCCCGATCCGTTGGGCCCCATCACGGCGTGGGTGCTTCCGGAGTCGACGCTCAGCGTGACGCCTCGCAGGATCTCGCGCGGACCGGCGTCCGTGATGACGGAGGCATGGAGGTCGCGAATGGCCAGGGTGCTCATGAGATGTCCTCTGCTGCTATTGACGGGGTGGGGTCGATCTCGACGACGGCGGGCTCGCCGACGATGCGGACGGGGTAGGTGGCGACGGGCAGGGTCGCGGGCGGGCTGAGCGGCTGGCCGGTGCGCAGGTCGAACGCCGACCCGTGCAGCCAGCACTCCAGGGCGCAGCCCTCTACCTCGCCCTCGGCCAGAGATACATCGGCATGCGAACACCGGTCGGCGAGCGCGAACACGCCCTCGTCGGTGCGCACCACGGCCATGGCGATGCCGCCCACGACGATCCGCGTGGCGGCATCGACGGGCAGCTCGTCCAGGCTCGAGGCCACGAGATAGGTCATTCGGCGGCCTCGAGATGGCGCTCGAGATCGGCATCCATGCCCAGCCGCTGTGCGATCCGCTGCAGCACGATCTCGCGCCACTCCACGCTGTCGATCCGGGCGAGCACGTCGACGAAGAAGCCGCGGACGACAAGCTGGCGCGCGATGCGCTCCGGAATGCCCCGGGCCTGCAGGTAGAACAGCTGCTGGTCGTCGAAGCGGCCCGTGGCACTCGCATGGCCGGCGCTGGCGACGTCGCCCGTCTCCAGCTCCAGATTGGGCACCGAGTCGGCACGCGCACCGTCGTCGAGGACGAGGTTGCGGTTCATCTCGTAGGTGTCGGTGCCGACGGCCTCGCGACGGACGACGACGTCGCCCACCCACACGGTATGCGTGCCGGCACCGCTCAGCGCACCCTTGTAGGCCACGTGGCTCGAGCAGTGGGGGGCCACATGCTCCACGAGGGTGCGGTGCTCGACGAACTGGCCGGAGTCCGCGAGGAACGCGCCGAGCATCGTCGCACTGCCCCCCGGACCTGCGTAGGAGACCGACGGCAGGATGCGCACCACGCGACCGCCGATGGTGATGGCCGATCCGGTGAAGGTGGCATCGCGGCCCACCCTCGTGGGCCACTGCCACAGATGAACGTGCTCGACCGAGCCCTCGAGGATCGACAGCATCGACAGATTCGCCCCGTCGCCCACGTCGGTGACGATTGCCCCACTGGTGTCGGCCGATGCATCGTGGACGACCACCACGGTGGCCCGCGCCCCGCGGCCGATGCGGATGTCGACGTGCCCGTGCGCCCGGGCACGGTCCGCCCTCAGTCGGACCACGATCGGCTCCGCCACCACGGTGTCGGCGGGCACCTCCACTCGCACGCTGCGGTGGACGCTGGACCAGGCGATCACGGAGGGCCGATCGGTCGGCAGCCAGTGACCTGCATCATCGGACCGGAAGTCCACCACGCTGACATGCGACCCGGGATCTACGGTCAGGTCACCGGACTGGGCGTCGACCTCGAACAGGTGCGCGATCTTGGCCACCGGAGTGAAGCGCCACTCCTCCTCGCGACCATGCGGGACCACGAAGTCCTCGGGTCGGGCAGAGGAGATCCGCCTCGCATTGTCGAGCGGAGGCGCATCCAGGACGGTCACCCCACCGCCCCTTCCATCTGGAGCTCGATCAGGCGGTTCAGCTCGAGGGCGTACTCCATGGGCAGCTCGCGGGCAATGGGCTCGATGAAGCCGCGGACGATCATGGCCATGGCCTCGTCCTCCGTCATGCCGCGCGACATGAGGTAGAACAGCTGGTCCTCGCTGACCTTGGACACCGTGGCCTCGTGCCCCATCGACACGTCGTCCTCGCGGACGTCGACGTACGGATAGGTGTCCGAGCGCGAGATGTCGTCGACCAGCAGCGCATCGCACTTGACCGTACTGCGGGCGCCGTGCGCTCCCTCCTGCACCTGGACCAGTCCGCGGTAGGACGTACGCCCTCCCCCGCGGGCGACGGACTTGGAGATGATGTTCGACGACGTGTTCGGGGCGGCGTGCACCATCTTGGCGCCCGCGTCCTGGTGCTGGCCCTCGCCGGCGAAGGCGATCGAGAGCGTCTCGCCGCGAGCATGCTCACCGGTCATCCACACCGCGGGGTACTTCATCGTGACCTTCGAGCCGAGGTTGCCGTCGACCCACTCCATGGTGGCCCCCGCGTGCGCGACAGCGCGCTTGGTCACGAGGTTGTAGACGTTGTTCGACCAGTTCTGGATGGTCGTGTAGCGGCACCGGGCACCCTTGCGGACGATGATCTCGACCACGGCCGAGTGCAGGGAGTCCGATGAATAGATGGGGGCCGTGCAGCCCTCGACGTAGTGCACGTAGGCGTCCTCGTCGACGATGATCAGCGTGCGCTCGAACTGGCCCATGTTCTCGGTGTTGATCCGGAAGTAGGCCTGCAACGGGATCTCGACGTGCACTCCCTTGGGCACATAGATGAACGACCCACCGGACCAGACCGCGGTGTTGAGGGCGGCGAACTTGTTGTCGCCGACCGGGATCACCGACGCGAAGTACTCGCGGAAGATGTCCTCGTGTTCACGGAGACCGGTGTCGGTGTCCAGGAACACCACTCCCTGCTCCTCGAGGTCCTCGCGGATCTTGTGGTAGACGACCTCGGACTCGTACTGCGCCGCGACACCGGCGATCAGCCGCTGCTTCTCGGCCTCCGGGATGCCGAGCCGGTCGTACGTGTTCTTGATGTCCTCAGGCAGCTCGTCCCATGACGCCGCCTGCTTCTCGGTGGACCGGACGAAGTACTTGATCGTGTCGAAGTTGATGCCGCGCAGGTCCGAGCCCCAGACCGGCATGGGCTTGCGCTCGAAGAGGCGCAGGCCCTTCAGCCGGAGGTCGAGCATCCACGAGGGCTCGTTCTTCTTCGCCGAGATGTCCCGGACGACGTCCTCGTTCAGCCCGCGGCGGGCGTTCGTCCCGGCGACGTCGGGGTCATGCCAGCCGTACTCGTACCGACCGAGGTCGGAGATGGTGGCTGCGGTTTCCTCGGCTGCGGTGCTCATGCGGAGACCTTTCGTCGGGAGTCGGTACGGGATTCGTGGCTCGGTCTGGCGTCATCGTGACGGTCGGCGTGACGGTCGGCGTGGGGGCTGGGCAGGAGGGGTATGACGGTCGTGCAGATCTCGTCGCCGTTCGCGAGCGTGGCCAGCCGGGTCACGTGCCGGTCCAGGATTCGCGACAGTTCGGCGGTCTCCGCCTCGCACAGCTCAGGGAACTGGCGTGCCGCGTCGACGACCGGGCAGCTGTGCTGGCACAGCTGCACCGCGAGATCGCCGAGGGGCCGCACCTCGGCGGCGTAGCCCGCCCTGGTGAGCTCGTCGGCCAGCTCCTCCGGCGTGGGCTCCGGCGCTAGGTGGGCCGCGAGGGTACGCGCGCGCTCACGGGCGAACTCCTCGACCGCCTCTGCGCCGTAGCGGGAGGCGAGGAACCCCAGGGCGCCTAGGGCGAGATCGTCGTAGGCGGAATCGCAGGCGGCGCGACCCGCGCTGGTGAGGGTGAAGACGCTGCCGGGCCGTCCCCGCCCGCGCTTGGGGCTCGGGCCGTACGGCGCCCGGTCGTGGGCCGTCACCAGGCCCGCGTCTGTGAGGGCGGTGAGGTGCCGGCGCACCCCGGCGGTCGAGAGGTCGAGTGCCTCGGCGAGCTCGGCGGCGGTCTGCGGCCCACGTTCGAGCAGCATGCGCGCAACGCGCTCTGCGGCCTCACCGGGGAATTTCACAACCTCATTGTTGCGTAAATGGTCGAGCGCGCAAGTCCGGGGTCCCGCCGGGCGCCTATAGTCCCCTCGTGCCCGCCGTTCTCATCGACGACCTCACCGTGCGCTACGGCGATCGGGAGGCGGTCCGGGGCCTGTCACTGGTGGCCGGCACGGGGGCGGTGACCGCCCTGGTCGGTCCCAACGGTGCCGGCAAGACCTCGACCGTGGAGGTCTGCGTCGGCCTGCGGGCGGCGACTGGCGGGACCGTCGAGGTCCTCGGGACCCGGCTGCCCGCCAACGGCAGCGCCCGAGCCTCGCTCCATCGAGACGTCGGCGTCATGCTGCAGGACGGCGGCCTCTACTCGACGGCCCGTCCGCGCGAGATGGTGGCGCACCTCGCTCGCCTGTACCCGGGCGCGGCCGATCCCGACGAGCTGCTCGTCGCCGTCGGCATCGACCCCGGGACGCGCACGCCGCTGCGCCGGATGTCCGGGGGTGAGCAGCGGCGGGTCGCTGCTGCGGCGGCGCTCGTGGGTCGGCCCCGGCTCGTCTTCCTCGACGAGCCCACCACGGGCCTGGACCCCGCCGGGCGACGGACTTTCCACGACCTGCTCCGCAGCCAGGTCGCGGCCGGGTGCTCGGTCCTGCTGACCACCCATCTGCTGGACGACGTCGAGCGCCTCGCCGATCACGTCGTCGTCATGGCGGGGGGCCGCGTGGTCGCGTCGGGCGGCGTCGCTGAACTCACCGGTGATGACCTGATCCGCTTCCGCGGCCCGGTCGCGATGGACCTGTCGGGGCTGCGCGCCGACCTGCCTCTCGGGTGCTCGGTGGAGGAACAGGCTGCGGGTCGATACCTCGTCACCGGCTCCGTCGATCCGCAGGTGCTCTCGCGCGTCACGTCATGGTGCGGACGGCAGGGGCTCATGAGTCAGGACATCCGGTGGGGGCGCCGACCGCTCGAGGAGGTCGTCATCGAGCTGACGTCGGGCATCGAGCAGGCATCGGACGACGAAGGCGGCACGCGGTGAGCGGGCGGACCGCGCAGCGGCCGGCGCAGCGCGCGCTCGCCCAGGCCGGATGGGAGATGCGCCTGCTGCTCCGCAACGGCGAGCAGCTGCTGCTGACGGTCATCATCCCGGTAACGATTCTGCTCGTGCTCACCCTTACCGATCTCTTCCCGCAGGGTCGCGGGCCGGAAGGACTGCCGCGGTCGCTCGCCACCGTGCTCACCGTCTCGATCATCAGCAGTGCCTTCACGTCACTGGCCATCGCCACGGCATTCGAGCGCCGGTCCGGCGCCCTGCGACTGCTGAGCACGACGCCCCTGTCCATCCGCGAGCTGATCACCGGGAAACTGCTCGCGACCGTCGGCGTGACGGCCGTGTCAGCGGTGGTGGTCGTACTCGTCGCCGTGGTGCTCGGCTGGCGCCCGGGCCCGGGTGCGGCATGGGCGGTGCCCGTGCTCGTGCTGGGCGTGGCGGCATGGGTCCCGTGGGGCCTGGCGCTCGCAGGCGCCCTGCGCGCCGAGGCCGTCCTGGCGGTCGCCAACGGGATCTTCCTCGTCCTCCTCCTGCTGGGCGGCGTCGTCATCCCGGTCACCTCGCTGCCCGGAGCACTCGGCGCCCTCGCCTCCGTCCTGCCCAGCGGCGCGCTGTCCGACGCCCTGACCACGGCACTCGTGACCGGCTCGCCCGACGCGGCCGCCTGCCTCGTGCTCGTGGTGTGGGCGGGCGCAGGCGTGCTCGTCGCGACGAGGTCCTTCCGCTGGGCCTAGGCTGGTGACGTGAGCACGGCGCTGGCACCCGACCGCGCCGGTGGACTCGATCGACGTACTCCTCGAGCCGTCCGCGGCATCTATATCGCGAACCTGGTCGCCCAGGGGGCCATCGTCGTCACCGGCGCAATCGTGCGCCTCACCGAGTCCGGGCTCGGCTGCCCCACTTGGCCGGAGTGTGTCGAGGGCTCGATCACGCCCACCTCGACCCAGGTCGAGGGGTGGACCAAGTTCGTGGAGTTCGGCAACCGCCTGCTGACCTTCGCCCTGCTCGTCCTTGCGATCGCGGCGATCGTCGCCGCCCTGGTCGACCGCCGCCGACGCGCACGGGCGGGCCTGCCTGCTCGCCCCGTTCTGGTGATCCTCGCCGCGATCCCCCTGATCGGCACCCTCGGTCAGGCCGTGCTCGGCGGCATCACCGTGCTCACCGGGCTGCACCCGCTCACCGTCGCCGCGCACTTCCTGGTGTCCATGGCCATCCTCGCCGGCACCATGGCGCTCGTGGTGCGTTCCGGCGATCCGGGCGACCAGCCGGTGATGAAGCTCGTGCCACGGCCGGTACAGGCGCTCACGTGGCTGCTGCTCGCCGTCACGGGTGCCGTGGTGCTGCTCGGCGTCCTGGTCACCAGCGCGGGACCGCACAGCGGAGATGACCGCGCAGAGCGGCTTGGGATCGACTTCCGGACGATCGCATGGCTGCATGCCGACCTCGTGCTGCTGTTCCTCGGCCTGCTGATCGGCCTGCTCGTCTCGTGCGCGCTCGTGCGCTCGCCGTCGACCGGCGCCGCTCCCGTACTGCTGCGACGACGTGCCTTGCTGCTCCTCGGCATCGCGGCCCTGCAGGGCGTCATCGGCTACACGCAGTACTTCACCGGACTGCCCGAGGTGCTCGTCGCCCTGCACGTCATCGGTGCGGTGCTGGTGTGGGTGACGGCACTCTCACTGCCTGCCGCGCTGCGCACGCGTGGCTGACCGCGGGGCCCGCGCTAGGGGACGAAAGGGTCCAGTGCCACGAGCAGGAACAGCAGGGCCAGGTAGGTGATCGACCCGTGGAACAGGCGCATCGCGGCCGCCGTCACCGCCCCCTCCCCCTGCCGGACCTGACGCCTGAGTCCGTAGGCCATAGCGAGGAATGCGGCGCCGAGGACGACCGCTCCCACGCCGTAGACCCAGCCCATTCCGGCCACCGGGATGAGCACCAGTGAGGTCGCCACCATCACCCAGGAGTAGCCCAGGATGCTCGTCGTGACCTGCAGGTCCGTGCGCACGACCGGCAGCATCGGCACGCCCGCCGCGGCGTACTCGTCGCGAAAGCGCATCGCCAGCGGCCAGTAGTGGGGCGGGGTCCAGAAGAACACGATCAGGAACAGCACGATCGGCGCCCAGGTGAGTGACCCGGTGACGGCGGCCCACGCGATGAGGACGGGCATGCAGCCTGCTGCACCGCCCCACACGATGTTCTGCGCCGTGCGCCGCTTGAGCACCATCGTGTAGACGACGGCGTAGAACGCGATCGCGATGACGGCGAGGAGCGCAGACAGCGCATTGGCCGTCCACCACAGAATGGCCGCGCTCACGATGCCGAGCACTATCCCCTGCACGATGCCCGCCCGGACCGAGACGGCCCCGAGCACCGCCGGGCGGTGGTAGGTGCGGGGCATGACCGCGTCGATGTCGCGCTCGTACACGCTGTTGAACGTGCTGGCCGACGCCGCAGCGAGCGTTCCGCCCACGAGGACGCCGATCGTCGGGATGAGCGGCGGCAGCCCCTGGGCTGCAAGGAACATGGTGGGCAGTGCTGTCGCCAGCAGGAGTTCGACGATCCGCGGCTTGGTCAGCGCGATGTGGGCTCGAAGGCGAGACATGGGTGGCTGCTCAGCGTGATGCACGACGACGCCCACCCGGCTCCGATCAGCGATCCCGGACCGATGCCCGGGCCGTGGATTCCGGCGGGATGCCGGCGGTTCACTCTACCTTCCGCTCGCGCTCCTCTGCGCGGGCGCCGCTTTCGCTAGGGTCGTGGCATGACGTCAGCCACGACCCGGTCGCACGACAATTCGGCCCTGCCGGACGGCCTCGACTGGAATGCCGACGACGATCGCGCGATCGACTACCTGCGCGCCCTTGCGGCCGACGCGGTCCAGCGGGTCGGCAATGGGCATCCCGGCACGGCCATGAGCCTCGCCCCGGTCGCGTACCTGCTCTTCCAGAAGGTCATGCGCCACGATCCGCGCGACCCGGACTGGCTGGGGCGGGATCGCTTCGTGCTCTCCGGAGGCCACACGAGTCTGACCCTGTACAGCCAGCTCTTCGTCTCCGACTACGGCCTGACCATGGCCGACCTCGAGGCCTTCCGCACCGCGGGAAGCCGCACGCCGGGTCACCCGGAGCACGGCCACACGGTCGGCGTCGAGGCGACCACCGGCCCCCTGGGCCAGGGGCTCTCGATGGCGGTGGGCATGGCGATGGCGGCCCGGTACGAGCGCGGCCTGCTCGATCCGGACGCGGCCCCGAGCACGAGCCCCTTCGACCACCGAATATGGACCATCGCCGGGGACGGGGACCTCGAGGAGGGCATCACGTCCGAGGCCTCGTCGCTGGCCGGGCTGCAGAAGCTCTCCGAGCTGTGCGTCATCTACGACGACAACCACATCTCGATTGAGGGCGACACCGCTCTGGCGTTCGACGAGGACGTCTGCGAGCGCTACCGCGCCTACGGGTGGGCCACGCACCGGGTCGACCAACTGCCGGACGGATCCGTCGACGTGCCCGCACTGTTCCACGCAATCCGGCACGCGGTCGCCGAGCGGCATCGGCCCACCCTCATCCAGCTCCGCACGACCATCGCCTGGCCCGCACCGAATGCGCGGAACACCGCGAAGTCGCACGGGTCGGCACTCGGCGACGACGAGGTCCGCGCCACCAAGGAGCTGTTGGGCCTGGACCCCGACGCACGCTTCGCCTTCGATCCCGCCCTGCTCGACCGCGTCCGCCAGCGACTCCGTCACCGGGTCGACGACGCGCGCCGCACGTGGGACGCCGCGTTCGCCCAGTGGCGCAGCAGCAATCCCGACCGTGCGACGCTGCTGGACCGGCTGCTCTCCCACCAGGTTCCCGAAGGCCTGGCTGGCGCCCTCCCCGTTTTCCCCGACGGGGGCTCGATGGCCACGCGCAAGGCCTCCGGCGAGGTCCTCAATGCCATTGCCGGTGTCATGCCGGAGCTGTGGGGGGGCTCGGCCGACCTCGCGGAGTCCAACAACACCACGATCGAGGGGGCTCCGAGCTTCCTGCCCCCGGGCAATCCATCGCCGCATGCCTCTGCCTACGGTCGGGTCGTGCACTTCGGCGTGCGCGAGCACGCGATGGGCGCGGTCCTCAACGGGATCGCCCTGCACGGGCTCACGAGGCCCTTCGGCGGGACCTTCCTGGTCTTCTCGGACTACATGCGCGGCGCTGTGCGCCTGTCGGCCCTCATGGGAACGGCCGTGACATACGTCTGGACGCACGACTCCATCGGTCTGGGCGAGGATGGCCCGACGCACCAGCCCGTGGAGCACCTGTGGGCACTCCGCGCCATCCCCGGACTGGCGATCGTGCGGCCCGCCGACGCCAACGAGACGGCAGCGGCATGGGCGGCGATCCTGCGCCAGCGGGGACCGGCCGGGCTGGTGCTGACCCGGCAGAACGTGCCGACGCTCGAGGCGCCCGCCGAGGCCGTCCACCGGGGGGTCGCACGCGGCGGCTACACCGTCTGCGACACCGACGAGCCCGACGTTCTGCTCATCGCCACGGGTTCGGAGGTCCACCTGGCGGTCGAGGCCGCCGAGCAGCTGGCCGCCGACGGGATCGGCGCCCGCGTCGTCTCCCTGCCCTGCCTGGAGTGGTTCGAGGCCCAGGACTCCGCCTACCGCGACTCCGTGCTTCCGCCAGCGGTGCGCGCCCGCGTGTCTGTCGAGGCGGGGGCCACGCTCGGATGGTGGCGCTACGTCGGTGACGATGGAGCGGTCGTCGGCATCGACCACTTCGGCGCGAGTGCCGATCCGGCGACGCTCTTTCGCGAGGCGGGCATCACGGTCGACGCGATCGTGCGGGCGGCGCGCGGCTCCATCTCCGCGGCTCAGCGTGACGCCTGACCCGAACCACCCACCGAAACGCCAGAACCTGGGGGCCACATGAGTTCCGCACCGAACCCCAACCTCGCGGCACTGACCGCGGCGGGTGTGTCCGTCTGGCTCGACGACCTCGACCGCACCCGGATCACCTCGGGCCAGCTGAGCCGCATGATCGAGGTCGACAGCGTCCGGGGGGTGACGACCAATCCGTCGATCTTCGACAAGGCGATCTCCGAGGGCGCCGATGCCTACGCGGAGCAGCTCACGGCGCTGGCCCGCGCAGGCGCGGATGTCGACGACATCATCCGCGCCCTGACCACCGATGACGTGCGCGCCGCCTGCGACCTGTTCCTGCCGCTGTTCGAGGAGTCCGGGCACGACGACGGCCGCGTGTCGATCGAGGTCGACCCGCGTCTCGCGCACGAGACCCATGCGACCATCGACCAGGCGAAGGACCTGTGGGCCCTTGTCGCGCGGCCGAACGCCCTCATCAAGATCCCCGCAACGCCCGAGGGCCTGCCCGCGATCACCGAGGTCATCGGCTCAGGCATCAGCGTGAACGTCACCCTGATCTTCTCGGTCGAGCGCTACCGCGCCGTCGTGGAGGCGTACGAGGCCGGGCTTGCACTGGCCCAGAGCCGTGGGCACGACATCGCAACCATCCGGTCCGTGGCGAGCTTCTTCATCAGCCGCATCGACACCGAGGTCGACGCGCGCCTGAGGAGCCTGGGCAGCCCGGAGGCGCTCGACCTGCTCGGGCAGGCAGCGCTCGCGACGGGCCACCTGGTCTGGGAGGCCCACCTGGAGTCCCTCGCATCGCCCGCCTGGGGCGCACTGGCCGTCGCCGGTGCCCGCGCCCAGCGCCCGCTCTGGGCCTCCACCGGAGTCAAGGACCCTTCCATGGCACCCACGAGGTATGTCTACGAGCTCGTCGTCGACGACTGCGTGAACACCATGCCCGAGGCGACCCTGCGCGCGGTCGCCGACGACGGTCCCGTCCCCGAGGACACGGTCACCGGGACTCAGCAGCAGGCCCGATCGATCTGGTCACGCCTTGAGGCCCTCGGCGTCTCCCGCCAGGAGGTCAGCGAGACCCTCGAGAGCGAGGGCGTCCAGAAGTTCATCGCCTCGTGGGAGCAGCTGCGGTCCACGGTCGCGGCCGCCGCGGGCAGCTGACATGCCGCCCCGGACCGCCACGGCGCACGCGAACCCGCTGCGCAGCCCCAACGATCAGCGCCTGCCGCGCGTGGCGGGTCCGTGCGGCGTCGTCCTGTTCGGCGTCACCGGGGACCTGTCGCGCAAGAAGGTCATGCCCGCCATCTACGACCTCGCCAACCGCGGACTCCTGCCCCCCGGATTCGCCCTGGTGGGGTTCGCGCGCCGCGACTGGGAGGACGAGGACTTCGCTCAGGTCGTCCATGACTCGGTGCGCCAGCACTCGCGGACGCCGTTCCGCGAGGAGGTATGGCAGCAGCTCGCCGCCGGGATCCGGTTCGTCGAGGGTGATCTAGCCGACCCCGAGGCCTACCTCCGCCTCCGGCAGACCGTCGAGGCCCTCGACGAGTCGCGAGGCACGGGCGGCAACCACGCGTTCTACCTGTCGATCCCACCCGGGCTGTTCCCCGTCGTCTGCCAGCACCTGAAGTCGTCCGGCCTCGCCGACAGCGCACCCGGCTCGTGGCGCCGGGTCGTCATCGAGAAGCCCTTCGGGCACGACCTCAGGAGTGCGGAGGAGCTCAACCGGATCGTCGGCGAGGTATTCGACTCCGGATCGGTGTTCCGGATCGACCACTACCTCGGCAAGGAGACCGTCCAGAACATCCTCGCGGTCCGCTTCGCCAACGCGATGTTCGAACCACTGTGGAACAGCAACTACGTCGACAACGTGCAGATCACCATGGCCGAGGACATCGGCATCGGCGGTCGCGCGAGCTACTACGACGGCATCGGGGCCGCACGCGACGTCATCCAGAACCACCTGCTCCAGCTGCTCGCCCTGACTGCCATGGAGGAGCCGCTCTCCTTCTCCCCCGACGACGTGCGGATCGAGAAGGAGAAGGCACTGCGCGCGGTGCGACTGCCGCGCGACATCGGCAAGCACACCAGCCGCGGGCAGTACGCGCACGGCTGGCAGGGCGGAGTGCCCGTTCTCGGCTTCCTCGAGGAGGAGGGGATCTCGCGTACCAGCACGACGGAGACCTACGCGGCGATGCGCCTCGACGTCGACAATCGCCGCTGGGCCGGGGTGCCGTTCTACCTGCGCACCGGCAAGCGTCTGGGCCGCCGCGTGACCGAGGTCGCGGTCGTCTTCAAGCGTGCGCCCCACCTGCCCTTCGCCCGGACGGCCGTCCAGGAGCTCAGCCAGAACGCGTTCGTGTTCCGCATCCAGCCCGACGAGGGCATCACCGTGCGGTTCGGCTCGAAGGTGCCGGACACCACGTCCATCCAGGTACGCGACGTGACGATGGACTTCCAGTACGGCGACTCGTTCGTCGACACCAGTCCCGAGGCCTACGAGCGGCTGATCCTCGACGTGCTCCTCGGCGATCCGCCGCTGTTCCCGCGCCATGAGGAGGTCGAGCTGGGGTGGCGGATCCTGGACCCGGTCCTCGACCACTGGTCCTCTCGCGGCGAGCCCGAGCAGTACGCCTCCGGTGGTTGGGGCCCTGCTTCGTCGTACGACATGATCGCCCGCGACGGCCGCACCTGGCGGCGGCCATGATCCGGCTCGACGACACCAGCGGGGGCGCGGTCGCTGCGGCGATCGCCGAGGAGCGGCACCGCAATGGCTCACCCGCCACCGGGATGGTCCTCACCCTGCTGATCATCAGCGACGAGGAGTTCCAGTCCGATGCGACGTCCGGGGCGGTGGCTGCTGCGCGCCAGCACCCAATGCGCATCGTCACGCTGATCCCCCGGCCGAGCCGGCATGCGCCACGGCTCGATGCCGAGATCGCCGTCGGCGGTGACGATGGTCCCGGTGAGGTAGCGGTCCTGCGCCTGCGCGGGGAGCTCGCCGAGCACGCCAACTCCGTCGCCATCCCGCTGCTGCTCACCGACACGCCCGTCGTCGCATTCTGGCCCTCGCAGCCGCCGGACGTGCCCGTCGACGATCCCATCGGGCGGCACGCGCAGCGCCGCATCACCGACACCGCGACCGCGGAGGACATCCACCGCGAGCTGGCACGCCGCAAGGCCGGCTACCGGCCCGGTGACACCGATCTCGCTTGGACCCGGCTGACGCCCTGGCGCTCGGCCCTCGCGGCCGCGCTGGACCAGCCGACTGCGCGCATCGTCGAGGCGAGTGTCGCCGCCGAACCGGACAATCCCAGCGCCCTGCTGCTGCAGGCCTGGCTCGCCCGCGCACTGAAGGTGCCCGTCGGGCTCCACGACTCGTCGGGCCCGGGCATCACCGAGACGCGGCTGGTGACGGCGAGCGGGGACATCACGATCAGCAGGCCCGAGGGCGAGACCGCCGTGCTGGAGCGCCCTGGTGTCGCTCCCGCCCGGATCGCCATGCACAGGCGCGGTCTGTCGGGCCTGCTCTCGGAGGAACTGCGGCGGCTGGATCCGGACGAGGTCTACGGGACGGTGCTGGCCCACCTGGACCTGCCGTGATCGTGGATGTCCTGCGGCACCCGACCTCACAGGACCTGGCCGAGGACGTCGCCGCACGCACCATCACCACGCTCGTCCAGCGCATCGCCGATGCAGGCACCGCCCACGTGTGTCTCACCGGCGGCGGGATCGGGACGGCGTCGCTCGCCGCCATCGCGGAGCGACCCGGCGCGGACGCCGTCGACTGGGGCCGGGTGCACGTGTGGTGGGGCGACGAGCGATTCCTGCCTCGCGACGACCCCGAGCGCAACGAGACCGCCGCCCGGCGCGCCCTCCTCGACCATGTGGCCGTGCGGCCGGATCACGTCCACGCGATGCCCAGCTCCGACTCCTGTGCCGACGTCGACACGGGGGCCGCAGAGTACACACGGGAGCTGCTGGCCTGGGCGCGGCCCGGTGAGGCGGTGCCGTCGATGGACATCCTGATGCTCGGCGTGGGTCCGGACGGCCATGTGGCCTCGCTGTTCCCGGAGCTGCCGGCGGTGCACGACACGCGGTGGGTCGCCGGAGTGCACGGATCGCCCAAGCCTCCGCCGCTGCGCATCACCCTCACCCTGCCGACCATCCGGTCGGCTCAGGAGGTGTGGCTGCTGGCCGCCGGGACGGAGAAGGCGAGGGCCGTGCGGCTGGCGCTCACCCCGGGGGCGGGGCCATGGCAGGTGCCTGCTGCCGGGGCGCGGGGCCGGCGCCGGACCTTGGTGCTCGTGGATGACGGGGCCGCTGGGCAACTGCCCTCGGACCTGGGCAGGCCGTCGGCCTGAGGATGGTTCGCCAGGCCTTCGGCCTGAGGCAGGCTCGCCAGGCCGGTGTCAGGCCTCGCCGCGGAGCTTGGCCAGTGCCTCGTCGAGGATCGCGGCACCGTCCTTGTCGGAGCGACGCTCCTTCACGTAGGCCAGGTGGGTCTTGTAGGGCTCGATCTTCGGCGGGGCCGGAGGGTTCTCCTGGTCCGGACCGGCCGGCAGGCCGCAGCGGGGACAGTCCCACTCCTCGGGCGCCGCGGCGTCCGCCGCGAAGCTCGGCCGGCTCTCGTGGCCGCGCGCGCACCAGAAGGACACCCACACCCGTGGTGCGGACTCCCCGCGCTCGGCCTCGCCCATCGGCCCGGCCCCGACGCGGCTGCCCCGGATCGCACTGCCACCAGCCATGCTGACTCTCCTGTCCGGCCGCTCGTCAGGCCGTGCTCACGAGCAGGCCCACGGCGACGATGCTTGCTGCCCACACCAGCCCGATGCCGACGGTGAGCCGGTCGAGGTTCTTCTCCGCCACCGACGACCCGCCGACGGATGAGCTCACGCCACCGCCGAACAGATCGGACAGGCCGCCGCCCTTGCCCCGGTGAAGCAGGATGAGCACGACCAGCAGCACGCTGGTGATCACCAGGATCACTGCCAGAGCGATCGTCAAGGCGGTGATCATGGCTGGCTCCGGGACGGTCGGGAATGGCCGGGTGACCTGTAGAGAATAGTCACAGGCCTAGGCGACGGACTCGGCCGGGTGCAGGCGGTAGCGCACGATCCCCACGAACTCGTCCGGATCGAGGCTGGCGCCGCCGACGAGGGCACCGTCGACGTCGGGCTGGGCCATGATCCCGGCGACGTTCGAGGCCTTGACCGACCCGCCGTACAGGACCCGCACCTGCCCTGCTGCGCTCGCTCCGAAGGTCTCACGGACGCGTGAACGGATCGCCGCGCACACCTCCTGGGCGTCCTCCGGCGTGGCGACCTCACCGGTGCCGATGGCCCAGACCGGCTCGTAGGCGATGACGAGCCCGGCGACCTGCTCGGCCGAAAGCCCGTCGAGGTCAGCATCGAGCTGTGCGAGGACGAACTCGACCTGCTCCCCCGCTCTGCGCACCTCCAGGCCCTCGCCCATGCAGACGATCGGGATCACGTTGTTGCGCAGGGCGGCCTTGACCTTGTCGTTCACGACCTCGTCGGTCTCGCCGTTGTGCTCGCGGCGCTCACTGTGCCCGACGGCCACGAAGGTGCACCCGAGCTTCTCCAGCATCGGCCCGCTGACCTGGCCCGTATATGCGCCCGAGTCCTTCACCGCGATGTCCTGCGCGCCGTACAGGATGTCGTAGCGATCGCCGTCGATGAGGGTCTGGACCGAGCGGATGTCGGTGAACGGCGGCAGCACCGCGACCTCGACAGCGGCGAAGTCCGCATCATTGAGGGCGAAGGCCAGTTTCTGCACCAGCGCAATGGCCTCGAGGTGGTTCAGGTTCATCTTCCAGTTGCCCGCCATCAGCGGCTTGCGGTCGTGCGACATCAGGGTCCCTCCTCGAGAACGGCGAGCCCCGGCAGCGTCCTGCCCTCCAGGAACTCCAGGCTGGCACCGCCACCGGTGCTGATGTGCGTGAAGGCGGACTCGTCGACATCCAGCAGGCGCACCGCCGCAGCGGAGTCCCCTCCCCCGATCACGGTGACCGCCCCCGAGGCGGCCATCGCGCGCGCGACCGCGAGGGTGCCCGCGGCGAACGGAGTCATTTCGAAGACGCCCATGGGCCCGTTCCACACCACGGTGCCCGCGTCCGCGATCCGCGACGCGAACAGCTCCTGCGTAGCCGGCCCGATGTCCAGTCCCATCCATCCGTCGGGGATCGCGTCGGCGCCCACCACGGCCGTCTGCGCGTCGGCGGCGAAGCGGTCGGCGATCACGACATCCTCGGGGACGAGCACCTCCACCCCGCGCTCGCGCGCCTGCTCCAGGAAGCCCTGCACTGTGGGGATCTGATCGGCCTCAAGGAGCGAGGCGCCGACGGCGTGGCCCTGGGCGGCGAGGAAGGTGTAGGCCATCCCACCGCCGATGAGCAGGCGGTCGACGCGCGGAATGAGGTTGCCGATCACCCCGAGCTTGTCGCTCACCTTGGAGCCGCCGAGGACGACGACGAAGGGCCGGGCCGGATCGGCCATGATGCCGCCGAACACCGATGCCTCGCGATGGACGAGGCGGCCCGCCGCATTCGGGCGCAGCCGTGCGACGTCGGTCACAGAGGCCTGGTTGCGATGCACCACGCCGAACCCATCGGAGACGTACACATCGGCGAGCGCCGCCAGCTCCGCAGCGAGCGCCTGTCGCTCGGCGTCGACCTTGCTGGTCTCGCGCGCATCGAAGCGGATGTTCTCCAGGAGCACGACGTCCCCGGCGGCCATGCCTGCGACCACGGTGGGCGCATCGGCCAGGTCGACGAGCGCCACCGAGGTGCCCAGGAGCTCACCGAGCCGGGCGGCGACGGGTGCCAGGCTCAGTTCAGGCACGCGCTCACCCTTGGCCCGCCCCAGGTGCGCTGCGATGACCACGCGGGCCCCCTGGGCACGCAGGTCGGACAGCGTGGGCAGGGCGGCCCGGATCCGGCCGTCGTCCGTGATGACGCGAGCGCCTCCCGGCCCCTCGGCGAGGGGGACGTTGAAGTCCGCGCGGACCAGCACCGTGCGCCCGGCGACCTCGAGGTCGTCGAGGGACTTCATGCGCGGGCCTACAGCTTCGCGCCGACGAGGTCGACGAGGTCGACGAGGCGGTTGCTGTAGCCCCACTCGTTGTCGTACCAGCCGAGGACCTTCGCCATGTTCCCGTTCGCGTTGGTCATGAGCGCATCGAACGTGCACGACGCGGGGTCGGTGACGATGTCGGTCGAGACGATCGGGTCCTCGGTGTAGACGAGGATCCCGCGCAGCGGGCCCTCCGCAGCCGCCTTCACCGCAGCGTTGATCTCCTCCTTGGTGGCCGCCGTGCGCAGCTCGACCGTGAGGTCGGTCGCCGAGCCGGTGGGGACGGGGACGCGCATCGCGTAGCCGTCGAGGCGTCCCTTCAACTGCGGCATCACCAGGCCGATGGCCTTCGCCGCGCCGGTGCTCGTCGGGATCATGTTCACGGCAGCAGCGCGGGCCCGACGCAGGTCCTTGTGCGGGAAGTCGAGGATGCTCTGGTCGTTCGTGTAGGCGTGGATGGTGGTCATCAGCCCGCGCTCGATCCCGAAGGCATCGTCGATGACCTTCGCCATCGGCGCAAGGCAGTTCGTCGTGCAGGACGCGTTCGAGATGATCGTGTGGATGGCGGGGTCGTAGTCCTTGTCGTTGACGCCCATCACGATCGTGATGTCCTCGCCCTTGGCGGGCGCCGAAATGATGACCTTCTTCGCGCCGGCGGTCACGTGCTTCCCGGCATCCTTCGCGTCGGTGAAGAACCCGGTTGACTCGACGACGATGTCGGCACCGACCTTCGCCCACGGCAGGGCCGCCGGATCGCGCTCGGCGAACACCGGGATCGCCTTGCCACCGACCACGATCTCGCCCTCGCCCGCGACCGCATCGCGGTCGAGACGGCCGAGGATGCTGTCGTACTTCAGCAGGTGGGCGAGCGTGGCGGTGTCGGTCAGGTCGTTGATGCCGACAATCTCGATGTCGGCTCCGCTGGCCAGCACGGCCCTGAAGAAGTTGCGGCCGATGCGGCCGAATCCGTTGATGCCGACCTTCACAGTCACTGGGTGCTCCTCCATGCCGATAAGCCCTTGTGGGGCTCGGGTACGTGTGGGTGAATGCCACGATCCTAGTGGGCCGCCCCTCGCGATCCGCCGTCAGGCGACGGTGAATCGCGTCAGCCGCGGCGGGACCGACCGGCTGCCGCGGCGAGGGCGCTGCGCAGGCGCGGGAGGTTCGCATGCCAGTCGGCCCGCAGTTCGACCTGGCGCCGGGCCTCCTCGACGACCGCCAGGGGGTACCGGGCCGTGACGTGGACGAGCACGTCGGCCAGCGCGTCGACATCACCCGTCGGGAAGGTGAATCCGGTCCGGCCCTCGACGACCCAGTCGAGGTTCCCCGGGGTGGCGCTCACCACCACCGGAGTGCCGCACGCCATGGCCTGCAGCAGAGTCACCGACGTGCCGTCCACCTGCGAGGCCGAGACGTAGCAGGCGGCCCGCCCGAGGAGCGGCACCAGCAGCGCCTCCTCGACCCGGCCGATGAACCTGACCCGGTCCAGGACGCCCAGGTCGCCAGCGAGCTCCTGCAGCATCGGCGTCTGAGACCCCTCATGGCCGATGATCAGGTAGGGGTCCGGGTAGTCCTCGTGCACATCCGGTCGGCGCGGGACGGCGGCGAAGGCGCGGACGATGTCGTCGACCCGGTAGATCGGCTCGTGCGCGCGCAGCGAGACGACCAGCGGCGCATGCGGGGGCACGCCGAGCAGGAAGGCATCGATCCACGGCCCGTGGTAGGCGAACGTGCCGAGGTCGACGCCCCACGGCAGGTACGTCAGCGCAGCGGGGTCGACCCCCGCGTCGATCGCGATGCGCTGGTTCCATGTCGAGTCGACGACGAGGCCCGCGAGCCCCGCGAGCCACGTGACGTCATCGCCCCTCTCCGCGGCCTGCGTCAGGTCGTAGCCCCACGACAGGCCCACGACCGGCGCGTCGATCCCAAGCAGGCTCGAGGTGACGGTGTCCAGCGGGCCGGCGAGCACCGGATGCCGTCCGGCTGCGGCTGCGGCGACCTGCTCCCGAAGCTCGAGCGCATCAGCCGCGTCGCGTCCCAGGGAAACGACGTAGGGTGACCGCCCGAGTTCGAGCAGGCCGGCCACCCATCGCTCGTCGTGCACGCCCCAGCCGCTGGTCGCGTAGACGCAGTCGATCGCCTCCCCGACCGGGCTGGTCACGGCAGCAGGAGATCCGGGCCCAGGGCCGACTCGGTGTCCGGGATCCCCAACTCGGCCGCGCGCTTGTCTGCCAGGGCCAGCAGCCGCCGGATGCGCCCCGCGATCGCGTCCTTGGTCATCGGGGGGTCGGCGAGGCCCCCGAGCTCCTCCAGGCTCGCCTGCTGGTGCTCCAGACGCAGGCGTCCGGCACTCAGCAGATGCTCGGGAACCTCGTCGCCGAGGATCTCCATGGCCCGCTGCACGCGGGCGCCTGCGGCAACGGCGGCACGGGCCGAGCGCCGCAGGTTCGCGTCGTCGAAGTTCGCCAGCCGGTTCGCCGTGGCGCGGACCTCCCGGCGCATGCGGCGCTCCTCCCAGGCCAGCACCGACTCGTGGGCCCCCAGCCTGGTGAGCATCGCCCCGATGGCATCGCCGTCGCGAATGACGACCCGGTCCACGCCACGCACCTCGCGGGACTTGGCACCGATGCCCAGGCGCCGGGCTGCCCCCACGAGGGCGAGGGCCGCCTCCGGGCCCGGGCTGGTGATCTCCAGGGACGACGAGCGGCCCGGCTCGGTCAGCGACCCGTGGGCCAGGAACGCTCCGCGCCAGGAGGACTCCACGTCGCACACCCCGCCGGACACGATCGCCGGTGGCAGGCCCCGGACCGGGCGCCCGCTGCCGTCGACGATCCCGGTCTGGCGCGCCAGAGCCTCGCCACCCTCGACGACCCTCACCAGGTAGCGCGACCCCTTGCGGATACCACCCCCCTGGACCATCGCGATGTCGGAGGCATGGCCGTAGACCTCGAAGATGTCCTTGCGGAGGCGGCGCGCCGCGGCGCCGGTGTCGAGCTCAGCCTCGATGACGATGTGACCGCTGACGATGTGCAGGCCGCCCGCGAACCGCAGGATGGTCGACACCTCGGCCTTGCGGCAGCAGGTCTTGGTCACCTCGACGCGGCTGAGCTCGTCCTTCACCGCCGCCGTCATCGCCATCGCGTTCGCCCCATCCCGCTTCCCTGATCCCCTGGCCTAGGCCAGCACCGTATCGAAGGCGACCGCGAGCCGCTGTGGGTCATGCTCACCGGGTCGTCCACCGCTGGCCCGGCTCACGTCCATCAGGAACGACTCGGCCCCCAGATCTGCACACGAGCGACGCAGGGCAGCAACGTCCTCGACGTGGCGTCGATCGGCGATCACCACGTCGATCCGCAGGTCCGGAAGGTAGTTGTAGAGCACGTCGAGGTAGGTGTGCGCAGCAAACCCCGTCGTCTCGCCGACCTGCGGGTTGAGGTTCAGCACCACGATGCGCCGTGCCGGGCTCTCGGTGATCGCGCGCGACAGTTCGGGGATCACCAGGTGGGGCATGACGGACGTGTACCACGAGCCCGGGCCGAGGACGACCGCATCGGCCTCCCGCACTGCGCGCAGTGCCTCGGGGCAGGCGGGAGGCGCTGGCGGGTCGAGGGCGATGTGCAGCACGTCGCCCGGGGTCGTCGCGACGGCCACCTGGCCGCGAACCTCCTGCACCCGGTCCGGCTCGCTCGGGTCATGCCCAAGCACCTCAGCGACGATGGTGAGGGGCACGGTGGTGCAGGGCAGCACGCGCCCGTTGGCGCCCAGCAGCGCCGCGACCCAGTCCAGTCCCGTCACGGGATCACCCGTCTGCTCCCACAGGGCTGTGATGAGCAGGTTCCCGACCGAGTGCCCGGCCAGTTCGCCGGAGCCGCCGAAGCGGTGCTGGACCACGCGCTCCCACGTCCGGCCCCAGGAGTCATCGCCGCACAGCGCCGCCAGTGCCATGCGCAGGTCGCCCGGTGGCAGCACGCCGAACTCCTCGCGCAGTCGGCCGCTGGATCCCCCGTCGTCGGCGACGCCGACGACAGCAGTGAGCCGATCGGTGACGCGACGCAGCGCCGAGAGCGATGAGGCCAGCCCATGGCCGCCCCCGAGCGCGACGACGGCCCGCCCCGAGGAAGTCGGGAGGGCATGACTGCGTGCGATCACGCTCACTCGCGCCCGAGGTCGCGGTGGTGGACCCGCGTGCTGATGTCGCTCGCGGCGAGCTGCTCGGCCAAGGCTGCTGCGAGCGCCACGCTGCGGTGCTGCCCGCCAGTGCACCCGACCGCGACGGTGACGTACTTCTTGCCCTCGCGGAGGTACCCGCGGCACACGATGCGCACCAGTTCCGCGTAGGTCCGCACGAAATCATCGGCACCCTCATGGGCCAGTACCTGGGTCGACACGGCCGAGTCCAGACCGGTCAGCGCCCGGAGATTCTCGTCCCAGTAGGGGTTCGGCAGGAATCGGGCATCGGCGACCATGTCGGAGTCCACCGGGATCCCGTACTTGAAGCCGAACGACAGCACTGTGCACAGCACGCCGCGGGGCATGTCCTCGGGGAACGCCTCCTCGATCCGCCGGCGCAGCTCGTGCACGTTGGTGTGCGTGGTGTCGATCACGAGGTCGGCCTGCGCGCGCAGGTCGGCCAGCATTCCCCGCTCCGCCTGGAGGCCGTCGACGATGCGCAGGCCCGCCTGCAGCGGGTGCGGACGACGGGAGCTCTCGTAGCGCCGGACGAGCGCCTCGTCGGAAGCCTCGAGGAAGATCGTGCGACGGTCCACGCCCTCGCTGGGCAGCGCGCGGATCGCCTCGGAGAGTTCGCGGAAGAAGGCGCCACCGCGTGCGTCCACGACCACGGCGACCCGCTCGACGTCCGGTGTGCGGCGGGCGAGGTCGATCACCGACCCCATGAGCGACGGGGGCATGTTGTCGATGACGAACCAGCCGAGGTCCTCCATGGCGCGCGCGGCGGTGGAACGGCCCGCGCCCGACATGCCCGTGACGAGCACCAGGCGCAGCGAGTGCGGTTCGAGATCGGTCACAGCACCATCATGTCCCATCAGGGCCATCAGAGCCGTCGGGATGCAGTGCGCGGTGGACGGCTTCCGCGAGGGCCGGGCCGATGCCGGGTGCCTGCTGCAGTTCTGACGGCGTGGCTGCGCGCAGCCTGCTCAGCGTGCCGAAGTGCGTGCGCAGTGCGCGCGCTCGCGTCGGACCCAGACCCGGCACACCGTCGAGGATGCTCGCAGTCGAACGTCGGCCACGTCGGGTGCGGTGCAGCCCGATCGCCCGGCGATGGGCCTCGTCGCGCACCCGCTGCAGCAGGTACAGCGCCTCACTGGTGCGCGGCAGGATGACCGGCTCGTCGTCGTCGGGCAGCCAGACCTCCTCGAGGCGCTTGGCCAGGCCGACCACCGGGAGCTCACCCATGCCGCACGCCATCAGGGCATCCTGGGCGGCCCGCACCTGCGGAGAGCCGCCGTCGATGACGAGGAGGGACGGTGGGTAGGCGAACCGCTTCGGCCGACCGGAGGCCTCGGTGGCCTGCTCGTCCGGCACGACCGAGTCCGGCGCGACCGCATCCGGCGCGGCCTCCGCGTGGGCGAACCGTCGGCTCACAACCTCGGCCACCGCGGTGAGGTCATCCGCGCCGGGCGTGCGGATGATGAACGACCGGTACTCCTTGGGCCGCGGAAGGCCGTCCTCGAAGACGACGAGGGAAGCCACGGTGTCCTGGCCCTGCAGCGTCGACACGTCGATGCACTCGATGCGCAACGGTGGCTCGACGAGCCCGAGGGCGTCCTGCAGCTCCTGGAGCGCCCGACTGCGCGAGGTGAGGTCGGCTGCGCGGCGCAGGGAATGGCGTGCCAGCAGGTTGGCCGCGTTCTCGACCGCGGTGGCCATGAGTGCCCGCTTGTCGCCACGCTGGGGCATGCGGACGGCGACCTTGGCCTCGCGCAGGCCGGACAGCCACGCGCCCACGGTGGCCGGATCGTCGAGCTGCACCGAGACCAGCACCTCGCGTGCAGGCATCGTGACCTGCGCGTCGGCATACACCCGCTGGAGGGCACGCTCGGCATATCCGGCCGAGCTGAGCTCCTCCGCCTTCTCGATCACGAGGCCGCGCTCGCCGACGATCCGGCCCCCGCGCACGTGGAAGACCTGCACGGCAACCTGGAGTTCGTCCTCGTGCAGGCCGATGACGTCGGCATCCGTCCGGTCGTCGAAGACGACGGTGTTGCGCTCCAGCGCCCTGCTCAGCGCCTGCCACCTGTCGCGCAGGCGTCCGGCCTCCTCGTAGTCCTGCCGCTCTGCGGCCTCGCGCATCCGCCGCTCGAGTCCGCGGATGTACGGCTCCTGGGTGCCACTGAGGAACGCGCACAGGTCGTCGACGTGCGTTCGATACTCCTCGGCATCGACACGGCCCACGCATGGCGCGCTGCACTTGTCGATGTACCCGAGCAGACAGGGACGCCCCACCTGGGCCGCGCGTCGAAAGACGCCATCTCGGCAGGTTCGCACCGGGAAGACGCGGATCAGCTCGTCTAGGGTCTCGCGGATCGCCCAGGCATGCGCATAGGGACCGAAGTAGCGGGAGCCACGCCGCTTGGCCTCGCGCACGACAGCCGCCCGCGGGAACTCCTCACCCACGGTCACGGCGAGGTAGGGGTAGCTCTTGTCATCGCGGTACTTGACGTTGAAACGCGGATCGTGCTCCTTGATCCACGCGTACTCAAGCGACAGGGCCTCCACCTCGTTGCCGACGACGACCCAGTCGACCGATGACGCCGACGTCACCATGGAGCGCGTGCGCGGGTGCAGGGAGTCGAGGTCGGCGAAGTACGAGTTCAGCCGCGATCGCAGGTTGCGCGCCTTGCCCACGTAGATGACGCGGCCGTGGGCATCCCGGAAGCGGTAGACGCCGGGCTCGGTCGGGATCTCCCCCGGTGCGGGTCGGTAGGAGCTGGGGTCCGCCATCGGGGTGCGGCCGGATCAGGCCAGGGAGATGCCGCCGGCGTCGTCGACGACGATCTCCTCCGGCGTGAGGCCCTCGCGCGCCGGCCCCTCAAGCACAGCACCGTCGACCGCGGAGAAGAGCGACCCGTGGCACGCGCACAGGATCTCGTTGTCGGCGACCTCCGACACCAGGCAGCCCTGGTGCGGGCAGATCGCGGTGAAGGCCCGGAAGTCTCCCTCGGCCGGCTGGGTGACCACCACCGGCGGCTCGGGGATGATCACGCCACTGCCCACGGGGATGTCCGCGACGGCGACGAGCGCGGCGGCTGCCGGTGCAGCGCCGGCGGATGGAGCCTCCCCACCGGCAGCGGGCGCGGGCTCAGCCGAGGCCGCGGGTGCCGCGGCCTCCTCGGAGGAACTGCACGCCGCAAGGACACCGGCTGCCGCGATGGTGCCCCCCGCCACCAGGACGGTCCGCCTGTCGATGCTCATGGTCTCTCCCTCCGTTGGTGCTTGCACGCTACCGAACCCGGCGTCGTCCGCCAGCGGAGCGACCCTCCGTCAGCAGGGGCGCGAGGAACGCACCCGTGTGGCTGCCACGGGCGGCCGCCACCTGCTCCGGTGTGCCCTCGGCGACGACCCTCCCTCCCCCCGAGCCGCCCTCCGGGCCCATGTCGATGATCCAGTCGGCCGTCTTGATCACGTCGAGGTTGTGCTCGATGACGATGACGGAGTTGCCCTTGTCGACCAGGCTGGTGAGCACGCCGAGGAGCTTGCGGATGTCCTCGAAGTGCAGCCCGGTTGTCGGCTCGTCGAGGACGTACACCGTCCGGCCGGTCGACCGCTTCTGCAGCTCGGCCGCCAGCTTGACCCGCTGCGCCTCGCCCCCGGAGAGGGTGGGCGCCGACTGACCCATGCGCACGTACCCCAGGCCCACGTCGACGAGTGTCGACAGGTGCCGCGCGATCGCGGGGATCGCGGCGAAGAAATCGAGTGCCTCCTCGATGGGCATGTCGAGGACCTCGGCGATGGTCCGGCCCTTGTAGTGCACCTCGAGGGTCTCGCGGTTGTACCGCGCCCCGTGGCACACCTCGCACGGCACGTAGACGTCGGGCAGGAAGTTCATCTCGATCTTGATGGTGCCGTCGCCGGCACACGCCTCGCAGCGACCACCCTTGACGTTGAACGAGAAGCGGCCCTGCAGGTAGCCGCGCACCTTGGCCTCGGTGGTCTCGGCGAAGAGTCGCCGGATGTGGTCGAAGACGCCGGTGTAGGTGGCCGGATTGCTCCGCGGCGTGCGCCCGATGGGGCTCTGGTCGACGTGCACCACCTTGTCGACGTGCTCCAGGCCGGTCACGCGCTTGTGGCGCCCCGGTACCGTCCGCGCTCCGTTGAGATCGCGGGCCAGCACGTTGAAGAGCACGTCATTGACGAGCGTGGACTTGCCCGACCCGCTGACCCCCGTGACGGCAACGAGATTGCCGAGCGGGAACGAGACGGTGACGTCCTGCAGGTTGTGCTCGCGCGCCCCGTGCACCGTGAGCGCTCGTCCCTCCTGCGGGCGCCTGATCGGCGGCACGTCGATGCTCCGGACGCCGCTCAGGTACTGGCCGGTGATGGACGACGGATGGGCCATGAGCTCGGCCACCGGCCCGCTCACGACGACCTCGCCACCGTGCTCCCCCGCTCCGGGCCCGATGTCCACGACCCAGTCGGCCGACTCGATGGTGTCCTCGTCGTGCTCGACGACGATGAGGGTGTTCCCGAGGTCCCGCAGGCGCACGAGGGTCTCGATGAGCCTGCGGTTGTCGCGCTGGTGCAGGCCGATGCTCGGCTCGTCGAGGACGTACAGGACGCCGACGAGGCCCGACCCGATCTGCGTGGCGAGGCGGATGCGCTGCGCCTCTCCACCGGCCAGGGTCGCTGCACCGCGGTCGAGCGACAGGTAGTGCAGGCCGACGTCCACGAGGAAGGCGAGGCGTTCGTTGACCTCCTTCAGCACGCGACTGGCGATCGTCGCGTCGCGCTTGGAAAGCTTCAGGCGGGCCAGCAGCTCGGCCGCCTCGCCGATCGGGAGTGCCGCGATGTCGGCGATGGAGTGATCGGAGACGGTGACGGCGAGTGACAGCGGCTTCAGGCGCGCGCCTCCGCAGGCCGGGCACGGCACCTCGCGCATGAAGCCCTCGAAGCGCTCGCGCGTGGCGTCGGTGTCCGCCTCGGAGTGACGGCGCTGCACGAACGGCACCACGCCCTCGTACGCCGTGTGGTACGACCGCTGGCGTCCGTAGCGGTTGCGATAGCGCACGTGGATCTCGGTGGGATGCCCGTGCAGGAGGGCCTGACGCGCCTTGGCCGGCAGGCGCTTCCACGGGGTGTCCATGTCGATGCCGAGCTCGTCGCACATCGCCTCGAGCAGCCGGGCGAAGTAGTCCGACACCTGGCCTCGCGACCACGGCGCCAGGGCCCCCTCTGCGAGCGAGAGGTCCTCATCGGGCACCACGAGCGCGGGATCCACCTCGCGCCGCGTGCCCAGGCCCGTGCACTCGGGACAGGCACCGAAGGGCGAGTTGAACGAGAAGGATCGCGGCTCGAGCTCCTCGAACGACAGCCCGTCGGTGGTGCAGGCGAGGTGCTCGCTGAAGGTCCGCTCGCGGTCGGGGTCGGACTCGGGCAGGTCGACGAACTCGAGGATGACGAGTCCGCCCGACAGGCCCAGTGCCGTCTCGACGGAATCCGTGAGGCGCCGACGGGAACTCGCCTTGACCACGAGGCGGTCCACGACGACCTCGATGGTGTGCTTCTCCTGCTTCTTCAGCGCGGGCGGGCTCTCCAGCGCGATGACCACTCCGTCGACGCGGGCCCGGGAGTAGCCCTGTGACTGCAGCTGGCGGAACAGGTCGACGTACTCCCCCTTGCGCTCCCGCACCACAGGGGCCAGCACCTGGAAGCGCGTGCCCTCCTCGAGGGCGAGCACCTGGTCGACGATCTGCTGCGGTGTCTGGCGCGCGATGACCGACCCGCAGATCGGGCAGTGCGGAATGCCGATGCGCGCGAACAGCAGGCGCAGGTAGTCGTAGACCTCGGTGATCGTCCCCACGGTCGAGCGGGGGTTGCGCGACGTGGACTTCTGGTCGATGGAGACGGCGGGCGAGAGCCCCTCGATGAAGTCGACGTCAGGCTTGTCCATCTGCCCGAGGAACTGGCGTGCGTAGGACGACAGGCTCTCCACGTACCGGCGCTGGCCCTCCGCGAAGATCGTGTCGAAGGCCAGCGAGGACTTGCCCGACCCGGACAGGCCGGTGAAGACGATCAGCGCGTCACGCGGAAGGTCGAGCGAGACGTTCTTGAGGTTGTGCTCACGGGCACCCCGCACCACAAGCCGCTCGCCCACCGCTCCCACTTCCGCATTAGGGTCTTGCCATTGATCGGAGGGATGAATGTATAACGGACGAGTGACCGTCGGCGGTCCGGCGGACGTGCACGACCTCGGCCGCCTGATCATCAGCAAGGTGGCCGTCGGTCCCTACGACAACAACGCCTATCTGCTCCGCTGTCGGGACACCGGGGCTCAGGTCCTCGTGGATGCCGCAGCCGAGCCCGGGCGCCTCATGGACCTCATAGGCCCCGAGGGCATCTCCCTCATCGTCACGACCCATCGCCACCGGGACCACTGGCAGGCCCTGCAGGAGGTGAAGGACCTCACCGGGGCCCCCACCGCGGCCCACGTGGACGACATGGCGGGCATCGAGGTGCCCACCGACGTTGTGATCCGCGACGGCGAGTCGATCGCCGTCGGCGACTGCCGCCTCGAGGCCATCCACCTCGTGGGCCACACCCCGGGCTCCATCGCCCTGCTCTACGACGACCCCGATGGCCCACCGCACCTGATCACCGGTGACTGCCTCTTCCCGGGCGGCGTGGGCAAGACAAATGATCCCGAGGCCTTCGACTCGCTCTACGGCGATGTCGTCACGCGGCTGTTCGATCGGCTGCCCGACGAGACCTGGGTCTACCCCGGCCACGGGAACGACACCACGATCGGGGCCGAGCGCCCACACCTAGAGGAGTGGCGCGAGCGCGGCTGGTGAGCTTCTGGCAGTTCCCGGGGTGCTGGGACCCCATAATCGGGAATGTCGACGGACTCCCGCCCGAATCAGGGCAGGCTGGTGGGCACGGGCCACCCGAGCGGGTTCCAGAGAGGCAGGCAGGACATGTCACGATTCACGACCACCGGGCGACGTCGCCGCGGAGTCCTTCTGGGACTCGGGGCCAGCCTGGCCCTGGGCCTGCTGTCAACCGCCACCCCCGCCCTGGCCGTCAATGACGCCGAGGAGAGCATCGGGACGGACTACAGTGCCGAGCCGCTCCCCACGTCGCCCAGCGTGAATGGATGTCGAGTCACCCAGCAGGTGCGTCGGACCAACTCCCTGACACTCGAGCTGAGGGCCTGCGAGCCGGGCTACCTGCTCGACACCGCGCAGCCTCGCCAGACATCCGTGCCGGAGAGCCGGACGGGCACCCTCTCCCGAGTCCCCCTGAGCTACCAGCTGCCTGCGGGCGTCTACAACTTCCCGAGCACCTACCGCTGCGAGGGAACCAACACCTCGCCCGCGTGCGGCTACTCCGCTCAGGCCTTTGTGATGTGGACGTGGGTCCCGACTGGGAAGTCGTGCCCGAAGGCCCTTCCTACCGGACGCAGCTACCGCAATGCCAGCCTCTCCGGCATCAACTGGAGTGTCACCTCCCCTCCGCGCATCCAGGAGTTCACGGGGGCAGATGGATCGAAGTGGTCGCTCATGGTTGAGCGCGGCAAGACCGAGATCGGACTCTCGTCGCAGAGGGGCGACTCGAACCCCACCACGGCCTGGCAGCGCTACGACAGCACGCTCGCGTTCGACACGGCCGGTCGCGGTGAGCAGACGCTGTGCGCCAAGACCGGCATGCGCTTCGTCGACAACATCAACACTCCCTGGATCCTGTTCAGCAAGGACAGGCGGATTGACGTGCTCGGAGGCATCAACCTGGCAGGACCTGACTACCGCCCACGCGTGCCCTCCCTCACGGCTGTCGGCGGGACCACACTTGGCCAGGACGGGTCCTGGTCGGCCAACACCACCATCTACACGCTGAACAACATCAGCGACGCCAACGCCATCCAGGCCCGAGAGCTCCGCTTCCGCTACGTCAAGGCGGACCCGCCCACCACCGCGGACGGCAAGCTCAATGGCGGCGGCTGCCGGCCCGGGGATGCCTCGGGCAGCGACCTCTACACCATCGACCTGAAGCAGCGCGCCCTCAGTCGAGGGGTGTCCGCCGCGAACTCGATCACCATCGTCGAGAAGCGCAGCGACCGGGCCGTACCGGCCGATGCCACCTACCTGTGCGCCTACCAGTACCTGCGCACGTCAGGCGCACAGGAGTTCACCTCGCTCTCCACGTGGCTCCAGCTCACGCCGAAGTCCGCCGTCGAGACGCTCGTCTCGAGCCTGCCCAAGCTCACCGTGGCGCAGGCCACGGCGAAGCTCGAGAGCCTGTCCTCGTCGCTCACCACGGCACTCGCCCGCCCGGTCCTTGACCAGGCGGAGATCGACCGCCTCCGTCGCGAGGCGGCCGAGGCGGCCGAGCAGGCCCGTCAGGCCGCCCAGCAGGCGCTGCAGCAGCAGGAGGAGCAGCAGAACGCCACGCCGCCGGGGCAGGGAGCGCCCACCGCCACCCCCGAGACGGGAATCGACATGCTGCTCGACAAGCTCAGCACGTTCGAGGACGAGGAGCGCAAGCTCCTCGAGACCCGCACCCCACTGGAGCTCGCCACCGGCCTGGACCCGGCAGCCACCCCGGTCTACCCGCTCGGCAAGGCCTCTCCGGCTGGACTCAAACTCACGATCACCGCGCCCAAGGCGATCAAGGCCGGCGGCAAGGCGCGCGTCACGGTCAAGGTTGCCCCCGCGAAGTGGGCGGGCACCGCGACGGTCTACCTGATCCGGAAGGTCGATGGGGCACCCACGCTGGTCTCCAAGGGCAGCCGGTCGTTGGGCGCCAAGGGCGGCGTGGTGACCGTGAAGGTGCCCCGCTCCTCCGGTGCCGGCAAGTACCAGTTGCTCACCGCGTTCGATCCCAAGACGGATGCCATGACCGGGATCGCCTCCTTCAAGCCGCTCACCGTCCGCCGCTAGTTGAATCTCGGTGGCAGACTCCCGCCATGCCGTCCTTCACCGTGCAGGGCCTGCTCAAGGTCTCGTCCGGACACTGGGTGATCTGGACGGCCGAGGGCTCCTACGCGATCCGTGACTTCGGCCAGGTCGGCGAGGCGATGCTCAACTACTCCACCACGATCGAGGCGGGCTCCGGCGCGGAGGCCATCGCCACCTTCGTCTCGACCTACTACCCCATGAGCGACGAAGGGCCCGAGGTGTTCGACGAGGTCGTGATCCGCGACGTCACGTGAGCGGTTGGGTCGGCTCGTCCGATTCGTCGTGGTGGCTGTCGGTGAGGCGACCGGCATGGGCCACGGCGGTCGGATCCTTGCGCACCTTGATCCATGAGGCGACGGCCACGATGACCAGCACCGCACCGATGAAGGCGAGGCTGACATTGGTCGGGATCTTTGGCACGGTGTCAGGCCAGGTCTCATGCCCCCACGTGAGAACGAGCTTGATGCCGATGAAGACGAGGATCACGGCCAGCCCGATGGACAGGTAGATGATCTTGTCGAGCAGTCCCTTGAGCAGGAAGTACAGGGCGCGCAGACCGAGGAGCGCGAACGCGTTCGCCGCGAACACCAGGTAGGGCTCCTGGGTCACGCCGAAGGTCGCGGGGATCGAGTCCAGGGCGAAGAGCACGTCGGTCGAGCCAATGGCGATCATCACCAGCAGCAGGGGCGTGATCGCCTTTCGCCCGTCGATGCGGGTGAACAGCCTGGTGCCGTCGTAGTGGTCGCTCACCAGGAAGCGCTTGCGCACCAGGCGGACGACGACGTTGTCCTTCGGCTCGGGATCCTCGTTTCGATGGCGGGCCAGCTGGACGCCAGTCCAGATCAGGATCGCGCCGAAGAGCACGAAGGTGAAGGAGAAGGCGGCGAGGGCGGCCGCGCCCACCGCGATGAAGATCGCCCGCAGGATCAGTGCGAGCACGACCCCGACCAGCAGGACGCGCTGGTGCAGGACAGTGGGCACGGCGAACTGCGTGAGGATGATGATGAAGACGAAGAGGTTGTCCACGCTGAGCGACTTCTCGACGAGGTACGCAGCGAAGAACTGCGTGCCCATGTCGGAGCCCTCCCAGACCCACAGCGCGATGCCGAACGCGACGGCGAGGCCGATGTAGAAAATCGACCAGAACAGCGCCTCCTTGAACTGCACGTCGTGCGGCTTGCTGCTCACCGTGACGAAGTCGAGCACGATCAGCCCGATGATCCCCGCGATCGTCACGGCCCACAGGGTCAAGGAGACGTCCACGTGGTTCCCTTCTGCGTGTAGGGAGATCAAGGCTAGTGCAGGACCCGGTGGGGCGCCCGAGTCGATTTCGTGCAGCGGGCGCTCAGGCCGTGCCCGCCTCCTGCATCCCGCGCAGCTCCCGCTTGAGCTCGGACACCTCGTCACGCAGTCGGGCGGCGATCTCGAACTGCAGTTCGCGCGCAGCCTCGTGCATCTGGGAGGTGAGGTCCTCGATGAGGGTGAGCAGTTCATCGCCTGCAAGGGAGCGACCAGCCGGCCTTCGCGCCCCCTCGACACGGCTCGCCTGGGCAGCGACGAGGGCCTCGGTGTCGGCGTCCTCGCGCGCCAGCAGGTCGGTGATGTCGGCGATCTTCTTGCGCAGCGGCTGCGGATCGATTCCGCGCTCGGCGTTGTAGGCCTCCTGCTTCGCGCGCCGTCGGTTCGTCTCGTCGATGGCCCGACGCATCGAGGGCGTGATCGTGTCGGCATACATGTGGACCTGGCCCGAGACGTTGCGCGCAGCACGCCCGATGGTCTGGATCAGCGAGGTCTCCGAGCGCAGGAAGCCCTCCTTGTCCGCGTCGAGGATCGCGACAAGCGACACCTCGGGCAGGTCGAGGCCCTCGCGGAGGAGGTTGATGCCGACCAGCACGTCGAACACGCCCATCCGGAGCTCCCGCAGGAGCTCCACCCGGCGCAGCGTGTCGACCTCCGAGTGCAGGTAGCGGACGCGGACGCCGTGCTCGAGCAGGTAGTCCGTGAGGTCCTCGGCCATCCGCTTGGTGAGCGTCGTCACGAGGACGCGCTCGCCGATCTCCGCCCTGAGCCGGATTTCACCCATCAGGTCGTCGATCTGTCCCGTGGTCGGCTTGACCACGATCTCCGGGTCGACCAGGCCCGTGGGGCGGATCA
Source organism: Actinomycetota bacterium (assembly GCA_017856385.1). Classification (GTDB taxonomy): domain Bacteria; phylum Actinomycetota; class Actinomycetes; order S36-B12; family S36-B12; genus UBA10649. Next base: position 69,943 of record JAFMFD010000002.1, read on the forward strand.
CCTGCTCAACCACATCGCCCTCGACCCGGGTCAGCTCATACGGCCCCGGCGTGGCCGACAGGTAGATGGTCTGGCCCACGCGATCGAGGAACTCCTCCCACCGCAGGGGCCGGTTGTCGACGGCGCTCGGCAGGCGGAATCCGTGCTCGACCAAGGTGCGCTTGCGGCTCATGTCCCCCTCGTACATCGCACCGATCTGCGGCACGGTCACATGCGACTCGTCGAGCACCAGCAGGAAGTCGTCCGGGAAGTAGTCCAGCAGGCAGTTCGGCGCTGACCCGGCCTCGCGGCCGTCGATGTGGCGCGAGTAGTTCTCGATGCCCGCGCAGGAGCCGACCTGCCGCATCATCTCGATGTCGTACGTCGTGCGCATGCGCAGCCGCTGGGCCTCGAGCAGCTTGCCCTGCTGCTCGAGCTCCTCCAGCCGATCGGCAAGCTCGACCTCGATCCCGGCCAGCGCACGCTCCATCCGCTCCGGGCCCGCGACGTAGTGGGTCGCGGGGAACACGTACATCTCGTCATCCTCGGTCAGGATCTCGCCGGTGACCGGGTGCAGTGTCATGAGCCGCTCGATCTCGTCGCCGAACATCTCGATGCGGACGGGATGCTCCTCATAGACCGGGAAGACCTCCACGGTGTCGCCCCTGACCCGGAAGGTGCCCCGCTGGAAGGAGACGTCGTTGCGGGTGTACTGGATGTCGACCAAGGCACGCAGGAGGGAGTCCCGATCGAACTCCTCGCCGACCCGCAGCCGGATCATCCGATCGACGTACTCCTGCGGTGTCCCGAGGCCGTAGATCGCCGACACCGTGGCCACGACGATCACGTCCCTGCGTGTGAGCAGGCTGTTGGTCGCCGAGTGCCGCAGGCGCTCGACCTCCTCGTTGATGGAGGAGTCCTTCTCGATGTAGGTATCGCTCTGCGGGATGTAGGCCTCGGGCTGGTAGTAGTCGTAGTAGGAGACGAAGTACTCCACGGCGTTGTCCGGCAGCAGCTCCTTGAACTCCGCGGCCAGCTGCGCCGCAAGCGTCTTGTTGGGCGCCATGACGAGCGTGGGCCGCTGGAGCTTCTCCACGAGCCACGCGGTGGTCGCACTCTTGCCCGTTCCCGTGGCGCCGAGGAGAACGACCGCAGGCTCCCCCGCGCGAATGCGTGCTGCGATCTCCGCGATGGCAGCGGGCTGGTCTCCGGAGGGCTCGTAGGGGGCCTTGACCGTGAAGGGCGCGACCCTGCGCTGCAGGTCGGTCACCGGACGCGTCATGGGGCCTCCCGCACGAGACGGCGCCACGCAGCCTCCACCTGATCGCGGGTGCTGGCCAGGCTGCCGGAGTTGTCGACGACGACGTCGGCCATCGAGAGCCGCTCCTGTCGCGAAGCCTGCGCCTGCATGCGCCGCCGGACATCCTGCTCCTGGAGCCCGCGCTGGTGCACCGCGCGCTCAACCTGGACTTCCTCCGGGACATCGACCACGACGATGACGTCCACGAGGTCTCGCTGGCCGATCTCGACGAGCAGCGGCATGTCGTACACCACCACCCGATCCCCGGGCACGGCAGCGAGTCGGCGCGCCGCCTCCTCGCGGATGAGCGGATGCATGATCGCGTTCAGCCGCTGCGTGCCCTCCGGCGAGCTGAAGGCCAGCGCCGCGAGCTCCTGCCGGTCCAGGGCACCCTCCTCCGTCAGGATCCGCGGCCCGAACTCCGCGACGAGGCGAGCGAGGGCGGGCTCGCCGGGCTCGACGATGTCGCGGGCGATCTGGTCGGCATCGATGACGACGGCCCCCTGCCCTGCCAGCATCGCTGCCACGGTGGACTTCCCCGAGCCGATCCCGCCCGTCAGGCCGATCCGGATCATGGCCTCACCCTAGAACGACCGCGGGCGGGGTCGGATGCCGAGCAACGCCCGGTCCGACCCCGCCCGTAGCGGTTCGCTGCTACTCGCCCGTCAGCTTGTCGCGCAGCGCCTGCAGCGCCTCGTCTGTGGCGAGGGTGCCGGAGCTGTCGGGTGCTTCCGACGAATAGGACGACATGGGCTCGCCCGACTCCAGCGCGGCGGCCTGGTCCGCGGCGCGGGCCTCGTCGGCCTGCTTGCGGTGCGCCTCCCAGCGGGCGTGGGCCTCGGCGTACTGCCGCTCCCACTCCTCGCGCTGCGCCTCCGAGCCCGGCTTCCACTCGCCAGTCTCCGGATCGAAACCGTCCGGACCGATGTAGTCGCCGGACTCGTTGAACGCCGGAGCCATGCCGTACAGGTAGGGGTCGAACTCCTCGCTGGCGGTCCCGTCAGCCGAGTCGTTCGCCTGCTTCAGCGACAGCGAGATCCGGCGGCGCTCGAGGTCGATGTCGATGACGCGCACGAAGATGTCGTCGTTGACCTGGACGATCTGCTCCGGCAGCTCGATGTGACGCTCGGCGAGCTCGGAGATGTGGACCAGGCCCTCGATGCCCTCCTCGACGCGCACGAACGCGCCGAACGGCACCAGCTTGGTGACCTTGCCGGGCACGACCTGGCCGATCTGGTGCGTGCGGGCGAAGTGCTGCCAGGGATCCTCCTGCGTCGCCTTCAGGGACAGCGAGACGCGCTCGCGGTCCATGTCGACGTCGAGCACCTCGACAGTGACCTCCTGACCGACCTCGACGACCTCGGACGGGTGGTCGATGTGCTTCCAGGACAGCTCGGACACGTGCACGAGGCCGTCGACCCCGCCGAGGTCGACGAACGCACCGAAGTTGACGATGCTCGAGACGACGCCGTTGCGGATCTGGCCCTTCTGGAGCTGCGTCAGGAAGGTCTGGCGGACCTCGCTCTGCGTCTGCTCGAGCCAGGCCCGGCGGGACAGGACCACGTTGTTGCGGTTCTTGTCGAGCTCGATGATCTTGGCCTCGAGGGTCTTGCCGACGTACGGCTGCAGATCGCGGACGCGACGCATCTCGACGAGCGAAGCGGGCAGGAAGCCGCGCAGGCCGATGTCGACGATCAGGCCGCCCTTGACGACCTCGATCACCTGGCCCTCGACGACGCCGTCCTCGTCCTTGATGCGCTCGATCGTGCCCCAGGCGCGCTCGTACTGGGCGCGCTTCTTGGACAGGATGAGCCGGCCTTCCTTGTCCTCCTTGGTCAGGACCAGGGCCTCGACCTTGTCGCCGACGGACACCACCTCACCGGGGTCGACGTCGTGCTTGATGCTCAGCTCACGGGAGGGGATGACACCCTCGGTCTTGTAGCCGATGTCGAGGAGGACCTCGTCGCGGTCCACCTTGACGATGGTGCCCTCGACGATGTCGCCGTCGTTGAAGTACTTGATGGTCGCGTCGATCGCCGCGAGGAAGTCATCGGCGGTGCCGATGTCGTTGACCGCCACCTGGGCGGGTGCTGCACTGGTCGAGGTGGTCATGGAGTAGGGGATCCTGTGGTTGACGGTGCGGCCCGTAGACGCCCGCCCCGGGTGGGGAAGGCCGCCCCCGCCCCTAGGTCTGGGCGATGGGCACTCCGGACAGCCTCAACAGCCTACAAGGCGGCGCTCGGGTCTCCTGCTCCGGCCTAGTGGGCCGCGTCCTCCCACGACCTCCCGATCCCCACGGAGACGTCCATCGGCACCGAGAGGTCGACCGCCCCCGCCATGGCCTCGCGCACCAGGGCCTCCACCTGCTCCGCCTCGCCCGGGGCCACTTCGAGGACGAGCTCGTCGTGCACCTGGAGCAGCTGGCGGCTCGCGCAGCCCGCCCCGCGGAGCGCATCCTCCAGGCGCAGCATGGAGACCTTGACGATGTCCGCGGCCGAGCCCTGGATGGGGGCGTTCAGGGCCATCCGCTCGGCCATCTCCCGGCGCTGGCGGTTGTCGCTGGTGAGGTCCGGCAGGTAGCGGCGGCGTCCGAGCATCGTGGCCGTGTAGCCCTCCATGCGGGCCCGCTCGACGACCTCGGACAGGTAGTCCCGCACCCCGCCGAACCGCTCGAAGTAGGTGTCCATGAGTCCGCGGGCCTCGTCCGGGCCGATGTCCAGCTGCTGGGCCAGGCCGAAGGGGGACAGTCCGTAGGCGAGGCCGTAGGACATGGCCTTGATGCGGCGGCGCATCTCGGCGTCGACCTCATCCGCGGGGACGCCAAACACCTGGCTGGCCACCGTGGTGTGGAGGTCCTCCCCCGATCGGAAGGCCTCGATCAGGCCGGTGTCCTCGGAGAGGTGGGCCATGATGCGCATCTCGATCTGGCTGTAGTCCGCGGTCAGCAGGCTCTCGTACCCCTCTCCCACGATGAAGCAGCCGCGGATCCGGCGCCCCGCCTCGGTGCGGATCGGGATGTTCTGCAGGTTGGGGTCCGAACTGGACAGCCGCCCGGTGGCGGCCACCATCTGGTGGAAGGTGGTGTGGATGCGGCCTTGGGCGTCCACCAACGGCAGCAGCCCGTCGACCGTCTGCCGGAGCTTGGAGCGGTCGCGCCAGGCGAGCAGCTGCTCAAGGAGCGGGTCGGCCGTCTGCGCGAACAGCTGCTGCAGCGACTCCGCGTCAGTCGTGTACCCCGTCTTGATCTTCTTGGTCTTCGGCAGGCCCCGCTCACCGAACAGGATCTCCTGCAGCTGCTTGGGCGAGCCGAGGTTGAAGGGGCGGCCGACCAGCGCGTGCGCGGCCTCCTCGGCGCTGCGCATGTCCGCTCCGAACTCCGCGGAGAGGGCGTCCAGTCCGTCGACGTCGACCGCGATCCCCGCGTGCTCCATCCCCGCGAGCAGCGGCACCAGCGGGATCTCCACCTCGCGCAGCAGGTGGATCGTGGACTGCCGCTCCAGTCGCTCCTCGAGCACGACGGCCAGCTCGGCGATCACCTCGGCCTGCTCGACGAGTCGACCCTCGGATTCATCTGTCTCGAACAGCGCGAGCGCGGCATCCGCATCGGCACCCAGGACCCGGCCGAGGACCCGCTCGGCCACGTCGGGCAGCGCGTACCCCCGTTGCCCCGGGTTGTCGAGGTACGCGGCCAGCGCCGTGTCGAGCGTGACGCCCGCCAGTTCGCTGCCGGCGGAGGCGAGCGCCAGCGCCGGGCCCTTGCCGTCGTGCAGGACCTTGGGAGCTGCTGGGTCCGCGAACCAGTCAAGAACGGCCGCGCGCCCTGCCTCGTCAGACAGGTCGACGCGCGCGGTCCGCCCGCCAGCGACGACGCCGATCGCCTCGATCCGCCCCTCGCCGCGGCCCCACGTGCCCGACACCGCGACTGCCGGGGCGGCATTCGTCGCCGCGTCGGCCAGCCACGACACGAGATCTGATCCGGCCAGCACCTCGATCGGTCCCGAATCGGGTCGCACCTGCGCGCTTGCGGTATCCCCCCGGTCGTCGATCTCCCCCGGACTCCCGGGCCGGACGGCCCGCAGCCGATCGCGCAGGGCCCGGAACTGCAGCACGTCGAACAGCTCGTCGATCCGCGCCTGCTCCCACGGCGCCAACGCCGCGTCCTGGGGGTCAACCTCGATCGGCACGTCGCGCACCAGCGCGGTGAGCTCGCGATTGACCAGGACCTGCGGCACCGCAGCCCGGAGCGCGTCGCCGACCTTGCCGCGGACCTCGTCGACGTGGTCGACCAGGCCCCCAAGACTGCCGTAGGTGCGGATCCAGGTGGCCGCCGTCTTCTCGCCCACCCCGGGGATCCCGGGGAGGTTGTCGCTGGGATCTCCCCTCAGGGCCGCGAAGTCCGGGTACTGGGCTGGGGTGAGCCCGTATTTCTCCTCCACGGCCGCTGGGGTCATCCGCGCGAGGTCGCTGACCCCGCGCTTGGGATACAGCACCGTCACGCGGTCGTCGACCAGCTGGAAGGAGTCGCGATCGCCGGTGACGATGTCGACGGGCCAGTCCAGCGGGGCGGTCCGGGCCACGAGAGTGGCGATGATGTCGTCCGCCTCGAAGCCCTCGAGCTCGACGACCGTGATGCCGAGGACCGAGAGCAGCTCCTTGATGAGCTCGACCTGCCCCGCGAACTCGGCCGGCGACTTCGAGCGGGTGGCCTTGTACTCGGGGAACACCTCGGTGCGGAACGTCCGCCGCGAGACGTCGAACGCGACCACGACGTGCGTCGGGTGCTCGTCGCGCAGCACATTGATGAGCATCGAGGCGAAGCCGAATACGGCGTTGGTCGGCTGCCCTGTGCTGGTGCTGAAGTTCTCGACGGGCAGGGCGTAGAAGGCCCGGTACGCAAGGGAGTGCCCGTCGAGCAGGAGGAGCCTGGGATCCGGCACCCGCTGATCCTATGCTCGCCCCATGACCCCCGAGCCGACGCTCAGCCTGTGACCGGCGAGCGGACCACCCGCGCCATCCCCCTTGGCGCCCTGGGCGAGCGCATGGGCATGGTGCTCGAGCGGGCTGAACCGGACTGCGTCGTGGTGTCGATGCCCGTCGAGGGCAACACGCAGCCCTTCGGCCTCCTGCACGGCGGAGCCAGTGCTGTCCTCATCGAGACCGCCGGGTCCATCGGAGCCGCGCTCCACGGCGGCGGCGAGCTGATGCCGGTGGGCCTGGACATCAACGCCACCCACCACCGCTCGGCGCTCAGCGGCCGGGTCACCGCGACCGCGACTCCGCTCTCCCTCGGGCGCACGATCACCAGCTACCAGGTGCAGATCGTCGATGATCAGGGGCGCGTGGTCTGCACCGGCCGCCTGACCTGCCTCCTGCGGCCACGTCCCTGACCCGTGCTGCCGGAGCGTCGGTTTCCATGTTTGCGGGACGTCCCCGGCCCGCGCGTGGCTATGCTCCCCATCAGACCCAGCCGTCACGGCCGGGCCGGCGGTCGTGCTCCACGACCGCCCCGACGCGGGGAGGGCCGGGGTGCGCGTACGCGGCACAGGCGTGGCCCCGCGCGCGTCCCTTGGACCCCGTGACCTCAGGCGCTGGACCCGGCGCGTGCTCGCCGGCCTCGGCGCAGTGCTGTTGGGACTCGGCCTTGCCACCGCGCCGGCCCTCGCGGCCGAGACCGGCCTGAAGGGCGTCGTCAAGGACCCTGCCAGCGAGGTCGGGATCGCAGGCGTCACCATCAACGTCGCCGCGGACGGCTTCACCGGCTCGGCGACCACCGACGCCGAGGGAGCCTGGTTCGTGGCCGTGCCGAGCGCGGGCAAGTACGAGGTCGCGATCGACACCACGACCCTGCCCGCCGGCCTCGGGCTGGCCGACCCGACGAAGGCCGTGCTCAACGTCAATGTGCTCTCCGAGGGCCGCGTCCAGGCGGTCCTGTTCTCCCTCGCCGCGGGCGGCGGAGGGGGCGATGCGGGAGCCGATTCCGAGGTCACGACGCCCGCGGACGAGGGTTCCTCCCTGTGGAGCCAGGTGCCCCAGCTGACCGTCGACGGCCTGATCTTCGGCATCGTCATCGCCCTCGCCGCGGTCGGCCTGAGCCTGGTGTTCGGCACCACGAAGCTCACCAACTTCGCCCATGGCGAGCTGATCGCCCTCGGTGGCCTGTCGACCTACTTCTTCAACGTCGTCGTGGGTCTGCCCCTCATCCTGTCCATCGTCATCGCGTTCCTGTTCTCCGCCGTCGTCGGCGGCTGGCTGCAGAACCGCATCCTGTGGAAGCCGCTGCGCAAGCGCGGCACAGGCCTGATCGCCGCCCTCGTCGTCTCGATCGGCCTCGGGCTGTTCCTGCGCTACCTGTTCCTGTTCCTGTTCGGCGGCCAGTCGCGCACGTTCAACGAGTACGCCGGGCAGCCGGGCATTGAGATCGGGCCGGTGCTGATCACCCCCAAGGACCTCATCGCCAGCACCGTCGGCATCCTGCTCATCGCCGGCACCATCTGGTGGCTGCTGCGCACCAAGGACGGCAAGGCGACACGAGCCGTGGCGGACAATCCGGCCCTGGCCTCGGCCTCCGGTATCGACGTCGAGAAGGTCATCAGCACCGTGTGGGTGCTGGGCGCCGCACTCGCGTCCTTCTCCGGGATCATGATCGGCCTCCAGGTCGGCGTGAACTGGCAGATGGGCTTCGGCATCCTGCTCCTGGTCTTCGCGGGCAGCGTGCTCGGCGGGCTCGGCACGGCGTTCGGCGCGATCCTCGGCTCGCTCATCGTGGGTCTGCTCATCCAGCTGTCCACCCTCTTCGTGCCGACGGAGCTGAAGTACGTGGGCGCGCTGCTGATCCTCATCCTGATCCTGCTGGTTCGCCCCCAGGGCATCCTCGGCAAGTCCGAGCGGGTCGGGTAGGGGGCGTCATGGACTGGCTGTCGATCTTCCAGAACTCCTTCACCCAGATGGTCGGGGTGGCGGCCGTCGTCTACTGCCTTGCCGCCCTGGGCCTGAACATCCAGTTCGGGTACGCCGGCCTGCTCAACTTCGGCCAGGCGGGCTTCGCCGCCATCGGCGCCTACGCCGTGGCCGTGCTCGTCGTCACCGCCGGCTGGCCCCTGTGGCTGGCCATCCTCATGGGCGTCGTCGGGGCGATCATCTTCGGCCTGCTGCTCGGCGTGCCCACCCTGCGGCTGCGTGCCGACTACCTCGCCATCGTCACGATCGCCGCGGCGGAGATCGTCCGTCAGGTCGCCCGCTCGGTCACCCTGAACGACTACCTCGGCGGCTCGGACGGCATCACCGGCAAGTACGCCGCCGACTGGTACGCGCTGAACCCCTTCGACGGATTCGAGTGGTTCATCTTCCGCTTCAGCAAGAACGACCTGTGGGTCGTGATCAACGGGTGGATCCTCGTCGCAATCGTCGCCCTCATCACCTGGCTGCTCATGCGCTCGCCCTGGGGCCGCGTGCTCAAGGGCATCCGCGAGGACGAGGATGCCGTGCGCAGCCTCGGCAAGAACGTCTACCTGTACAAGATGCAGGCCCTCATCCTCGGCGGCGTCATCGGCGCCCTGGCCGGCGTGATCTTCGCGATGGCGGCCCAGTCCGTGCAGCCCGACAACTACTCCACGACGCTGACCTTCTACGTCTACGTCATCGTGATCCTCGGCGGCGCCGCCCGGGTCTTCGGCCCGATCGTGGGCGCGATGATCTTCTGGTTCCTGCTCGTCTTCATCAGCGAGGTCCTCAACAACGCGGTGCGTGGGGGCTTCATCTCCAGCGACATCCTCAGCACGGACCAGATCGGGCAGGTGCGGTTCATGCTGGTCGGCCTGGGCCTGATGCTGCTGATGATCTTCCGGCCCCAGGGGATCTTCGGCGACAAGAAGGAGTTGGCACTCGATGAGCGCTGAGAGCACCGACAGCCGCCAGCAAGCGGCCGCGGCGAAGCAGGTCCTCGCCGGGGTCGATCCGGTGCCGGGAGTGGCGAAGCCCGATGCGATCTTCCGGGGCGATTCCATTCAGCGGTCCTTCGGCGGACTCGTCGCCGTCGACGTCGCGCACCTGGAGATCCAGCGCAACACGATCACCGCACTCATCGGGCCCAACGGTGCCGGCAAGACCACGTTCTTCAACGTCATCACCGGATTCGACCCGCCGAATGCGGGCACGTGGGAGTTCGAGGGCCACTCCCTCGCCCGCAAGCCCGCTTACCGGGTCGCCCGCGACGGGATGGTGCGGACGTTCCAGCTCACCAAGGTGCTGAGCAAGCTCACCGTGCTGGAGAACATGCGGCTCGGTGCCCAGGACCAGCGCGGCGAGGGTCTCTTCAGCGCCCTCGTTCCAGGGGTCTGGCGCCGTCAGGAGCGGGAGAACACCGAGCGGGCCCTGGAGCTGCTCAAGAAGTTCAACCTCACCCACGTCAAGGACGAGTTCGCCGGCGCCCTGTCGGGCGGCCAGCGCAAGCTGCTCGAGATGGCTCGCGCGATGATGGCCAACCCGACCATGCTCATGCTCGACGAGCCGATGGCCGGCGTGAACCCGGCCCTGACCCAGTCGCTGCTCGAGCACATCAAGGAGCTCCGCGAGGAGGGGCTGACCATCTTCTTCATCGAGCACGACATGGACATGGTCCGCGACGTCAGCGACTGGGTGGTCGTCATGGCGCAGGGGTCGGTCATCGCCGAGGGCTCCCCCGGCCACGTCATGCGCGACCAGGTCGTCATCGATGCCTACCTCGGCGCCCACCATGACGTGGCCCTCACCGAGTCCGGCGAGTCCCTCACGCGGAAGGCGGATGCATGAGCACTTCCGACGCAGATGCCGGGATGCGCGCCCACGCGTCCGTCCACCACGAACCCCCGCTGCTGAACGCGGAGGAGGTGGAGGCCGGCTATTTCCCCGGCGTCAACATCCTCAACGGCATGACGCTCTACGCCAACAAGGGCGAGCTGATCGGCATCATCGGCCCCAACGGCGCCGGCAAGTCCACCTTCCTGAAGGCCGTGTTCGGCCTCGTGGCCGTCCGTTCCGGAACCATCGCGCTGCATGGGCAGGACATCACGGGCAAGCGCGCGGATGAACTCGTGCGCCTCGGCGTGGGCTTCGTCCCCCAGACGAACAACGTGTTCCCCTCGCTGACCATCGAGGAGAACCTGCAGATGGGGATCTACCAGAACCCCAAGGGCTTCGCGGATCGGTTCGACGAGGTCGGCTCACTCTTCCCCGTGCTCAAGGAGCGACGCAAGCAGCGGGCCGGCTCCCTCTCCGGTGGCGAGCGCCAGATGGTCGCCATGGCCCGCGCCCTCATGATGAGCCCGAGCCTGCTGCTGCTCGACGAGCCGAGCGCGGGCCTGTCGCCCGCCCTGCAGGATGAGGTGTTCCTGCGCGTCAGGGAGATCAACGCCACCGGCGTTACGATCGTCATGGTCGAGCAGAACGCCCGCCGCTGCCTGCAGATCGTCCACCGGGGCTACGTCCTCGACCAGGGTCGCAACGCCTACGAGGGCACCGGGGCCAAGCTGGCCAACGACCCGAAGGTCGTCGAGCTGTACCTCGGTTCGCTGTCACAGGCCTAGGCGCATCCCCCGGACCAAGTCGTCGGCACCCCAGCCCAGGCACATTGCCCGGGCGCAGGCCGTCGACGACAGGCTCCTGCCAGGACGAGCCTCGTAGGCGAGCCACCCCCGACATGAGTGAGGGGCCGGTCCCTCAGGACCGGCCCCTCACCTTCATGCGTGCCTATCAGGAGGAGGGAACCTCGCCCGTGACGAACAGGTCGAGTGCCGGGGCGTACTTGTCGTTAGCCTCGTACACGTAGACGCCCATCGTCGCGATGCTCGGGTCACCGTTGTCGTCGAACTCGACCGGGCCGGAGACACCCTCGTAGTTGATGTCCTTGCCCTCGGCGAGCAGGGCTGCGCAGGACGCGAAGTCCGAGCAGGCCTCTCCACCGCTGGAGACATCCTTGAGGGCCGCAGCCACCGCAGGTCCGTCGCAGGAGCCAGCCGCCACCATGCCGAGGGCGATCAGGTTCACCGCGTCGTACGACTCGGGGGCGTACGGGAACTCGGTCAGGCTCGGGTCGACCGCGAGCAGCCGGGCCTGGAACTCCTCAGGAGCAGCAGCGCCGGGGAGGGTGCCCACAACGCCCTTCATGATGTCCTTCGGGAGATCCTTGAACAGCGCCGAGGACAGGTTGCCGTCGACGAGGAACAGCGGCACCTTGTCGGGGCCGATGCCCTGCTTGATGAGCTCCTGCACGACCTTCAGCGACTCGTCGAAGCCGATCAGGGCGATGGCCTTGGGCTTGCTGGCCTTCACCTTGCCGACCTCGGCGCTGAACTCCGCCGCCTGCGGGTTGTAGATGACCTTCTCGGTCACCGTGCCGCCGCCGGCCGTGAAGTTGGCATCCAGGGCGTCGGCGAGGCCGATGCCGTAGGAGTCGTCCATGGCGAGGATGGCGGCCTTCTCGATGCCGTCAGACAGCATCAGCTGGCCGAGGACCGCGCCCTGGAACAGATCGGACGGCGCCGTACGGAAGTACAGGCCGTTGTCGGCGTACGTCGACAACTCGGGCGAGGTGTTCGCCGGCGAGAAGTGGATGACGTTGGCGCCGGTGATCTTGTCGATGACCGTGAGCGACACGCCCGACGAGGCCGCACCGATGATGGCGGTGACGCCAGCGCCGATGTGGCTGTCAGCCGTCTGCGAGGCGATGTCGGTGGTGGTGTCACCGGAGTCGCCGGGAAGGTTGTTGGCCATTGTCAGCGGGCCACCCGCAGCCTCGATCTCCTGAACCGCGAGATCGACACCGGCGAACTCCGGTGGGCCGAGGAAGGCGAGGTTGCCGGTCTGCGGCAGCATCGTGCCGATCTTGCAGTCGAGTGCGACAGCCTCAGCGGCCGGCGCCTCCTCCGCGGGGGCCTCCTCAGCGGGAGCCTCCTCAGCGGGAGCCTCCTCAGCGGGAGCCTCGGCAGGAGCCTCGGCGGCCGGCGACTCGGCCGCTGGCGTCTCAGTGGTGTCGCTGCTGCTGCTGCATGCGGCAAGAGCCAGCGAGGCCACACTGAGCACGGCAGCGGTCTTGAAGACCGTAGTGCGCTTCATGCAGTCTCCTTCAGAAAGGACGGGCGCCGGCGGACGCCGACGCATTGGCGTCACTCTAGGGGCGAGCGTGACCTTTGGGTAATGGGCCCCCGGATCGTTGGGGGTTCGTGACCCTACTGTGACCTTTGGCGCAAACCGGACGGTTCCGTGCCGTCCGATCGGGGCTATCCGGGCGTGCCGTCGCCCCCGAGGTCGTCGACGACACGCACGGCCGCCTCGGCAAGGGTCACGCGGCCGTCCATGGCCGCCCGTCGGAGCCAGGCGAAGGCCTCCGGCTCGCTCAGCCCCAGGCGCGCCTGGATCTCTGCCTTCGCCCGCTCCACAACCTGCCGGGCCTCCTGGCGCTCACGCAGGCCGGCGACCTCGTCCTGAAGAGCACGCATCTGCTCCCAGCGGGCCACGGCGACGTCGATGGCCGGCCCGAGGTCGGACCTCCCGAAGGGCTTGACGAGGTAGGCCATCACGCCGGCCTGCGCTGCCCGTTCGACCATGTCGCGCTGACTGAAGGCGGTGAGCATGACCACGGGGGCCAGGCCATCAGCGATGATCTCCTCAGCGGCGGAGAGACCGTCCCGACGAGGCATGGCGATGTCGAGCAGGACCACATCCGGCCGAAGTTCCCGTACTCGGTCGACGGCCGCCTGGCCGTCGGACACCGCATCCACGACCTGGTAGCCGGATTCCTTGAGGAGCTCGACGAGGTCCATGCGGATGAGGGCCTCGTCCTCTGCGACGAGGACCGTGCACCCCTGGTCGGCCGGCATGCGGACAGCGTAAGCGTCCATAACCTCGGACTAGCATGAAGGCGTCGCCCCGGTATCCCAACCGGCAGAGGAAGCGGTCTCAAACACCGTCCAGTGTGGGTTCGAATCCCACCCGGGGCACCCCTCCTCCCCCTCGTTTCTCCCGCGACGCGGGACAACTGAGCTAAACCACCTCGAAATGGCCCCGTGTGGCTCGTTTCTCCCGCCACGCGGGAGAAACGAGCCAAGGCGGCCCAGATTGGGGCGTTGGGGCTCAGTTGTCCCGCGTCGCGGGAGAAACGGGGAGAGGGGTGGTTCAGGGGGTGACGGGCTGGTCGACCAGCAGCGGCTTGAGCTCGAGCAGGCGGGCAAGCAGGCCGTTGACGAAGCCCGGGGAGTCATCGGTCGACAGGTCGGTGGCCAGGGTCACCGCCTCCGAGATCGCGACAGCCTCCGGCACGTCCGCGCCCCACAGCACCTCGTATGCGCCGAGCCGCAGGATCGCCCGGTCGACCGCGGGCATGCGCTCCAAGGGCCAGCCCGTCGAGTAGCTGCCGAGGAGCTCGTCGATCTCCTCCTGATGGGCGACGACGCCGCGGACGAGCTCCCCCACGTAGGCATTCATCGCGGCCTGGCCCTCGTCATGCCGGCGCTGGTGCGTGGCCTCGAGCACCTCGACAGCCGGCAGCCCACGCGCATCCGCCTCGAAGAGCACATCGAGGGCACGCTTACGGGCCTTGCTGCGGGCGGACATCGATCAGTCGTTGACGCGACCGAGGTACGAGCCGTCGCGGGTGTCGACCTTGACCTTGGTGTTGGACTCCAGGAACAGCGGGACCTGGATATCGGCGCCGGTCTCCAGCGTCGCCGGCTTGGTGCCGCCGGTCGAGCGATCGCCCTGCAGGCCCGGCTCGGTATAGGTGACCATGAGCTCGACCGAAGCCGGCAGCTCGACGTAGATGGCCGCCCCCTCGTGGGTCGCGACGATCGCGCTCTGGTTCTCCAGCAGGTACTTCCATGCATCACCGACCACGGATGACGGCACGGGGAACTGCTCGTAGGACTGGCTGTCCATGAACACCCAGTCGTCACCGTCCTTGTACAGGTACTGCATGTCGCGCTTGTCAACGGTGGCCGTCTCCACCTTGGTGCCGGCATTGAAGGTCTTGTCGACGACCTTTCCCGAGAGCACGTTCTTGAGCTTGGTGCGCACGAAGGCGCCACCCTTGCCCGGCTTCACGTGCTGGAACTCCACGACGGTCCACAGCTGGCCATCGAGGTTCAGGACAAGTCCGTTCTTCAGGTCGTTCGTGGTGGCCACGTGCCCAGCTCCCAGGGGTCAGACGCCGACGACGCGCAGCCCTCGCGGCGCCTCGGTGAGCACGCGGGGTCCAGCGTCGGTGACGACGAGGGTGTCTTCGATGCGAACCCCGCCACGACCGGGGAGGTAGGCCCCGGGCTCGACGGTGAACGCCATGTTCGCCCGAATGGTACCCGTCGCGCGGGCACCGAGCCCCGGTGCCTCATGGATGCGCAGTCCCACGCCGTGACCCAGGCCGTGGGTGAAGTGCTCCTCCAGTCCCGCCTCCCGCAGGTGCGCACGCGCCAGCGCGTCGACCCCGACGAACTCGGCCCCCACCAGGCACGCCGCGACCGCCGCCTGCTGGGCCGCCAGCACCCCGGCGTGCAGGTCCCGCTGCCACAGCTCGGCCTCACGTCCGACGACGAACGTGCGCGTCATGTCGGCGTGGTAGCCGTCGACCAGGGCTCCCGCGTCGATCACCAGCAGGTCACCCTCGGCAAGGGCGACCGGCAGCGGCTGATGATGCGGGATCGCCGAGTGCGGTCCGGTGCCGACGATGGTGGCGAAGGCCCGATCGTGCGCACCGTGATCGGCGAACAGCGACTCCAGGCGTCGAGCGAGTCCGACCTCCGTGTCGCCGACACGGATGCCCGCGGCGAGGTCCTCGAAGGCTGCCGCGGTGATCCCGCATGCCCGTTCGAGCAGTGCCTGCTCGTCGGCCTCCTTGATTGCACGGGCGGCCTCCACGACCGGCGGAGCGATGACCGGCTCGCCGAAGAGACGCTGCACGTGCGCGAGCTCCGCCATGCTGAGGCCGGCCTCCACGGCTATCGGGCCCTCCGCACCCTGCGCGGTCAGCCTGCCCAGGACCGACACGAGCGTGTCGCGGTCGATCAGCAACGGCAGGTCCGGGCTCTCCGCAGCTGCCTGGTCCCGGTAGCGGCCGTCCGTGCCGAGCAGGTCGTCCGCCGGCGTGCCACCCAGGACGAGGACGGCGTTGCTGCCGCTGAATCCGGACAGCCAGCGGACGTTGGCCAGATCGGTGACGATCAGCGGAAGTGGGACGCCATGCTCCGCAAGGCTCGCGCGCACCGCGACGCGGCGCGCCGCATGGTCGAACCGCACGGACTACCTCGCGAGCAGGGTCGCGACGGCCTGCAGCGCCAGGCGGTAGGAGTCCATCCCAAAGCCGGCGATGGTGCCGGTGGCCACGCCAGCCACGACCGACGTGTGGCGGAACTCCTCGCGCGCGGCCGGGTTCGAGATGTGCACCTCGATCAGGGGTCCGGAGACCATCGCGCACGCATCGCGCAGCGCGTACGAGTAGTGCGTGAACGCGGCGGGATTGAGCACGACCGCCGACCCAAGGTCCGTGGCCTCGTGCAGCCAGCCGACCAGCTCGGACTCGTCATTCGTCTGGCGGACCTCGACCTGAAGACCGAGTTCGGCCCCCGTGCGCTCGCACAGGGCCACGAGGTCGTCGTACGAGGTGTGGCCGTAGACATCCGGCTCACGGGTGCCGAGCCGGTTGAGGTTGGGTCCGTTGAGGACGAGGACGGTCGCCACCTGCCGCACACTACCCGCCGGATGCGGTTCGATCGCCCGACACCGCCGCGTACGCGGCCTGCAGGAAGGACGGATCCGGGCCCGCCCAGACCGACGGACTCGCTATGCCGTCGAGCACGACGAAGCGCAGGAGGCTGCCCCGGGACTTCTTGTCGAGCGCCATCGCTGCCGCCAGCTCATCCCAGTGGCCCGGCGCATAGTGCGTCGGCAGCTCGAGCGAGGACAGGATCGAGCGGTGGCGCGCAACCTCGGCCGGGCTGAGGCGTCCCCCGGCTGCGGCGAGCTCGGCGACGAAGACCATGCCCACCGAGATGGCGTCGCCGTGACGCCAGCGGTAGCCCTCCCGGCGCTCAACGGCGTGCCCGAAGGTGTGGCCGTAGTTGAGCACCTCGCGCCCGATCGAGCCGTCTCCCGAGGTCGCACTCGTCTCGCGGAAGTCCGCACTGACGACGTCCGCCTTGACCTGCACGGCCCGACGGATGAGGTCCGGAAGCAGCTCACCAGAGGGGTCAGTCGCCGCCGAGGGATCGGCCTCGACGTCGTCGAGGATGCTCGTATCGCGGACGAAGCCGACCTTGACGACCTCGGCCATGCCGGCGAGCAGGTCGCGCCGGGGCAGCGTCGCAAGGGCGGCGACATCGCACACCACACCACTCGGGCTCCAGAACGCCCCCACGAGGTTCTTGCCCGCGTCGGTGTTGATGCCGGTCTTGCCGCCCACCGCCGCGTCGACCATGCCGAGCAGCGTGGTCGGCACCTGGACGACGCGGATACCGCGCAGCCATGTGGCGGCGACGAAGCCGGCCAGGTCCGTCGTGGCTCCCCCACCGAGTCCCACCACCGCATCGCTGCGCGTGAACCCCGCGGCGCCGAGTGCCTGCCAGCAGCGCGCGGCGACGTCTGCGGTCTTGGCCTCCTCGGCGTCCGGGATCTCGATCATCGTGACACTGAGCCCCGAGTCGGCCAGCTCGGCGCGCAGCGAGTCCGCCGATGCCGCGAGAGCCGCAGGATGGAGGATCGCGACCCGGTCGGCCCCCGTGAGCATCGCGGAGATGTGACCTCGAACGTCGCGGCCGATGACGACGTCGTAGTCCCGCTCGGCCCGGACCGCGACCGTCACGTCAGCGGCCATCGCTGACTCCGTCTCCGGATGACGACGCAACGGCCGGTGCATCGCCGCCGAGCAGGGCGAGCACCGCGTCGACGACCTGGCGCAGCGTCAGCCCGGTGGTGTCGACCCGATCGGTGGCGACCGACGAGTACAGGGGATTGCGCTGCTCGAGGAGTGCGGACAGCGTCCCGCGGACATTGCCCAGCAGCAGCGGTCGAGCGGTGTTCATGCCTACCCGGCTTGCCGCATCCGACACGCCCACCTCCAGCCACACCACACGGTGCCCGACCAGCGCCTCGCGGGTCTGCTCACGGAGCACCGCACCCCCGCCGAGCGACACGATCCCGGTCGACTCGCGCAGCGCCCGCTCGATCACCTCTGCCTCAAGGTCCCGGAATGCGGCCTCGCCGCGCTCGACGAAGATGTCGGAGACGCTCATCTGCGCCTCCTCCTCGATGAGGGCGTCGGCGTCGACGAAGTCCAGGCCGAGGCTGCGCGCCACCCGGCGACCGACGGTGGTCTTGCCGGCCCCTGGGGATCCGATGAGGACGGCGACCGGCCCCTGCCCGGCACTCATCGGACCGACAGGTGGTCCAGGTACGACCGCAGGTTCCGCTCGGTCTCCGCGACGCTGTCGCCGCCGAACTTCTCGAGGATGGCATCGGCGAGCACCATGAGGACCATGGCCTCGGCGACGACGCCCGCGGCTGGAACCGCGCACACGTCGGACCGCTGGTTGATCGCCGGCGCCGCCTCACGGCTGACGACGTCGACCGTGCGCAGGGCGCGGGGAATCGTCGAGATGGGCTTCATGGCAGCACGGACGCGCAGCGTCTCCCCGGTGGCCATGCCGCCCTCGGTGCCACCGGAGCGACCCGACGTCCGCACGAGCCGACCGTCGGCCTCCACGATCTCGTCCTGGGCCTGCGAGCCGCGCACGCCGGCCAGCGCGAAGCCGTCGCCCACTTCGACGCCCTTGATGGCCTGGATCCCCATGAGCGCGGCCGCGAGTCGGGCATCGAGCCGACGATCCCAGTGCACATGGCTGCCCAGGCCTGGGGGGAGCCCGTAAGCCAGCACCTCGACCACGCCACCGAGGGTGTCGCCGTCACGATGGGCAGCGCCGATCTCCTCCTCCATCGCCAGCGCGGAGGCGGGATCGAAGCACCGCACGGGACTGTCGTCGATGTCAGCGAGGTCCTCCGGCGTGGGCACCGGCGCGCCGTCCGGCACTGCCGCACCGCCGATGCGGACGATGTGGCTCAGCACCTCGACACCGGCGACCTGGCGCAGGAAGGCACGGGCCACCGCGGCGATCGCGACGCGCGCGGCGGTCTCGCGAGCGCTGGCCCGCTCGAGCACCGGCCGGGCGTCGTCGAACCCGTACTTCTGCATGCCGACGAGGTCCGCATGGCCCGGACGCGGTCGCGTCAGGGGGGCGTTGCGCGCCAGGCTCTCGAGGACCTCCTGGTCGACCGGATCGGGTGCCATGACCTGCTCCCACTTCGGCCACTCGGTGTTGCCGACCTCGATGGCCACCGGGCCGCCCTGGGTCAGGCCGTGACGCACACCGCCGATGAAGCGGACCTCGTCGCGCTCAAACTTCATGCGTGCGCCCCGACCGGCTCCGAGCCGGCGTCGGGCCAGATCATCCCCGACGTCCGAGGTCGTCACGGCGATGCCCGCGGGCAGGCCCTCGGCGATCGTCACGAGAGCGGGACCGTGGGACTCCCCTGCCGTCAGCCAGCGCACCATGGGGAGCATCCTCCCAGAGTCCGTGAGCGTCGCGAGCGCCGGACCTACGCGGGCAGGGCCGCGCTCATCGCGCCCACCGGGGGCTCCAGGCCGGTCATGAGGCGCACCTGCTCGACGGCCTGCCACAGGAGCATGTCCCGCCCGCTCGCGACCCCCGAGCCCTGCCATGCTGCGGCGAGCGGGGTCGGCCAAGGATGGTACGAGGCGTCGAGCAGGACGCCGCGGGCCAGCGGCGCCAGGGCGGCCCAGGGCTCGGCCACATCGCCGGGCAGGGCGCTGATGACGACGTCGGCCGCCATCACCTCGGCGGCGGGGACGAGGTCGCGCACCTGCGCCGCGAGCCCGAACCGGACGGCGAGGGCCGCCACCTCCTCCGCGGCGTCGACCCGCCGTGCGCACACCGTCACCTCTCCGGCCCCCAGACGCGCTGCCGCCGCCACCGCGCTGCGGGCAGTCGCACCGCTGCCGAGGATGGCAATGCGCAGTGCGGGCGGCGCCGCGGCATCGCGAACGACGTCATCCGGCTCCGTCGATGCGTCCGCCACGCCGGCCTGCCGCAGCGCCTGCACGATCCCGTACACGTCGGTGTTCGTGCCGTGCCATCCGCCCGCATGCGGGATCACGGTGTTGACGGACGAGATCAGGCGGGCGTCGTCGTCCACCGTGTCGAGGAGGGGCAGCACGCACTCCTTGAGCGGCATCGTCAGCGACAGCCCCGCCCAGGTGGAGTCCAGGGACGCGAGGAACGGCGGAAGGCCCGCCTCGTCCACCTCGATCGCCTCGTAGCGCCAGTCCAGGCCGAGGCTGGCATAGGCCGCCAGGTGCAGGGCCGGCGAGAGCGAGTGGGCGATGGGCGAGCCCAGCACAGCCGCTCGCCGCCGCGTGGCGCCCGCGTCAGCCATCGCCTGCCTCGAGCTCGGCGAGCCGCTCCTGGAACTGCCGCTTGAACTCCAGGAACTCGTCGTAGTCGGCGGTGAACCTCGTCTCGCCCGTCGACGGGTCGACCGTCACGAAGTAGAGCCAGTCGCCCTCCGCCGGATCCAGGGCCGCCTCCATGGCCTCCGCACCCGGCGAGTTGATGGGGCGCGGCGGCAGGCCCTTGTTCGCATACGTGTTGAACGGCGAGTCCGTCGCCAGCTGCTCCTCATTGAGCCGGATGTCGTTGATGCCGAGCGCGTAGGCCACCGTCGAGTCGAGCTGCAGGGGCATCCCCTGGTCGAGGCGGTTGTAGATCACGCGGGCAGCCTTCGCGAAGTCGACCGGGGCCACCTCGGCCTGCACCAGGGAGGCCACGGTGAGCACCTTGTAGGGCTTGAGACCGACGTTCGCCGCACGCTCCTCGAGGCCGACCTCCACGCTCGCCTGGTTGAACCGCTTGACGAAGGACTGCAGCAGTGCCTCGGCGGTCTCGTCGCCCGCGATGTCGTAGGTCGCCGGGAACAGGAATCCCTCGGGCCGCTCCTTGGCCCACTCGGGGAGTCCGAGCGATGCCGGCGCCGCGAGTGCCTGCTCGAAGTCCGACCGGGGAAGGCCGGTGACCTCGGCGGACTCGGCCACGGTCTGGTCGAGGCGCAGGCCTTCGGGCAGCACGAGGCGGCTGGCCTCACGCGACGACGGGTCGAGCATGAGCTCGATCGCTGCCGTCGAGCTCATCTGCCGGCGCAGCGTGTACTTGCCCGGGCCGATCTTCGTGGCACGGTCGTCGACGGACGCCGCATTGATGAACGCATCCGCCGACATGACGACACCGGCCTCCGCCAGCTTCTGGCCGATCTCCGTCAGGGTGTCACCGCGCTCGACGACGACGACCACTTCGCCCTCGCCGGCACCCACGAACTCCGTCGGCTCGTCGGGGCTCTGCAGCACGGAGATCGTCATGAACGCCAGGACGCCCACCACCACGAGCACGATGAGGACGGTGATGCGACGGGGCCAGGAGCCGCGGCTGCGCGAGGGGGGCAGCGGGCCCTCAGTCATCATCGGCGCGAGCTGGCTCATCGTTCGGTCCCCCTCTCGTCTCCGCGGTCCTCACGGACTCCCCGCCCGCTTGGCCGGTGCGGGCCTCCTGGTCCAGCGCACCCTGCAGAACCATGACAGCCGACGCGCTGTCGATGAGCGATCGGGACTGGCGTGTCGAGAGGCCCGCCTC
Source organism: Actinomycetota bacterium (assembly GCA_017856385.1). Taxonomy (GTDB): domain Bacteria; phylum Actinomycetota; class Actinomycetes; order S36-B12; family S36-B12; genus UBA10649. The sequence continues at coordinate 90,937 of JAFMFD010000002.1, forward strand.
GCGCAACGCCCGCTGGGCCTGCGCGGTGGACAGCCGCTCGTCGACCATCAGGACGGGCAACCCCGACAGCGAATGCAGGGCCGTCGCCCACTCCCGCGCCAGGTGGGCCGACGCGCCCGGGCGTCCGTCGAGGTGCAGCGGCAGCCCGACGATCACCTCGATCGCCTCCCACTCCGCGGCGAGGGCCGCGACGGTCGCGACGGACTGCTCACCGGCCCGGATCGCCTCGAGCGGCACCGCGAGCGTGCCGGTGGCATCGCTGCGGGCCAGGCCGATCCGCGACGTGCCGACGTCGACGGCCAGCCGCACGCCGGTGCGCACCCCTAGGCCCCCGCGCGGTCGCGCACCAGGGACTCCACCGCGGCCAGGGCGTCGGGGATCCCCTCCACGGTGGCACCACCGCCCTGGGCGAGCTCCGGCTTGCCTCCGCCGCGGCCGGAGACCGCCGGCATCGCCGCCTGCAGGAGGTCGTTCGCCCCCAGCCCGAGCGCCGCTGCCTCGGGTGCGCTCGCCGCGACGACGGCCGCGCGTCCGTCATCGGCGGATGCCCCGACGACGACCCAGGCGGATCCGGCACGCATGCGGCCCTTGGCCTTCATCACCAGTTCACGCAGGTCCCCCGCCGAGGTGCCGTCCGGTGCCTGGAAGGCCCAGGCCCGCACCGTCCCGATCTGGAGGCCCTCGCCGATGATGGTGTCGAGATCGGCGGTCAACTGCGCACTTCGCGCGCGCGCCAGCTCCCGCTCGGCGTCCTTGAGCGACGCGATCGTCCGCTCGACCCGCTCGACCAACTGGTCGGCAGGGGCCTTCACCAACTCGGTCAGACGGTTCACCAGCACGTGCTCGCGCGCGAGGAACTGGTAGGCATCCGCACCCACGAGCGCCTCGACGCGACGTACACCGGCACCGATCGAGCCCTCGGACAGGAACGTCACGACACCGAGCTGCCCGGAGCGCTGGGCGTGAGTGCCGCCGCACAGCTCGTGCGCCCAGTCGCCGACGGACACCACGCGGACGCGATCGCCGTACTTCTCGCCGAACAGCGCCATCGCCCCCATCGCGCGGGCCTCGTCCTGGCTCATCGTGTGTGCCGAGACGACGAGATCGTCGATGAGCACCTCGTTCACGAGCTGCTCGACCTCGGCGAGGACGGCGTCGCCGACTGCGGTCGGGCTCGGGAAGTCGAAGCGCAGGCGCCCGGGTGCGTTCTCCGACCCCATCTGGGTCGCCGTGTCGCCCAGCCGCTGCCGGAAGGCCCGGTGGATCATGTGGGTCGCGGTGTGTGCGCGCGAGATGGCGCGTCGACGGGCGGCGTCGATCTCGCTGATGACGACGGAGCCGGTCACCAGCTCGCCGTCGACGACCTCACCGCGATGGACGAAGAGTCCGGGAACGGGCACCTGCACGTCGTAGATGTCGACGACGGCACCGTCACTGCTGCGGAGCCGGCCGTGATCGCCCAGCTGGCCACCGGCCTCGGCATAGAACGGGGTGCGGTCGAGGATGACCTCGACGTGATCGCCCACGCGCGCGGACGGCACGGTGGCCGCATCCTGGACGATGCCCAGCACCGTGGACTCGCTGACCGACTCGTCGTATCCGGTGAACGTGGTCGTGCCACCTGCCTGGAGGATGTCGCGATACGCGGTGATCGCCGCGACACCCGCCTTGCGCGCCTGCGAGTCCGCCTTGGCGCGCTCGCGCTGGCGCTGCATCAGCTGCCGGAAACCGTCCTCGTCGACCGAGAGGCCCTGCTCAGCAGCCATCTCGAGCGTCAGGTCGATCGGGAAGCCGTAGGTGTCATGCAGTGCGAAGGCCTGATCGCCTGAGACCTGCGTGCCACCGCCCGCGCGCAGGTCGGCCACGGCGGTGTCGAAGATCGACGTGCCGGTGCGCAGCGTCTGCAGGAAGGCCGACTCCTCGCCCACCGCCACCTGGCGCACGCGGTTGGCCATGTCGTTGAGTTCGGGGTACTGCGGTGCCATGGAGAGGACGGTGGCATCCACGAGTTCGCCCATCGTGGCCTCGTGCGCACCGAGCAGCCGCATCATCCGGATGGTGCGCCGCATGAGCCGACGCAGCACGTAGCCTCGGCCCTCGTTGCCGGGGATCACCCCGTCGCCGACGAGGAACACGCACGTGCGCGCATGGTCGGCGACGACCCGCAGCGCCACGTCGTCACGCTCACTGCGCCCGTACACGGCACCGCTGAGCTCGCAGGCGCGGTCGAGGATGCCTCTCGTCGTGTCGATCTCGTAGATGTTGTCGACGCCCTGCAGGAGCGCCGCCATCCGCTCGAGTCCCATGCCGGTGTCGATATTCTTGGCCGGCAGGGGCTGGAGGATGTCGAAGTCCTCCTTGGAACGGACCGCCGACAGCTCGTCCTGCATGAACACGAGGTTCCACACCTCGAGGTAGCGGTCCTCGTCGGCGACGGGTCCGCCCTCGCGCCCGTGCTCCGGCCCGCGGTCGAAGTAGATCTCCGAGCACGGCCCGCCCGGGCCGGGCACGCCCATCGACCAGTAATTGTCCTTGGCCCCGCGACGCTGGATCCGCTCGTACGGCAGCCCCGCAACGCGGTGCCAGATCTCGATCGCCTCGTCGTCGTCCTGGTAGACCGTGACCCAGAGGCGGTCCTCGGGGAAGCCGTACCCGCCCTCGTCCTGCGATGCGGTGAGCAGCTCCCACGCCAGCGGGATCGCGCCCTCCTTGAAGTAGTCGCCGAAGGAGAAGTTCCCGGCCATCTGGAAGAAGGAGGCATGCCGGGTGGTCTTGCCGACCTCCTCGATGTCGAGGGTGCGGACGACCTTCTGGACACTCGTCGCCCGTGGGTACGGAGGCGGGGCCTCGCCGAGGAAGTAGGGCTTGAACGGGACCATGCCTGCGTTGACGAACAACAGCGTCGGGTCGTCGAGGAGGAGGGACGCAGACGGGACCACCTGGTGGCCGCGGTCGGCGAAGTAGCGGAGGAACCTGCTGCGGATCTCGGCGGAGTCCATCACGCGCCGCCGGACCTTCTGTTCACGCTGCCGTCTGAGGTTCGGGGTGCCGCCGCCATGGCACGGGCCGCTGCGGAGCCCGACTGGCTGGACGTCGTGCGGCCACGCGCCTCGACCGCCGCGAGCGCCCCGGTGGCCATGACGCGCGCCGAACTGACCGCCTGGGCTGCCGAGAGGCCGACCTGCTGGGCACTCAGCACGACGCCGCGCTCGCGGGCCTCCGCCACCATCTGCTGGCCACGACGGTAGGCGAGGATGCCACCGGCCGCACCGACCGCGACCCAGACCCATCTGCGCATGGCCTCACCCTAACGGGGTCTGGTCCTCGCCCGACGTGCGCCGCAGGTCGGCGACTCGGGCGGCGACATCCGCCCACGCGGCCTCCGCTCCATGCCGAGTGGGCTCGTAGTAGCGCCGGCCGACGAGCTCGTCAGGCAGGTACTGCTGGCGGGCCACGCCACCGGGCAGGTCATGCGGGTAGATGTAGCCCTTCCCGTGCCCGAGGGCACCTGCACCCGGATAGTGCGCGTCGCGAAGGTGCGGTGGGACCCGCCCGGTGCCCCCTGCCCGGACATCGGCCACGGCCGCAGAGATCCCGACCACCACCGCGTTCGACTTCGGCGCGAGCGCTGCGTGGACGGTGGCGTGGGCCAGGATGATCGATGCCTCGGGCATGCCGACGAGAGCCACAGCCTGGGCCGCTGCCACCGCCGTCTGGAGCACCGACGGCTCGGCCATGCCGATGTCCTCACTGGCCAGGATCATCAGTCGCCGCGCCACGAAGCGCGGATCCTCACCGGACTCGAGCATGCGGGCGAGGTAGTGCAAGGCCGCGTCGGGGTCGCTGCCGCGCACGCTCTTGATGAACGCGCTGATGACGTCGTAGTGCTGGTCGCCGTCGCGGTCGTAGACGAGAGCGGCCTGCTGTACCGCACGCTCGGCCTCGTGCAGGCCGATGCGGCGCCGCCCGTGCTCGTCCTGCGCACTAGACGCAGCCGCGGCATCGAGGCCGGTGAGCGCTCGTCGGGCATCGCCCGCCGCCGTCCGGACGAGGTGCTGCACGGCGTCGTCGTCAACCTCGATCGTGCCGCCCAGTCCGCGAGGATCCTCGATCGCGCGTCGCAGCAGGTCCTCCACGTGCTCGTCCGAAAGCGGCGAGAGGCGCACCAGCACGCTGCGCGACATGAGCGGCGCGATGACCGAGAAGCTCGGGTTCTCCGTGGTCGCGGCAACCAGGGTCACCCAGCCGTTCTCGACCGCCGGAAGCAGGGCGTCCTGCTGGGACTTGCTGAAGCGGTGCACCTCGTCGATGAACAGCACCGTCCCACGACGCTGCAGGGCGAGCCTGTCCCTCGCCTGCTCGATCACGGCGCGCACGTCCTTGACACCCGCCGTGACGGCCGAGAGCTCGACGAACGTCCGGCCCGCTGCCGAGCTGAGCAGCGACGCCAGCGTGGTCTTCCCCGTTCCCGGGGGTCCCCACAGGATCACCGACACCACCGCGGCATCCGGCGCGGCCGTCAGCAGGGTCCGCAGCGGCGAGCCGGGACCCAGCGCGTCCTGCTGCCCGACGACCTCGTCCAGGGTGCGCGGGCGCATCCGCACCGCGAGGGGTGCCGATGCCCGCGTCGCCGCGAGGCCGTCGTCGAACAGGGTCACGGTCGCACCCTAGGCGGCCGCCTGCGCGACGGACCAGATGCGGGTCAGTCCTCGTTGGTCGGGGCTGGGGTGCCGTCGGGGTAGTACGCGGCCGCCGCCGATCCCTCGGGCCGGAAGACGCCGAGCACCCAGAGGTCCTCCGGATTCGGGTTCTCGAGCGCGTGCAGGAAGCGAGGGGCGACATGGAAGGCGCTGCCCGGCTCGAGCGGCTGATCGACTCCCCTGGCGCGAAGCAACCCTGTACCGCGCACGATCGGATTCCCCAATCGTGTGGATGGTTCGTGTGGGAATACTCCCCCGCCGGGTCGGCAGGGGGAGACGAACGTTACGCAATCGTGACGGTCGTCAGGAAGCCGGTATGCCCGAAGCGCTGACAGCGCCGTCTCGGGCCGGGTCGGAATGAGCCGTCAGGTGAGGTCAGGGTGTGGGCCGAGCGTGCGCCAGACCCCGCCAACCCGATCCTGTCGGGTGAACGGCTCTGGGCGCAGGATTAGCGTCACCATCACGACGAGGACCACCATGTTGCTCAGGATGGTGAAGTAGGTCGACCAGTCGAGCAGCCGCTCGAGGACGGTGTCGTTGCCGCCGGGACCGTTGTCGAGGATGGCGGGCTTGCTGGGGTCCATCGTGTCGACGTAGTACCCCGTGATGTTCAGGGTGAGGGACAGGCCGACCGCGAACACGGCCAGGACGGCGTTGATCCCGAACAGGACGCGGGGCATTCTCACAGGAGGAACCGACGAGCCTGAATCGCTTCCTGGCGACCAGGGCAGGCACTTAGATCGCATCATGAGCAGCCGACTGCCAACCATTCTGGGCTGTGGCGTGCTGGTCCTGTCCGTCCTGGTTTCGGTGACCCCCACGGCCGCAGCTCGGACACCCGAGGCGCGGCCCGCTGCGGTCGACTGGGCGTCCTGCCCGGGGCCCGATGGTGCGCTGTGCGCGACCGTAGACGTGGCCAGTGAGGACACCGGGAGCTGGTCCATCCCCGTGATCACGCTGCCCGCGACCGGCGAGCGGCTGGGCGTGCTGTTCGCCAATCCCGGAGGGCCGGGCATCTCGGGGGTGTCCTACCTGCAGGACTGGGGCGACACCCTCGCGACGTTGCGCCGGTCCTTCGACATCGTCAGCTTCGATCCTCCGGGGGTGGGGGGCAGCGTTCCAGACGCGCGCTGCCTGTCCGCATCCCAGATCACGGCGATCCGGAACCAGCCCAGCGCCCCGACGACAGCACGACAGACCGCCGAGGCCCTGCGGCTGGCGCAGCTGATTGGCCGGGAGTGCGAAGCCGAACTCGGGCCGGCGCTCGCCGACGTGAGCACGCTCAACGCGGCCGCCGTGATGGACGCCATCCGCGCGGCACTGGGAGAGGAGCGCATCGCCTACCTCGGCTTCTCGTATGGGACGCTGCTCGGTGCGGTCTACGCGGATCGCTATCCCAACCACGCGTGGCGATTCGTCCTCGATGGCGCTATGGACCCCTCGGCCGACTACGACAAGGTCCGCCTCGACCAAGCCGTGGCCCTGGACCGGGCGGTGGCCCGGTTCAGCCGCGACTGCCCGCGCCATGCGAACTGCGCCCTGACCGGTGATCCCCAGCAGGACATCGCCACCCTGCGGGATCTGGTCACCGGCCTAGACGAGCAGCCCTTCCGGTATCGCGGGCGCGTGCTGTCCGGCAGCCGCGCCCTGAACTACTTCCAGTCGTCCATGTACTACCCACCGTACGGCTGGCGGGTTCTGCGTGAGGCCTTGGCGCCGGCCCTGGAGGACGGCAACCTCGTGCCACTGCTGCGGGCGTCGTACTCGCCGGACAACATGGTGAATCCCGCCGATCCGGAGTACCTGTCCGTGGTGTGCGAGGACCTGGCCGTCTCGCGTGATCCCGACCGGCTGGCGGCGCTGGCGCGGGCTTGGGCGCGGGCCGCTCCGCTCAACGGGGCCAGCCGGGCCTGGTCCACGGCGCCGTGCACGACCTGGCCCACTCGGCAGCCGAGCCTGCCGGCCCGGCTCAGCGCGCAGGGCGCCGGCCCCATCCTGGTGATCGGCACGACCTACGACCCCGCCACGCCCGTGCAGTGGGCGCGCAGCCTTGCTCGCACGCTCGACAACAGCGGCTACGTCGAGTGGCGCGGTGATGGGCACCTGGCCTATGACGGTGAGCGAGGTGGGCCGTGCGTGGCTCGACGCGTGGAGGACCTCCTCCTGCGCGGCCAGCTGCCGACGCGGACGATCAGGTGTCCCTGACCGCGTGCCGGGAGTCCCCCGGGAACACGTGGGCGGAGTCCGAGTGCGCCAGCAACGGTGAGATCCGCGGGTCGTCCAGCGCAAGGTCCACGGCCCCCGACGCATCGACGCGCGCAGCGGCAGGGTCGAGGCTCCAGAAGCACTAACGGCCGGGGTCGGGGCTGCGCAGGTGTGCGGGGAGCAGGTCGAAGGCCGCCGCGGGCACCGTCACGCCATCGACCGGGTGCTCGGATGTCAACTGCTGGACCAGGTCCGCGACGACCTGCGGATCCTCGCCGAGCCCGGTGATCCACCGCTCCCCCGGGCGCGCTGCCCGGCCGAGCCAAGCCACGCTGGTCCCGTCGACCCGGCACGGGACCTCGGGCGCCGAGGCATCGCGGACCGGGACCATCCAGCGGACGAGGGGGTCGTCCGGTCGAATGTCGTGCGGGCCGGTCACTCCGCCCCGGGTCGGGCGTCGATGCCCGCCTCGGCCCGCTGGGCGGGGGTGATGGGGGTCGGCGCACCGGTCAGCGGGTCCTGTCCCCCACCGGTCTTCGGGAAGGCGATGACGTCGCGGATCGATGTCGCGCCGGCCAGCAGCATGCAGATGCGGTCCAGCCCGTAGGCGATGCCGCCGTGCGGCGGTGGCCCGTACTGGAAGGCGTCGAGCAGGAAGCCGAACTTCTCCTGCGCCTCCTGCGGCGTGAGGCCGAGGAGCGCGAACACGCGCTGCTGCACATCGCCGCGGTGGATACGGATCGAGCCGCCGCCGATCTCGTTGCCGTTGCAGACCAGGTCGTATGCCCAGGCGAGCGCCTCCCCCGGCGAGTCCTCGAATCGGTCGATCCAGGCATCGGTCGGCGACGTGAACGGGTGGTGCACGGCGGTCCACCCGAGCATCTGCCCGTCCTCGACGATCTCCTCGAACATCGGCGCATCGACGATCCACACGAACGACCACGCGGACTCGTCGATCAGGCCGAGCCGACGGCCGATCTCCAGCCGCGCCGCACCGAGCAGAGCCCGTGCCTCACTCGCGCGACCGGCCGCGAAGAACACCGCATCACCCGGTGCAGCACCGACCGCGGCAATGAGGCCGTCCCGCTCGCTGTCGCTGAGGTTCTTCGCGACGGGCCCGCCGAGGGTGCCGTCGGCGTCGATGGTCACGTAGGCCAGGCCCTTGGCGCCACGCTGCTTCGCCCACTCCTGCCACGCGTCGAACTGGCGTCGCGGCTGGTCGGCGCCGCCGGGCATGACGACCGCGCCCACGTACTCGGCCTGGAAGACCCGGAACGGCGTCTGGGCGAAGTAGGTCGTCAGCTCGACCAGTTCAAGGCCGAACCGCAGGTCGGGCTTGTCGCTGCCGTAGCGGGTCATCGCCTCCGCATAGGTCATGTGCGGAACGGTGCCGATGTCGTGCCCCAGCACCTCCTGCCACAGGGCCCTGACCACCGCCTCGCCGACCTCGATGACGTCAGCCTGCTCGACGAACGACATCTCGATGTCCAGCTGCGTGAACTCCGGCTGACGGTCCCCCCGGAAGTCCTCGTCTCGGTAGCAGCGGGCGATCTGGAAGTACCGCTCCATGCCGGCGACCATGAGCAGCTGCTTGAACAGCTGGGGCGACTGCGGCAGCGCGTACCAGTGCCCTGGCTGGAGCCGGACCGGGACGAGGAAGTCACGGGCCCCCTCAGGGGTCGACCGCGTGAGGGTGGGCGTCTCGATCTCCAGGAAGCCCCGGTCCAACAGGACCGTCCGGCACACCTGGTTGACGTGGGACCGCATGCGGATCGCGGCGCCCGCGGACGCCCGCCTGAGGTCGAGGTAGCGATGGCGCAGACGCACCTCCTCGCCCACCGTGACGCGGTCGTCGATCGGGAACGGCAGCGGCGCGGATGCCGAGAGCACCTCCAGCTCGTCCGACATGACCTCGATGGCGCCGGTGGGCAGCTCGGGATTCTCGTTGCCCTCGGGGCGCCGCTCCACCGTGCCCACGACCCTGATGCAGAACTCGTCCCGCAGCGCGTGCGCGACCTCGGCCTCGCGGACCACGACCTGGACCACCCCGCTGGCGTCCCGCAGGTCCAGGAAGGCGACGCCACCGTGGTCGCGTCGTCGGGCGACCCAGCCCGCGAGGGTCACCTGCTGGCCGGCGTCGGACTCGCGCAGCGAGCCGGCCATATGCGTGCGCATCACGATCGTTCCTCCTGTCGGGGCGGTGCATCCGAGGTGGGCAGCGCCCGCTCGACCCTGGGATCGAGGTCCTCCGCGGGCGGGCACCACACCTCGGGATCCGCGGCAATCTGGTCACCCGAGCGGATGTCCTTGACGGTGTCACCCGCGGCATCAGGGAACCACACGTACGGGATGCCGCGCCGATCGGCATAGCGGATCTGACGGCCGAACTTGTCGGCGGTGGGCATCACCTCGCACGCGATGCCCCGGCGCCGGAGTCGGTCGGCGACCGCCGTGCTGGCCGGACGCGACTCCTCGTCGACGACGGCAACGAGGACGGCGGTGGGCACCGCGCGGCTGACCGTCACGAGACCGTGGCCGAGGAGCACCGACACCAGTCGCGTGACGCCCAGCGAGATGCCGACGCCCGGGTAGGTCTGCCGACCGTCGCTGGCGAGTGAGTCGTACCTGCCACCGGACGCGATCGAGCCCACTGACTCGTGGCCCGCGAGCAGCGTCTCGTAGACCGTCCCGGTGTAGTAGTCCAGCCCGCGCGCGATGCGCAGGTCGGCGACGACAGATCCGGCGCGCTCCCGATTGGCCCCCTCGACCACCGCCGCGAGCTCGCGGACCCCCTCGTCGAGCAGGTCGTTCGAGACACCCAGCCGGGCGACCTGCTCGGCGAACGATGCGTCGGGCGTGCGGATGGCCGCGAGCGCGAGGCAGGACCGGGCCGCTGTCGTCGTGAGGCCGGCCTCGTCGACGAGCAGCCGTTCGGTGGCGTCGACGCCGATCTTGTCGAGCTTGTCGATAGCGCGCAGCACCGCATCGGGATCATCCGCGCC
>JAFMFD010000143.1 GCA_017856385.1 Actinomycetota bacterium
CGCCAGTACACGGGGTTGTCGTTCTCGTAGGTGCCGTCGGGGTTGCCGTCGCGGTGGTAGACGTTGTGCCGGAAGCCCTTGGGGTCGAACGCGGCTATGCGCTCCGGGCTCGACTCGGGCGCGGCGTCGATCGCATACAGGCGCGTGGTGTGGAAGTCGACGGCGGCGACCGCGTAGCGGCCCTTCACATCGACGGCGTTGGTGATGTCGTGGGCAGCCATGGTCAGTCCTCCTTGCCGGGGGCGGCGGGCTCGAAGCCGGCGTTGGCGAGCATGCGGCGCAGGTCGACGACCATCTGCTCGCCGATCGTCTTGTCGTGTGGCCGCGAGAGCACCTCGGTCTCGTCACCGATGGTCACCTTGAACTTGCCGTCATGCTCCTCGACGACCGTGCCGACCGCCTCCATGAGCGAGAGCGCGTCGTGCCAGCGGATGTTGTGGCTCACGGGGTGCTGGAAGATCGCGGTGAGGGTGTCACTGTGGTGGTTGTTCAGGTCGGCCATGGGTGCCTCTCGTCGGGGATGCGATGCGTGAGTCTACGGACGTGTCCTTGGAGGTCAGCGGCGGCGCAGGGTGAGCGTCTCTCGACCGCTGGCGGCGATGAGTGTGAGGCGCTTGCCGTCTCGACTGAAGGCTGTCGACTTCTCCAGCGCCTTGAGGAACGTCCGCTCGGCCTCCATCACTCCCTCGCAGTACATCAGCGTTGTCGCGATCGTGCTTATGTCCAGTGCGCTGCCGTCGACCGTGTAGGTGCCCATCATCCGGTTGCAGCCGGCGTCGCCGCTCACCCGGCCGTCACGGGTGAAGGTGACGTCCTGGCCCACGCCGTCGGTCCTCGTCGTCCAGGTGCCGACGATGGAGCCGCCGGAGGGTGCGCCCGACGATGCGGTCGCGGGAGCTGCGCTGAGGAGCGCGAGGGAGCCGAGCAGTGCGGTCAGGGCGGTGGCGCGCGCAAGGGGGGCGGTTCGAATCGGGAACATAGGCCCATCCTGCCTTCCGCTGGACTAGCCTTGCGCGGCTGTGAGGCGAATCCGCGTCCCGCGTGCACTGGCGCAGGCCGGTGCGGCCGCGTCCGTCGCCCTCCTCGCCCACACCCTCACCAATCTCGCGCTCGTCCCGGCCCCCCGCCCGCAGCCGCGTGCCCGGATCCGTGAGCGGGTCAGCGTCCTGATCCCCATGCGAGACGAGGCCCATCGCCTCGGCCCCTGCCTGACCTCGGTGCTGGCGCAGCAGGGTCTCGACGACCTCGAGATCGTGGTGCTCGACGATGGATCGACGGACGGCACCGGTGACCTCGTCCTGCAACTGGCAGACGGCGATCCGCGCGTGCGGCTCATCTCCGCTGCGGATGTCCCGCCGCCAGCGGGCTGGCTGGGCAAGCCGTGGGCGTGCCAGCGTCTGGGTGAAGCGGCGACGGGTGACGTGCTCGTCTTCCTGGATGCGGACGTCGTGCTCGACCCGTATGCAGTGGCCACGAGCGTGGCGACCCTGCGCGCTATGGATGTGGAGCTGGTGTCCCCCTACCCGCGCCAGATTGCCGTGACGTGGCTGGAGCGGCTGACGCAGCCCATGGTCACCTGGTCGTGGATCGCCACGCTGCCCATGCCCCTGGCCCGGACGTCGAACCCGGTGTGGTCTGCCGCCATCGGCCAGTTCCTGGTGATCGACGCGCGCGCCTATCGGAACGCGGGAGGTCACGAGCCAGTCGCCTCATGCGTCGTGGAGGACGTCGAGGTGCTGCGCGCCCTGAAGCGGAGCGGGTATCGCGGCGTGCCGATGAATGGCGGCCACCTCGCGAGCTGCCGGATGTACGACGGGACCGCGGAAGTCGTCGCGGGATATGAGAAGTCCCTGTGGTCGGTGTTCGGATCCCACAGCAGGGCGATGGCGATGGCGACCGCGATGATCGCGATCTACGCCGTGCCTCCCGTGGTCGCGATGACCACGCCCGATGCGCGGGCGCGGCGATGGGGTGTCATCGGCTATCTGGCGGGCGTGGTCGGTCGAGCAGCCGTTGCTCACGACACGGGCGAGCGGGTCTGGCCCGACGTCCTCGCCATGCCGGCGTCCGCCACCGCCTTCGCCGCCCTGACGCTCCGCTCGATGCACAGGCATCGGCAGGGGGGCCTGACGTGGAAGGGCCGATCGGTCGACTGCTGAGGTGATGCCTGAGCGCATGACTACGGACGACTTCGGCCACATTGCTGCCGTGATGGATCAGCGCACGGAGTGGGTGGTGCCTGCCGGCAGCGTGGAGCGCGGCCGGCGGCTCACGCGCGCGGTGCGACGTCCAGCACGACCTCGAACTCCAGCAGGTCCGCTTCTGTCGACACGGGCTGGGCTCGCTCGCCTGCGTGAGCCGCGCGGCCCTTCCCGTCGCGCCACGCGGTGAACGACTCCTCGTCCGCCCACTGCGTGACGACGAAGTAGCGATCGTCGCCGGCGACGGGGCGAAGCAGCTGGAAGCCCAGGAAGCCGGGCGAGCCCTCGACCGCACCGGCGCGCTGCGCGAAGCGACGCTCGAGTTCGGCACCCGCACCCTCGGGCACGTGAATGGCATTGATCTTCACGACGGAGGTGGTGGGCAGCGGCGCATCGGCGGAGGTCATGCGCGCATTCTCGCGCAGCGTGTGCGCATTAGCACTCGCATGGTCTTGTGTGCCAGCACCGTCATGTCGCACAGTGGCCCGCAACCCTCGGATGGCAGGGAGGTTCGAGTGTCGCGTATCGAGATCTGGCCTTTCCAGCGCAAGGACGGCTCTCTGGCTGGATTTCTCATGGGCGGCCGCTGGCCGGAGAACACCCGCGAGTGGACGCAGTTCCTCGCGCTGTCGGTGCAGTTCGCCGCTCATCCCGGATTCCTGCGCACGACGTCGGTGTTCCGCGCCACCGCGGATCTCCCGGAGGATCCGCACCCCGGCACGGTCGGATTGGTGACGTGGGCGGGCACCGTCATCGGTGACGACGCTCTCGAGCCGGGTGTCTTCGCCCACCCCCAGCCTCCGGCCATGTTCGTGCTCCACCCGCCGGACGAGACCGTGCCCTCGACCCCCGAGAGCGCGGGTGCGGCATCCGGGACGGTCCTGCTGCCGGGGGTTCCGCACTTGGGGCTGAGCCATCGCGCGGGGTGGGCCGAGGCCGACGCGCACGGCACCGTGACCAAGCTGCTCAGTGGGGTCGACGTCGACCCGTCCGGGGACCCCGACCTGGCTGTGCTCGCGACTCTCTGCGCGGCCTGACGACTCCCTCGCGCACGGGCCGAGGGGCGTCACGACGGCAGGATCAGTGCCTCCAGTGGCACACGCTC
>JAFMFD010000055.1 GCA_017856385.1 Actinomycetota bacterium
AGGGCACCAACCAGGTGCAGCGCATCGTGATGGCGAAGCAGCTGCTGAAGTAGGCGCGCTCTGCCGGCCGCTGGTCATCTGCCGGGGGTTGAGGTCAGGCCTTCGGCCCGTCGTGGACCGGCTCGGGCAGGTCGAGCGGCTCCGGTGTGACGCCGCGCCGGGGGTAGAAGTACTCGGTCAGCAGTGCGCCGATCGCCGCACCGATCACCTGGAACACGATGAAGATCGGGACGGACTCGGGGGCGATCCCGGAGAACGTGTCGGTCAGCGATCGCCCGATGGTCACGGCAGGGTTGGCGAACGAGGTCGACGACGTGAAGAAGTAGGCCGCGCCGATCCACGCGGGCACCAGAACCGGGCCGAGGTGCCCGCGCCCGGTGCGCGTCAGCGCCCCGATCACGAGCAGAAGTCCCGCCGTGGCGACGATCTCGCCCAGCCAGACACCGGCGCCAGTGCGCACGTTCGTTGATGTCTCCACCGCAGGCAGGTCGAACATCAGGTTCGCGAGGATCGCTCCCGCGCAGGCCCCGAGCACCTGCACGACGATGTAGAGCAGGCCCTCGCCCACGCCCATCTCGCGGCGCACGAGGGCGACACCGGTGACGACGGGGTTGAAGTGCGCCCCCGAGATCGGGCCCATCGCCCAGATGAGCACACCGAGCGCGGCGACGGTCGCGACCGCGTTGATGAGCAGCGTGACGGCCAGGTCGTCGCTGAGCAGGGTGCCCATGATCCCGGAGCCGACGACGGTGGCGACGAGGAGTCCGGTGCCGAGGAACTCGGCGGCGAGGCGGCGGGTGACCGTGTGCTGCACTGCGCTGCTCCTCCCGTGGGCCCTTGACAACCTACATTGTCTCAACGAACACTGAGGCAATGCCCCGTCGAGTGGACCGTGGCGCGCCCGCGCGCACGCGGGAGGACCGCGCCCGGACCCTCGCTGCCCTGGGCGACCCGACGCGGCTGGGGATCATGGATCTGCTCGCGGTGCAGGACCTCTCGCCCGACGCCCTCGCCGCTGCTCTGGAGGTGCCGGGCAACCTGCTGGCCCACCACCTGAAGGTGCTCGAGGGGGCGGGGCTGATCCGGCGGGTGGCCTCGCGCAACGATCGTCGGCGCACGTACGTGCAGGCCGTCGACGACGCGATGGCCGGCCTGCTGCCTGCGGCCGGCGGCCTGACCGCCCCGCGCGTGGTCTTCGTCTGCACCCACAACTCGGCACGCTCGGTGCTCGCCGACGCCCTCTGGCGATCCGCGAGCGATGTGCCGAGCGCGTCCGCCGGCACCCAGCCGGCCGAGGCCATCAACCCCGGCGCTCGCCGTGCTGCCGCACGCCATGGCCTGACGATCGCGCAGGCCGCCCCGGCAGCCATGGCCGACGTCGTGCGGCCCGATGACCTCCTCGTGTCGGTGTGCGACGCGGTCAACGAGGAGCTCGGCTCCGTGGGCAACTCACGCATCCACTGGTCCGTGCCCGACCCCGCAGCCGTCGGCACCGCGGCCGCGTTCGACGCGGCGATCGAGGAGCTGCGCGATCGGGTGGCCCACCTCGCCCCGCGCGTGACCTGCTGACCCCCGGGGCGTCGGGCCCGCGCCGTCGGTGCCTTCCGGGGCCGCGCGGCTACGGTGGTGGCGTGACGGCCCCGCAGCTTCCCGGCACCCGCGTGCGCACCCGGCGCGGTGACGCCGAGTGGGAGGTCAGGGCGGAGCGGCTCGCCGATCTGCGCTCGCTTGCGGCGGTGTCCGTCGACTGCGGCCGACTGACCTGCGTCGACGTGACCCTCGCCCGCTGGCACGCGCCGGGAGCCAGCTGGGTGGGTCATCCCCGCGTCGCGGACGTGACGTCCTGCCGCATCGAGCCCAAGGGCGACGGCGTGCACGTACGGCTCGAGGTCGCGCAGCCGCTCGACGCGGCCGTCCTGCTCGCGGGCGCGGTGCGCTGCCTGATGCCCGTGCCGCGCGATCGCGGCCCTCTGCTGACCTTCGCGCCCGGGTTGCCGGCGTCCGCGGGCATCCTCGCGGGCCACCTGCACGACGTGCTCGCGAGCGGCGAGGACCGCGATCGCCATGTGCGCAGGTGCGACATCCTCCTTGCTCCCGATGGGGCGGCCGAAGGAGTCGCGCGTCCCGAGGTCGAGCGCGTGACGACCGTGCGGATCGGTGAGTCCGCCTGGCTGCGGGAGAGCAGTGCCTTCGATGTCTGCGTCGACCCGAGCATCCAGCGTCCGCTGGGTCGTCGGTCGGTGGGGGGCACCGCGATCGCCACGGCGTCGATCGTCGGCGGGGTCGTCACCCTGACGTCGGGCTCGGACCGGCTCGTGCTCGGTCGCTCGGTCACCGCGTCGAGCACGCGCGCCCTGAGGTCGATCGGCGCGGTGGTGGGCGAGGGGCTGCCCGAGGCCGTGCGTCACCAGCTTCAGGCCTGCGGCGTCCTCGTCGTGGCCGATGCCGACGGCCTGCCCGATCCCGATGACCATCTCGCGTGGCAGGCGCTGAGCGTGCACGAGCGGCGGCATGCACTCCGCAAGTACGGCCCGTGGGCTGCGCTGGACGCGTGGCCCGAGGTCAGCGTGCTGCTCGTGACCCACCGGATGGACTTCCTCGACCACGCGTTCGCGCAGGTGCGCGCCCTGTCGTACCCGCGCCTCGAGGTCGTCATCGGGGCGCATGGTCCGGGCGTCGATGAGGAGCAGGTCCGGGCGCGCGCCCGGGACCTGCCCTTCCCGGTCACCGTCGTGGGCATCGACGGCGCGCTCACCCTGGGGGAGGCGCTCCAGCGGGTCAGCGATCGCGCGACGGGTGACCTGCTCACCAAGATGGACGACGACGACGTCTACGGGCCCGAGCACATCTGGGACCTGGTGCTTGCGCGGCAGTACTCCGGTGCCGAGGTCGTCGGCAAGGCACTGGACTGGGTTCACCTGGAGTCGTCGGACGTCACGGTGTTCCGGCCGACGTACCCCGCGGAGAAGTACGCGGACTTCGTCGCGGGCGGCACCATCCTGATCTCGCGCGGCGACCTCGCCGGTGTCGGCGGGTGGCGTCCGGTGCCGAGGTCGGTCGACCGTGCGCTGCTCGACCGGGTACTCGCCGACGGTGGCCTGGTCTACCGCACGCACGGGCTCGGCTACGTCTACGTGCGCCGCGCGTCGGGCCACACGGCCAGCGTCAGCGACGAGCACTTCCTGACGAAGGTCACCGCGACTTACCCCGGCCTGGTCCGCCATGCCGAGTTCGGGACGCAGGCGTGAGCGGGCAGGAGTGGCCGTCGGTCTCGGTGATCATGACGGTGGTCAATGAGGAGCGGCATCTCGCCGCGGCGATCGAGCGCCTGCTGGAGCAGGACTACCCGGGTGGCCTGGAGATCGTCGTCGCGGTCGGTCCCTCGCGGGATCGCACCCGCGAGGTGGCCCAGCAGGTCGCCGATGCGCATGACCATGTGAGGGTCGTCGACAACCCCTCGGGTCGCACGCCGGCAGGGCTCAATGCCGCGATCGCGGCGGGCACCGGCGAGGTCGTCGTCCGCATCGACGGGCACGCGATGGTCCCGCGCGACTACGTGCGCACCGGGGTGCGCGTGCTGGAGGAGACCGGGGCCGACAACGTCGGCGGGATCATGGCCGCCGAGGGCACCAACGACTTCGAGGACGCGGTCGCTCGGGCCATGACCTCACGGTTCGGTGTCGGCGATGCGTCCTTCCACGTCGGTGGGGAGGCGGGCCCTGCGCTCACCGTGTATCTCGGGTGCTTCCGTCGCGCGGCCCTGGCCCGCGTGGGCGGCTACGACGAGTCGATGGTGCGGGCGCAGGACTGGGAGATGAACCTGCGCATCCGCGAGAGCGGCGGGGTCATCTGGTTCACGCCCCAGATGCGGGTGTCGTACCGGCCGCGTCACAGCCTGCGGGCCCTCGCTCGGCAGTACCACGACTACGGACGCTGGCGCCGGGAGGTCGTGCGCCGGCACCCGGAGACGCTCTCCGTGCGCTACCTCGCCGCACCTGTCGCGGTGAGCGCCATCGGCCTGGGCGTGGTGCTCGCGGGCATCGGTGCCGTCGCCCGGCAGCCGGCACTCGTGGCTCTCGGCCTGGCGGCTCCGGTCGGCTACGCGGCGGCGAACCTCCTGGCGAGCGCGGTGGCGACTGCCGATGCGCCGCGCCTGTCGGCCGGCGCTGCGCTCCGCCTGCCGGCGGTCTACGCCACGATGCATGGCGCGTGGGGAGCGGGCTTCCTGCGCGGGCTGCCCGCCGACGAGCGCCGCGACGATTCGGGGACCACGTGATCCGGCGCCGCGGCATGTCGTGGTCCGTGGTCGTGGCGGCCCCGCGGCCGCCCGCCGGCGACCAGTGGGGCGACACCGTGTTCGCCCGCGACCTCGTCGCAGCGCTGGATCGTGCGGGCCAGCGCGCCAAGGTCGTGTACCGACCCGGCGCCGAGTCCGAGGGGCGCGAGCAGGACGACGTCGTCGTGGTCCTGCGCGGGCTGCGTCGCGTCGTCCCGCGCCGTGGCCGGGCGACCTGGCTGCTGTGGGTCATCAGCCACCCGGAACTGGTCGAGGAGGGCGAGCCCGCGGAGTACGACGCGGTGTTCGCAGCCAGCGCTCACTGGAGTCGCGCTGCCGAGCTCGGCGTGCCTGTGACGCCGCTGCTGCAGGCGACCGCCGCGGAGCGCTTCCGGCCCGATGCCGCGCAGCCCGGCTCGGGGGCGCCGGTCCTGTTCGTCGGCTCCACGCGCGGCGAGTACCGGCCCGTGGTCAGGGCGTGCGTGGAGGCCGGCGTCGACGTCCGCATCCACGGCGTGGGGTGGCAGGAGTTCCTGGCCCCGGAGCTCATCGCCAGCGACTTCGTCGACCCGGCCGACCTGCCGGCCGCCTACGCCGGCGCCGGGATCGTGCTGAACGACCACTGGGCCGACATGGCGCGCGAGGGCTTCCTCTCCAATCGCCTCTTCGACGCCACGGCCACGGGCACACGGGTGCTCAGCGATCCCGCCGCAGGGCTGGCCGAGGTGTTCGGCGACGTCGTGCGGACGGCGTCGTCGCCCGAGGAGATCGTCGGCATCCTGCGTGGTGACCCGGAGGCGGAGTTCGCCGACCGCGCTCGTCGACTCGACCTTGCGGAGCGCATCCGACGCGAGCACAGCTTCGATGCGCGGGCGGCTGTCCTGATCGACCGGGCCCAAGCACTCCGCTGATCCCGCTGCGGGACCTACAGGTGCTCGTTGGCGCGGGAGAGGTCCTCCTCGAAGTCCACCTCGACGGCGAAGAGGTCCTTGATGTCGAACGGAAGCACCCGCGCTCCGTCCTTCTCGATCATGAGCTCGAGCCCGCGCTCGAAGTAGTCTGCGTCCTCGCATTCGGCCAGCCGAGCGATGAGCAGTGCCTTGTCCTGCGCGCTGACGTAGTTGATGCCCACGGCCTCGCCGAGTGCGCCCTGCACCTGCTTGGAGAGCTGGTCGACGAACCCGTCGGCGTCGACGGTGTACTTGACCTCCTCCTCGCCCACGACCGCGGTGTTGACGCAGATGAAGGACTGCTCCGCGTCGATGAGGTGCTGGCTCCGCCGCAGCAGCTCGGGATCGAACACCACGTCGCCGTTCATCCAGACGACGCCGCCATCGGCCGACAGTCGCAGGGCCTTCAGCAGGCTGCGATTGGTGTTCGTCTGGTCGTAGACCTCGTTGTAGACGTACATGACGTCCGGGAACGCCTCGAGGATCAGCTCCAGCTTGAACCCGACCACCGTCGCGATCCGGGGATCGTCGAAGGCGGCGCGGAGGTTCTCGATCTGCTGCTGCATGATCGTGCGCCCGTCGGAGAGCGGGGTCAGCGGCTTGGGCCACGGGCGCCCGAGGCGAGTGCCCATGCCCGCGGCCAGGATGACTGCCTGCACCGGCACGTGCACTCCCGTCGTCGTCCGGATCGCGTTGGATCGTCATCGTAGGGCAGCGGATCGCCAGGCAGCCGTGCACTCGCCGGCCGGTCGTGGCGAGCCGGGACGTCGTCGACGACTGCGTACAGTGAGGGCCATGCAGGTCCGGAGGCGCGCGTGAGTGACCAGCAGCCCAGGCCGGCTCATCCGACGATCGCCGAGCTGCGCGAGGTCTGCCAGCCGCCGGCCGTGCGGGGCAGGCGCAATGCCGAGCACTGGGTGGCTGATGCGTACCTGCGCAGGCTCTCGCCCTACCTGACGCGACTGCTGCTGCCGACCCCCATCACGGCCAACGGGGTCACCTGGCTCATGGTCGCCACCGGGGCTGCCGCGGCTGCGGCACTGCTGATCCCCGGGTTGCCGGGCGCCTTCCTCGCCGCGATCCTCGGCCAGCTGCAGATGCTGTGGGACTGCTGCGACGGAGAGGTCGCCCGCTGGCGTCGGACGACCTCGCCCAAGGGTGTCTTCATCGACGGGGTCGGCCACTACACCGCCGAGGGGCTCATCCCGATCGCCCTCGGCATGCGGGCCGCGGGCTTCCCCGATCCGGGGTGGCTGCAGACGCCGTGGCCGTTCATCGGCGCGCTGCTCGCGGTGCTCGTGCTCTACAACAAGGCGCTCAACCACCTGGTGCACGTCTCGCGCGCGAACAACGGCCTGCCCAGGCTCGAGGACCGCGCCGATGTCGCCGCGCCGACGCACTCGGGGCTGCGGCGCCTGCGGTCGATGGCGAGGTTCGTCCCGTTCCATCGTGCGTACCACTCGGTCGAGCTGACGCTCCTCGCCCTCGTCGCGGCGGTCGGCGATGCGCTGCTCGGCGACCTGGCCGCGACTCGCGTGCTGGTCGCCCTGCTCGCCGTCCTCGGCGTGGTGACCATCGTCGGCCACCTCGCCTCGATCCTGTCGTCCAGCAGGCTCAGGTGAGCACGCCGCGCTTCGGCGTCGTCGTGCTCACCATGGGGACGCGACCGGAGGACCTCGCGCGCGGGCTCGCGTCGCTCCTCGCGCAGCGCGACGTGCAGACCGACATCGTCGTCGTCGGCAACTCGTGGGACCCGGTGGACCTGCCATCGGGTGTCCGCGGCCTCCACCTGCCGGAGAACGTGGGCATCCCCGCGGGCCGCAATGCCGGGGTTCCGCATGTGACAGGTGAGTACCTGTTCTTCCTCGACGACGATGCATGGCTGCCCGACAACCGCTTCCTCGCCAGCGTTGCCGAGCGCTTCGCCGCGGATCCGTCGCTCGGCCTGATCCAGCCGCGCATCGTCGATCCGACCGGCGTGCCGTCACCGCGCCGATGGGTGCCGCGGCTGCGTGTGGGCAACCCCTACGAGTCTGGTCCCGCAACGGCCCTTGCGGAGACCGCGGTCGCGATGCCGCGCGACGTCCTCGAGCAGGTCGGCGGCTGGCCCGACGAGTTCTTCTACGCCCATGAGGGTGTCGACCTCGTGTGGCGGGTCTGGGATGCCGGCCGCGTCCCGTGGTACGCGGCCGACCTCGTCGCCCATCACCCGGTGATCGACCCGGCACGTCATGACGTCTACTACCGGCTCAACGCGCGCAACCGCGTATGGCTGGCGCGCCGCAACCTGCCGGTCGTGCTCGAGCCGGTCTACGTCGGCACATGGGTGGGCCTGACGGTGGCCCGGGTGCATGATCGCGAGAGCCTGGCGGCGTGGTTCGACGGGCTGCGCGAGGGCCTGCGCACGCGGCCGGCAGACCGTCGGCCGATGGCCTGGCGCACGGTGTGGCGGATGGCCCGGGCGGGGCGTCCGCCAGTGATCTGACGGGCGGCCCGACCCCGGAAAGGGGCAAGCCCCTGACGACGGGGGAGACATCAGGGGCTTGCCTGTTCACGCTACACCTCCGGTGGCCCGGAAGGTGGCCGGAATGCCCAGCGCGTCTCGTGCGGATCTCGCCACTCAGGAGGCATGCGGCGCATGGGGCTCAGGAGGCGCAGAACTCCTCATCGCCGGTGTTCACCTGGGCGGTGTAGTCCTGCGTGATCTCGAGGATCTTGACCGGCTGGACCTCGGTGAAGTCCGAGCCGACGATCACGGTCAGGACGCCCCCGTGCTTCTTGACGCTCTCGGACACCTCGGCATTCACTGCCTTGACGAGGGTCTTCGCAGACTGGTCCCACCGCGGGTCGTAGATCACGGTGGTCTGCGCGTAGTCGGTGGTCTCGGCGTTGCCGACGTCGCGAACGCGGAACCCGGCTTTGCGCAGCTGCCGCGCGGCCTGCTTGGCGAGCTTGGGCGTCGTGGTGCCGTTCAGGACGTCGACCTGGATGTCCTCCGGGGGTGTCTTCAGCAGCGGCTCGTCCTCCGCGCCGGCCGTCTTGGGCGGCCATGCGGTGTCGTTCTTCATCGCCGCCCAGATGGGCGCCGCCTTCTTGGTGTTGACGCTCACCGTCGCGCCGTCGCCGTTCGGCGTCCAGGGCAGCGTCGTGAAGGTGACGTTCGACGGCTTGAGGTCCTTGAGGCTGAGCGCGAGGTCCTTGAGGTTGTTGATGTCGGCCATCTGCGGATCGGCGGTCAGCGACTCGGTGGCCGCGTCGAGCACGCCGAGGAGCGCGCCCGGGTTCAGCAGGGTTCCGCTCGACAGCACGGTCCGCATCAGCGACGAGAGGAACGCCTGCTGGCGACGGATGCGCGAGGTGTCCGAGCCGTCGCCGAGGGACTTGCGCGCACGCACGAAGGCCAGCGCCTCCTCGCCCTCGACGATGTGCTTGCCCTTGGGCAGCTTCAGCCCGCTCTGCGGGTCGTCGACCGCCTTCGTCAGGCAGATCTCCACGCCACCGACGGCGTCGACGATGCGCTTGAAGCCGCGGAAGTCGACCATCATGAAGTTCGAGACGTCCAGCCCCGACATCTCCTGCACCGCCTTGACGGTGCATCCCGGGCCGCCGACGTCCATCGCCTCGTTGAAGCGGCCCTCGTAGCCGCCGACGACCTTGCCCTTCACCTTGCACTTCGGCAGCGTGATGATCGTGTCGCGCGGGATGCTGACGCCGATGGCGGATGTCCGGTCGCCGCTGATGTGCATCACGATGGTCGTGTCCGAGCGCTCGCCGCCGATCGACTTCGGGCTGCCGAAGCCCCCGTTGCCCTTGCCGGCGCGGGTGTCGGATCCCATGACGACGACGGTCAGCGGCTCGAAGCTGCCGGTCTCCTCGTCGACCACGTTGAGGGGGGCAGCGGTGCTCTCGGTCGCGACGTTCTCACTGATGTCGACGGTGGTGATGTTGCCCTGCAACTGGCCCTGATAGACACCCACCCCCGCGCCGAGCACCGTCACGACCAGCACACCCACCGAGACGATGGCAAGCAGGACCGTCCCGATGCGTCGGGCACCCGTAGACGACATCGCCCTCCCTGCGACGAGCGGCCGCTGGCGACCGTCCGGCCATGGTAGGCGCACGATCGCGCCCGGGGCGTCCGACGCCCCCCGTGTGGCGTGGGTTCCTCGCTGTGCCGTCCGGATGTGGCACCGTGGGGGTACCCGCCCATTCCGACCGGCCCTCGTGCGAGGGCGCCTTCCCCCCAGGAGTCCGCGTGCCCGCTCGCCGTGCCATGCGCCTGCCGGGCGTTGCACGCCCGCGCCCCCGGCTTCGGGGCGTTCCGCGCGCGCTCGCGGCCGTGCTCGCGCTGAGCCTTGGCATGGGCCTCGCGCTGCCCGTGTCCTTCGCGGCCCCTGCGCGGGGGACGGAGGCCGTGCCGCCGCAGTTCTCCCTGACCGGGGCCGGCTGGGGCCACGGCGTGGGGATGTCGCAGTGGGGAGCGTTCGGGATGGCCCGCGCGGGGTACGACGCTGCGTCCATCGCCGCCCACTACTTCAGCGGCACGACCATCGCGGCCGTGCCCGACGACGCCGACATCCGCGTGTCCTTGATGTACCAGACCCCCCAGGCCGCGATGCGCGCCGAGCCGCTGGAGCCGGGCGGCGGCGCTATCGAGGTCACGGTGGGCGGCACCGTAGTCACCGGCGGTCCTGCTGATGAGTTCGTCTTCACCGTCCGCGGGGCCGATGTCGGCGTGACACGTCACGCCGGCGGCCAGGCCGTGGACCTCGGCGTCGCCGCCACCGCGACCGTCCGGTGGGCTGGGACGCGCGCGCCGGGCACGGCTGCCGGACCGGCGACCCTGCTCAATGTCGCGCGCTCCCGCAGCAGCCTCGACACCCCGGGGCACCGCTACCGCTACGGCACCGTCGAGGTCGTCCCCGTCTCGACCGGCGGCGGAATGCGCCTGAACGTCGTGAACTCGGTGCGCATCCACGACGAGTACCTCTACGGCATCGCGGAGGTGTCGAGCTCGTGGCCGGATGCCGCGATGCAGGCGCAGGTGCTCGCGGCCCGCTCCTACGCGCTGAGCAAGGTGGCCAGCGGCGTCCGGCAGTCGTGCTCCTGCCATGTCGACGACGGAGGTGGACCCTACGCGGACCAGACGTTCACCGGCTGGGGCAAGCCCAGCGGCGCGATGGGCGAGCGATGGGTCGCGGCCGTCAATGCCACCCACGGCTCGGAGACGACGGGCCTGGCGATCCTGCATGAGGGCCAGCCGATCCGCGCGTTCTACCACTCCTCCAGCGGGGGAGCGACGCAGTCGGTCCAGGACGTCTGGGGCGGGAAGCTGCCGTACGTCGTCAGTGTCCCTGACCCCTGGATGAACGTGCCTGAGAACCCGAACGCGTCGTGGTCGGTGGACGTCCCGCAGGCGCGCATGGCGGCCGCCTTCGGCGTACCGGCGATCAGTTCGGTGCAGGTCACCCAGCGGCACGTCTCGGGTGCGGTGCAGTCCGTGCAGGCGACCACGCCGGAGGGCACCGTGCTCACGCTCTCCGGGCCGCGGTGGGCCACTGCGCTGGGCCTGAAGTCGCGCTACGTGACCGCGATCGACGGCAATCCGGGCGTCCCGCTGCCCACCATCGCGGCCCCGGCACCGCCCGCTCCGGCACCCGCGCCCGAGACTCCGGGAGCGCCCGCACCCCCGGCCGATGGGCCGGCGGATGCACCGACGGTGACGCCGCGCACCGTCTCGCTGCTGACCCCCGTGACGGTCTCGGTGCGCCGGGACCGCGCCTACCGCGTAGTGGGCGTGGTGCGGCCGGCCAAGGCCGGCCTGCGCGCCTGGCGGCAGAAGCTGGTCGGCGAGGAGTGGCGCACCGTCCAGGAGGCGCGCACCAGCGCCAAGGGCCGCTACCGCTTCGTCATCCGCGATGCGGGCAAAGCCTCCGCCGGCACGTTCCGCGTTCTCATCGTGCGCAAGAAGCAGGTCGTCGGCGTGAGTCCGACGCTCACCGTCACCCTGCGCTGAGCGTCGCGGTGATCCGCTCCGTTGCGGCCAGTGACGTGAGTGCCTCCACGCTCGGTCCCGTCACGAGCACGACGGCTGCATCGCGGACCAGGGGCACGGCCAGGCCGGCCAGCCATCGGTCGACGTCGTCGGATGTGGTGTCGGATGCGGTGTCGAGCACGAGCAGGCGACCCCCGTCGACGAGGCCGCACTGATCGGCCAGTGCCGAGGCCGCGTCCAGCAGCTGCGCCTGGGTCAGGGAGCCGGAGTCGAGGACGAGTGCGAGGTCACCGGCCTGCGGGCGCTCGAACAGGTAGGCGTCGGGCTGCTGGCGCACGGCAAGCGTCGCGTCGGTGATCCCCACCGGTAGGGCGTCGGTCAGGGGCAGCCCGAAAGGATGCAGTGACACCGCCACCGCCGGACTCGAGAGCGTCGCCGCCCGCTGGGCATGGGCCGCGGAGGTGACCACGAGATCGGCCTCGTCCAGCCCCGGCCGGACGCTGCACCCGGCCGTCCACGCCCCGGCGCACCAGGCCGACCGCTGCCAGTGCAGGGGCAGGTCGATCGAGATCCGCGAACCCGCTTCCAGGTCGTACTCGTCGCGCAGTGCATTGGCGATCTTCGCGGCGGCATTGGCCAGGGAGGTGGCCGACAGCTCCGTGCGCTCGGATGTCGTCGCGTCGACGTAGGTGACCAGGGGAGTGCCGCCGGCGGTGCGGACGCGCTTCTCGAGCGCCGACCAGATGTCCGCCATGCACGCCACGGTAGCCGGTGCGGTCACGCACGAGTGGTGGAGCGCAGGCCATGTGGCACGCTGAGGTGCGTGACCGAAGCCGTGCTGCTCGTCGGCGGACAGGGGACCCGGCTGCGGCCCCTTACCGTCAACACCCCCAAGCCGATGCTGCCCGTCGCGGGCGTGCCCTTCACGGTGCACCAGATCACGCGGGCGCGCGACGCGGGGGTCACGCGCATCGTGCTCGCCACGTCCTACCGGGCGGATGTCTTCCGCGAGTTCATCGAGGATGCCGACCTCGGCATCGACGTGGTCATCGCGACGGAGGACGAGCCGCTCGGCACCGGCGGTGCGATCCGGCATGCGCTGCCGCACCTGGAGTCCGGCTCCGACGACCCGGTGCTGATCTTCAACGGCGACGTCCTCAGTGGACTCGATATCGCGGGCCTCGTCCGGCATCACCGCGACTCGCGCAGTGACGTCACTCTCTACCTGACCCCGGTCGAGGATCCGCGGGCCTACGGGCTCGTTCCCACGGATGCCACCGGGCGCGTCCAGGCATTCCTGGAGAAGCCGAAGACCGAGGCCGAGATCGTGACCAACACGATCAATGCGGGCTGCTACGTCTTCACGCGCAGCGTGATCGACCGCATCCCGGCAGGGCGGCCGGTGTCGGTCGAGCGCGAGACCTTCCCGGGACTGCTCGCGGAGGGTGCGCTCGTGACGGGCGTCGTCGATACCGGGTACTGGCTCGACCTGGGCACGCCTCTGTCCTTCGTGCAGGGGTCTGTCGACCTCGTCCTCGGCCGTGCGCCCTCGCCGGCGGTGACGTCGACGGGCGAGGCGCTGCTGCTGCCCGGCGCGTCTGTGGCACCGGATGCCCGGGTCATCGGCGGCTCGGCCATCGGTCGTGACGCGGTGGTGGGGGCGGGCGCGATCGTCGACGGCGCGGTGGTGTTCGACGGGGCCACGATCGCGGAAGGAGCCCGCGTGGAGAACAGCATCGTCGGCGCGGGTGCGGTCGTGGGGGCCGGGACCGTGCTGTGCGGTGCCGTCATCGGTGACGGTGCCGTGCTCGGTCGCGGCAACGAGCTGCTCGACGGCGCGCGGGTGTGGCCGGGCGCGCACCTGGCTGACGGCAGTGTCCGGTTCTCCTCCGACGCCTGACGCCTCCGCCTGCATCGATGTCGGCTTCGACATCGATCTGGCCCGCGTCCTCGGTCCGCTCATGCGAGGCGGCGGCGACCCTGCGCATCACCGTGCCGCAGACGGGACCGTGTGGCGGACCTGCCGCTCCCCACGGGGACCCGCGACCTTGGAACTGACGTCGATCGGTCGCCAGGTACGTGCCCGAGCCTGGGGTGACGGCGCCGAATGGGCGGTCGAGTCGCTGCCCGGGCTGCTCGGTGCCGACGATCAGGTGTCCGGATTCCCCGGCGAGGCCCTGCCGGCCTCGCTGCAGCAGGCGTGGCGTCGACTCGCTCGCTCGTGGCGCGTGCCGCGCAGCGGACTCGTGCTCGAGGCCCTCGTGGCGGCGATCCTCGAGCAGAAGGTCACCGGGGTGGAGGCGCGCAGGGCTTGGCGATCGCTCCTCGTCGAGGTGGGTGATCAGGCCCCGGGGCCGGTGCCGGTGGCCATGCGGGTCAGCCCCGGTGCGGATCGGATCCGTCAGGTCCCGAGCTGGCAGTGGCATCGCTGGGGTGTCTCCCCGCGGCAGTCCTCGACGATCGTGGGCGCCCTCTCCTCACCCGGGCGTATCGAGCAGTGCGCGACGCTGCCCGCGCAGGACGCTCGACGTCGACTGCTGTCGCTCGCGGGGGTAGGCGCATGGACAGCCGCAGAGGTCTCCCAGCGGGCGCTGGGTGACCCGGACGCCGTCTCCGTGGGCGACTTCCATCTCGCCCACCACGTGGTCTACGCCTTCACCGGCCGCCGCGATGGCACGGATGAGCAGATGC
The DNA here is from genome assembly GCA_017856385.1 of Actinomycetota bacterium. Taxonomy (GTDB): domain Bacteria; phylum Actinomycetota; class Actinomycetes; order S36-B12; family S36-B12; genus UBA10649. Next base: position 13,913 of record JAFMFD010000055.1, read on the forward strand.
TCGAGCTGCTCGCGCCGTTCGATGGTCACCGCTACCGGGTGCAGCGGCTCGTCGAAACGGCTGGGGTGCTGCGTCCTGCCCGCGGCCCCCGGGCGACGATCACCGATCACCGCAGGCGCTGATCCCTAACGCCACTGCAGATGGTCGGAGGCGGCGCGTGCTGGTCGTTCGCCCGCATCCTGCGCGGGGCGGCCCACGGCCACTGCGCCCAGTGGCGCCCAGGACTCCGGCAGGTCGAGGGACGTGCGGACCACGTCAGGGCAGAACATCGTCGAGGAGATCCACGCCGAGCCCCAGCCCTCGGCGGCCAGCGCCACCATCAGGTTCTGCACCGCGGCTCCACCGGCCACCATGAACAGGTCGCGCTCGAAACCGCGCCGCCGGGCATCGGGGTAGTCGTGCGCGGCACTCCGCAGGTCGAGGAACGGCAGGACGATGGCGGGTGCCGTGCGCAGCAGGTCACCGCGCGCGACCCGGCGGGCGATCGTCGCCTCGTCGAACCCGTCGAGGGTCCGCAGATCGTCGGTCCAGCGCTGGCGCATCGCATCGAGCAGCCGCTCCCGGGGGACGCCGGGGCGCAGGGCCCAGAACCGCCACGGCTTGGTGTGGTGCGGTGCAGGCGCGGTGATCGCCGCCGCGACTGAGCGCTCGATGACGACGTCGGGCACGTGCTCGTCGGTGAACTGCCGCACGGCGCGCCGCGCGTATGGGGCATCGCGGCGTCCCTGGGCCATGGCCTCCGCCGTGCCCAGTGCGAAGAGGTCCTCCTCGATCGGCCGCACGACGGCGCGGGCCCCGGGACCGTCCTCATCGGTCACACGGGCGGCCAGGCCCCGGACGACGGCCACGGGAAGGCCGGCGGCCT
>JAFMFD010000144.1 GCA_017856385.1 Actinomycetota bacterium
CCTAGGTGGACTTGAACCACCGACCTCTTCCTTATCAGGGAAGCGCTCTAACCAAACTGAGCTATAGGCCCGATCGCGAGGCGCAATGCTATCCGACCCCGCCGTGCGCTCCGTCGGACCCCTCTACCGCATCCGCCACCTCAGGTGCCGCGCGCGCAGACCCACGACAGCGCCCATGATCACGCCCGTCAGCAGCAGCGCCATGCCCACCGCGAACGCCACCCACGTCCACCCCTGCCCGCTGCTGATCGCCCCGTAGCCCGCGCCGAGCTGCACGAGCAGCCCCGCACCCGTGAGGCAGATGGCGACGATGGGCAGGGCCTTGGGGCGATACCGGCGGCGCAGGGCGAGGCCGGACGCGATGATGATCAGGACGGAACCCGTGATCTCGAGAGCCAGCCCGACCGGCACGGTGACGAAGAAGAGGACCCAGCCGACCTGCCAGTAGTCATCGTCGCCGAACACGAGAGGGACGAAGGGCGCGAGGAGGACCAGCGGGCCGGCAACCCCGAGGACGAGCCCCGTGATGGACAGGCCCTTCATCGCTGCGTCCGGCTAGACGTCATCGGACAGCACGACCTCGAACCCACCCGTGAGGCCGACGCTGAGGTTGTAGAGGATCGCGAAGAGCGTCGCGACGAGCGAGACCAGCACGATCTCCACGGAGGCGATGATCACCGTGACGCCGATGACGCGGCTGAGCTCGACGTAGTCCATCAACGAGAAGCCGGTGGCGGCCGTGCCCACGACATCGTCGACGGTGGTCGAGACGGTCACGAAGACACCCGTGTAGTCCAGCATCCACCACAGGCCAGCGACCGCGGCAACGAGCACGATGCCGATGGCCAGCGAGATCAGGAACGCGACCTTCGTCACCGACCACGGGTCGATGCGGCTCACGTAGAGGCGGGCGCGCTTGGGCGTGCGCACCCCCTCCGTCATGGCGCCTCTCCCGGCTCCTCGGTGGCATCGTCATCACCTGCGACCTCGTTGGGCTCCACCTCGACCGCAACCTCAACCGCGACCTCGTCGACGGTCGCATCGTCGGCCTCATCCTCGATGTCATCGTCGGAGGACTCGCCGCCACGTGCGACCGCGACAATGGACACACCCTCCGCCAGGTTCATGAGCGTGACGCCCATGGTGTCGCGGCCCGAGGGCCGCACCTCGCTCACCCTCGTCCGGATGACGACCCCGTTCGAGGCGATGGCGAACAGCTGGTCCGCCGCTCCGCACACCATGGCGCCAACGAGGCTGCCGCGCTCCTCGACGAGCTTCATGGCGCGAACACCGAGGATGCCGCGGCCCTTCGGTGACCACTCCGCGATCGGTGTGCGCTTGGCGTAGCCGCCGTCGGTGATCGTGACGACGTAGGAGTCCGGCTGCACCACGTCCATCGACAGCAGAGAGTCATCGCCCCGGAAGCGCATGCCGATGACACCGCTGGTGGCCCGGCCCATCGGACGCAGCGTGGTGTCGTCGGCGGTGAAGCGCACCGACATGCCCTTGCGCGAGACAAGCAGCAGGTCGTCGTCGAGGGAGACCTGGCGGGCCGCAATGAGCTCGTCGTCCTCCGCGAGGTTGATCGCGATGATGCCGCCCTGCCGGTTCTTGTCGTACTCCGACAGGCTCGTCTTCTTGACCAGGCCCCTGCGGGTCGCCATGACCAGGTAGTCCGACGAGGCGAAGTCGGCCATCGCGAGGACCTGCGCGATCTGCTCGTCCGGCTGGAACGCGAGCAGGTTCGCGACGTGCTGGCCCTTGGCATCGCGACCCGCATCGGGCAGCTGGTACGCCTTCGCGCGGTACACCCGCCCCTTGTTGGTGAAGAACAGGATCCAGTGATGGGTCGTGGTGACGAACATGTGCTCCACGACGTCGTCCTGGCGCAGGGCTGCACCCCTGACGCCTTTGCCGCCCCGCCGCTGCGAGCGGTACAGGTCGAGCTTGGTGCGCTTGGCGTAGCCACCGGACGTGATGGTGACGACGACGTCGTCCTCGGCGATGAGGTCCTCCTCGCTGACCTCGCCGTCCCAGGGGGCGAACTGCGTGCGACGGGCGTCGCCGAACTTCTCGGTGACCTCCGCAAGCTCCTCGCTGACGATCGACCGCTGACGTGGCTCACTGGAAAGGATGTCGTTGTAGTCGGCGATCCGCGCCATCAGCTCGTCGTACTCGTCGATGATCTTCTGCCGCTCCAGCGCCGCAAGCCGACGCAGTTGCATGTCGAGGATCGCCGTGGCCTGGAGCTCGTCGATCTCCAGCAGCCCCATGAGGCCTGTACGCGCATCCTCGACCGTGGCCGAGGCTCGGATGAGGGCGATGACCTCATCGAGTGCATCGAGGGCCTTGAGGTAGCCACGCAGGATGTGCGCGCGCTCCTCGGCCTTGCGCAGGCGGTAGCGGGTGCGCCGCTGGATGACCTCGATCTGATGGGCGATCCAGTGCCGGATGAACTGCTCGATCGTCAGGGTGCGCGGGACACCGTCGACAAGCGCGAGCATGTTGGCGCCGAAGTTGTCCTGCAGCTGGGTGTGCTTGTAGAGCTGGTTCAGCACGACCTGCGCAACCGCATCACGCTTGAGCTCAATGACCAGGCGCATGCCCGTGCGCGAGGACGAGTCGTCGCGCACGTCAGCGATGCCCGTGAGCTTGCCGTCGCCGACGAGCTCCGCGATGCGCAGCAGCAGGTTGTCGGGGTTGACCTGGTACGGCAGCTCGGTGACGACGAGGATCTGCCGGCCTCGGGCATCCTCCTCGACCTCGACGACCGCACGCATCGTGATCGAGCCACGGCCGGTGCGGTAGGCGTCCTCGATGCCACGGCGCCCGACGATGAGCGCACCCGTCGGGAAGTCCGGGCCCTTGACGATGCCCATGAGCGCCTCGAGGCGCTCGGCCCGCTCCGCCTCGGGATTCGCGAGCATCCACTGCGCCGCCTCGGCCACCTCGCGCAGGTTGTGCGGCGGGATGTTGGTGGCCATGCCCACCGCGATGCCCGAGCTGCCGTTGACCAGCAGGTTCGGGAACCGGCTCGGCAGGACCCGCGGCTCCTGCGTGCGGCCGTCGTAGTTCGGGCCGAAGTCGACGGTCTCCTCGTCGATGTCGCGGACCATCTCCATGGCAAGTGGGGCCATGCGGCACTCGGTGTAGCGCTGGGCCGCCGGCGGGTCGTTGCCCGGCGACCCGAAGTTGCCCTGGCCCTGCACGAGCGGGTAGCGAAGGCTCCACGGCTGGGCCAGGCGCACGAGTGCGTCGTAGATCGCGCTGTCGCCGT
>JAFMFD010000145.1 GCA_017856385.1 Actinomycetota bacterium
ACCTGCTGGGCTGAGTAGGTGTCGATTCCGTGAAGTGCCACGGTCAGCCCATTGATGCGGTACGTCGGGTCGCCGAATCGCCCCACCACGTAGTCAGCGAGCTGCTGCGCCTCGGCTGACAGAAGCGTGTCGACCTGCTTGTCCAACGGCCCGTAGGCCGTGACGGACGCGGCGTCAGCTGTACAACACCGTGCCGCCGTTATAGGTGACCGTGACGGTGTTGTACAGCTCCTCGGAGCCGTACTCCACGTCGATCGCGGTGAACGGAATAGACGACGGCCCGAACTGCACGTTCGATGTGTACGCCTGCAGGTCGTTGCGGTCCCGGAAAGTCATCGATCCGGACTTGGAGACGAACAGCGCCCCGTACTCGCTGGCCTCGACCTGCTGCATGTACGTCAGCGCGTTCGTCTCCGGCGCGATGACGTCGCTGCCCAGTTGCCCCTGGCCGGCGGAGATGCTTCGTCGAGTCAGGGGCCATGACACGTCCGTGAGCGCCGCATTGATGCGCGCACCAGTCGCCTGCGGCGTTGCTGTCCCATCCGTCAGGGTGTGCCTCGCGAGCGATGCGAAGCCGTCAACGCACGAAGCCTCTGCGGTTGAGTCGCCGCCTATGTCGTAGTCGAGGTTCCAGTCGGCCACCTGCCCGGTGTACAGGAGCTGGTTATCGTGCTCGATGATCACCTGCTTGCCGGGGACGATGCTCCCGTAGTGCGGCGAGGAGTCGTAGGTCGGGTCCAGGTACCGGTCGCGGTTGTCGAACGTGATGTTCGCCGCGCCAGCCGTGAACCGCTCTAACTGCCTGTTCCTGCCGCGCTTCACCTGGACGGCCCGCACCCGATCCGTCAGGTCGACCAAGACGTCGCCGCCGAGCAGGTAGGTCACGTTGTCCAGCACGCCCTTGGTCGTATCGTCCAGGGTGAAGTAGTCCCCGACCCCGTTGGCCGACAGGTCGAAGGCCACCTGGACCTTCATCACGCCCTCGCGAACACCGGGCCGGACGCGGCCTCGAAGCGCTTGATGTAACTGACGACCTGCTCGCCGATCTGGCGAGGATCGCCGACGCCGGTGGAGACGTTGATGTTGTAGGTGTTGCCGCCGCCAAGAGCGCCGCCCGATGAGCCGAGCCCGTCGTTGGGGACGATGACACCAGCGCGACCAGGGACGAAGATCTCCGGCCCTTCCTCACCGACGAGATACGCGCTATTGCGGGAAACCGGGCCGCCATCGGCACGCGCCTCGAATGAACCAGCCGACGGATCAAAGCGATCAGCCGCCCACCTCACGCGGACCGTGATCTCCGTATCGAGCTTGGAACGCACGAACGACTGGAACGCAGCACTGGAATCCGCGATGACCCTCTTGGCATTGGCGATCATCTTGACCGCGGACTCATTGCCGACCATCGCGAACGCCTCGGCCATTGGATCGCCAAGAGCCGTCTTCGTGAACTCCGCCAAGGCGTTGTAGTTCGTCGACAACTGCTCGATAAGCGCAGGGTTCGCAGCCAGGTAGTTGGCCAGTGCGATGGCCGCATCCGGTGGCAGGGCGATGATCTGATTTGTCAAAGCGGGAGGCAGTTGGGTGGCGATGCCGGCAATCGCAGCCACCGCGCTCTGCTGATTGGCGATGTCACCGAGGATCATCTGCACGATCTGCTCAGGCGTCATCGGCTGGCCGGTCGTCGGATCAACAGTGGAGAAGTTGATCTTGCCCATCACCGTGTCGACAATGGATTGGCTGTAGGCCTCCAGCGCCTGCCGTGCCTGCGTGATGATGCCGACCTGCGCGTCGACGACGCCCTTGAACGCGGCGAGCCTGGACTGGAACTGCTCGACCATGGCCCCGGCGATGACCTGGCCGCCGCCGCCCATCGTGATGGCCAAGCCTTCAACATCAGCGGTGATCGAGGCCGCTGCCTGCTTCCACTTGACGGCTAGTTCCTCGGCAGCGGCGCCACCGCCCGACCCGGCACTTCGTGCGGCCTTCTCAACCTCGCCGTACTTCTGCCGGAGGTTCTCCCAATATCCAGCGGCGCCGCCCATGCTGGCGCCCTGAGCGATCGCACTGGACACGGTGCCGGATGTATTGGCGAAGTCACGCTGAGCACGGTCAGCCTGGTAGATCGACTCCCACAGTGCTAGGTAGGACTTCGAGGCATACCAAGCAGCGTCGCCCGCATCCTCGGTATCATCGGCGAGCCCGGACAGCCCCTTCGCGGCGTTGCCTGAAGCCCGCGCGATGTGTTCATGCTCCAATGCCAGGTCTGAGGTGTTCGAGGCGGTATCAGCCGAGATCCATCCAAGGTCTTCCAGGAGCGCGACAACTGCCGTCAATGGACCAGCAAGCAGGCTTGTCAGGCCATCGAGGAACGACTCCAAGGCAATATTGACCAGACTGACATCATCGTCCAGCTTGACCAGGCCGCCAGTGGACAGGTTGACAACCGAACGACCGAGCCGATCGACTTGCGTCACGGTAAGGCTGATGTTGTCGATCATGTCGGCGATCGAATCGCCGGTGTCGATGATGACCTGCTGTAGGCCGCCCGTGCCGCCCATCTTGCCGATCATGTCGTCCATGGCACGCAGCAGTGCGTAGCCGATAGCCTCTTGTGCCTCACCGACGGCCTGAGTCAGCCGGTTCATCTGGCCTTGATACGTTGCGGCGGCTACGGCAGCCTGGCCGGCAAACTTCGATGACAGGGCATCGGTGATCGCGCCCATGTCTTTGCTCTTGAGCAGGGCGGAATCAAGGCCGACCCCAAGCCGCTGCAGCGCGGTCGTCTGGCCACCATAGCCCTTCGCCAGAGCGGCGCTGACCGCGTCAAGATCCTTGCCGGTGCCCGCGCTGATGTCCATGGCCAGTTTCAGCGCATCTTGCGAGCGCGTTACATCGCCGGTCACGGTGACGAGCCGCTGGAATGAGCTTCTCAGTTGATTGTCGGCGACACCGGACGCTAACTGCATCTGCCCGATGAACTGCTCGACATCAGCAGAGCGGAATCCCTGACCGACGTTCTCAAGCGTCTTGGCCAGCGAAGCCATCTTGGCCTGGTCCTCGACCGCCGCCTGACCCATGGACGTCAGCGCGCCGACGATCTGGCTAAAGCCAATGGACGCGACAAGACCAGCGCCGAATCCCTTCAGGCTGTTGGCAAAGCCGCCGAAGGCGCCGGTCGCGGCAGCACCCTGCGTCTTCAACCGCTCTAGGTCGCGTATGGCCCGGTTGATGTCGCGGTCAGTGTAGTCGCCCTTGATGACGACGTTGATCG
>JAFMFD010000056.1 GCA_017856385.1 Actinomycetota bacterium
CCGTGGCCAACACCAAGGGCAAGGCGAACGTGCAGGGCATCACCGTGCCGCTGTACCCGATCCTGATCCGCTTCGACCAGTCCTTCGAGAAGAACCTGAAGCGGCTCTGCCCGGCGTGCTCCTACGCGGCCAACCCGCAGCAGCTGACTGACATCTTCGCCGGCAAGACCCCGGCGGCGGTCGTCAGCATCATGAAGGCCAACCCGAACACCAACTGGCTGGTCTCCGACCTCGGTGGCTGGATGGTCGGCGTGCCGGCTGCTCTCCAGGCCGCTGGCCTGAACGGCAAGGCCCAGATCGGCGGTCTGACCGCTGGCAAGAGCAACATCCAGGGCCTGAAGGACGGCACCGAGTCGGCATGGACCGGCTACTCCCTGCCCATCGTGGGCTGGACCGTCGTCGACTCCATGGCTCGCCACTCGGTGGGCATGCCGTACGACACCAAGGACCTGCCCACGCAGATCCTCACCCCGCAGAACATCGGTACTGCGGTCCTCACCCCCGCGGGTGACTACCTGGGCGTCAAGGACTACCAGGCGCAGTTCAAGAAGCTGTGGGGCGTCAAGTAGTTCCCACGAGCACGAAGTAGGCGAGGGCCCGGTCCGAACGGACCGGGCCCTCGCTTTCGTCGAGTATCTTTAGTTGCGCTCCAGTATCTGCTGGGGCACAATCGGTCCGTCCCCGAACGAGGAGTGCGCCCCCCATGACCGAACTGGCCTCCCCCCAGCGTGAGTCCGTCGAGCCGCCGTGCCCGAGGTCCCCGGGCACGAGCGTGCAGGAGTACCTCGACAACGATGCGCGGCCGGTTCCCGCAGTGCTGCGGTACGACATCAACGAGGACTACGGGACGGCACCGCTTGACGTGGAGCGCTACTACACCCGCGAGTTCCATGACCGTGAGGTGCAGAAGGTCTGGCGTCGCGTGTGGCAGTTCGTCTGCCGCGAGGATCACATCCCCGAGCCCGGTGACCACATCACCTATGACATCGCGGACGACAAGCTGATCATCATGCGCCAGCACGACGGCAGCATTAAGGCGCTGTACAACGTGTGCCTGCACCGCGGTCGTGCCCTGCGGCAGGAGGGCGGCCGCGTCGGCGAGCTGCGCTGCCCCTTCCACGGCTTCTCCTGGAACATCGACGGATCGAGCAAGTTCGTCCCGTGCGCATGGGACTTCCCGGAGATCGACCCCAGTGACTTCCCGCTGCCCGAGGCGAAGGTGGCGTCCTGGAACGGCTTCGTCTTCATCAACATGGACCCGAACGCAGAGCCGCTCGAGGACTTCCTCGGCACGATGCTCAACGACTGGGAGCGCTGGGACTACGCCGACCGGGTCGTGTACTCGCACTTCGGCGGGATCGTCGACTGCAACTGGAAGGTCGCCGGCGAGGCGTTCATCGAGGGCTTCCACTCCCTGGCCACCCACCCCCAGATGATGGAGTGGCTCGGCGACGAGAACACGCAGTACGACGTCATCCGCGGCGAGAACTGGAGCCGGCAGATCGTGCCCCAGGGCGTCCCCAGCCCGACCATCGCGAACCACATCTCCGAGCAGGAGGTGCTGGACTCCTACTACGAGACCCGTGCCTTCTACACGCAGGGCAAGGGCCGCGACCTGTCGGTGGGCGACGACGGCACGCCCCGGGTCCCGGAGGGCTCGACGGCCCGACGTGAGCTCGCCGCGCACATGCGCAGCGCGCTTGCCGAGATGTCCGGCTCGGACCAGGACCACTGGACCGATTCCGAACTCCTCGACGGCATCCAGTACTTCGTCTTCCCGAACTTCTACGTGTTCGCCGGGCCGCGCACGAACGCGGTCTACCGCTTCCGGCCATACGGAAACGACCCTGACCGCTGCATCGCGGAGGTGTTCCTGCTGGCCCAGGCACCGGCCGACGGCTCCCATCCCAAGCCGCCGGAGCCGCGCTGGCTGCAGCCGGGTGAGACGTTCTCCGACATCAAGGAGATCGGCCTGCTCGGTCCGGTGTTCGATCAGGACATGGCGAACATGCCGTTCATCCAGGAAGGGCTCAAGACGCTGCGCACGCCGGGCGTCCAGTTGGCGCGCTACCAGGAGAACCGTATCCGGCAGTACCACGCGATCCTGGATGAGTGGCTCGCCCGCGACTGACCTCCGGGGAGCCGATCAGGGCTCGTCGTAGCGCAGCACGTAGCTGACGCGATCCATCCGGGCCCGACGGCACACGCGCATGATCGCCGTGCCGGCGTCGTCAGCCGTGAGGCCCTCGCGGATGAGCAGCGGTGAGCCTGCCCGCACCCCGAGGATCTCCGCGTCCTCGAGCGTGGCGGCGTCGGCGAGGATCGCCCGCCACAGCGGCTTCAGCTCGCCGACGGCCTGGTTCAGCTGGCCGTACAGACCCTCGGCAGGGTTCCAGTGGGCCGCCGGGTCGTCGAGCAGGTGGCGGGCGACGAAGGAGCGCGACCACATCCACGCGACGTCGCTGACCACAATCGCGTTGTCGATCCGCCATAACGGGCCGGGCGGGAGGCGCAGCGAGGGATTGAGGGACGAGTCCTCGATGACGTCGGCCCGCAGGAACACGTCCTCGTACGTGTGCCCCGATGCGGCGATCTGCGCGGTCATGCTGGCCACGAGGGAGTCGGTCGACAGCTTCTGCGACACCGGCAGGCGCACGATGGGGGCGCTCACGTAGGTACCGGACCCCTGGCGGGACTCGACGATGCCCGCCCGCGCCAGATCCTCGATGGCGCGACGCACCGTCAGCCGGTTGACCCCGAGGTCCTCTGCCAGTCGCGCCTCCGATGGCAGCCGCTCGCCGGGGGCGTAGGTGCCGTCATCGATCGACGAGGCGATGGCCTGGCGCACTCGCTCGTAGAGGGGAACCTCACCCATAGGCGCGACCGTATCGGTCCCTGCGCCGGCACGGGCGCTGGCGATGCCGCTCGGTAGTTTCTTTACATCGGCTCCAGTACGATCGGGACGTGACCGACGACCTCGCCGCCCGCGTCCGGCGGCTGGAGGACCGGCTCGAGATCTCCGAGCTGATCGTCCGATACGCGACACTCCTCGACGATGCGCAGTGGGACGCCCTCGGCGAGTTGTTCACGATCGACGGCGTGTTCGGGTCTCCGCACAGCACCACCGTCGGCCGCGCCGAGGTGGTCGAGAACTTCAAGGTCAAGCACGCACCTTTCACCTGGACCTGGCATGACCCGCACGGCCAGGTGGTCGAGTTCGACGATGACGACCATGCGCGCGGCACCGTGATCGGCTACGCCGAGCTCGGCAACGACAAGGCGACGATCGTGACGTCCATCCGATACCTCGACGACTACCGGCGCGAGGACGGTCGGTGGCGGTTCGCCCGCCGCAACGTGCTGAGCCTGTACGGCCTGACGGACGCGGACCGCAATGCCGGGGGCCTGCAGCAGGCCGAGCGCCGGCGCTGGCCCAACCGGCCGTCCGGCATCGCCGAGCTCCCGGACTACTCGCGCACGCACCCCGGGTACCCCGGGTGAGCGCGGTCTCCTCGCCGGGGAGCCGGATCGAGCTCGGCGGGCTGTACAACGTACGCGACCTCGGGGGCTATCCCGGCGTCGACGGCCGCGTGGTTCGCCGGAATGTGCTGTTCCGCGCCTCGAGTCTGCATCGACTGACGGATGAGGAGGCGTGGCGGGACTTCGGGGCGCGCTGCGTCGTGGACCTGCGGTATGACCGCGAGCGTTCCGCGTTCCCGCTGCCCGACTTCATCGTGAACGACACGCACGCACCGCTGCTGCCCGATCACTGGCGCTCGGACGCGGAGGCGCGCAAGCGCCCGGCCGATGAGTACCTGAGCCTCGTCTACCACGAGATCCTCGACCTGGGCGCGGAGTCGCTGCGCGAGATCCTGCGCGCGCTGGCCTCGCCGGATGCCTACCCGGCGGTGTTCTTCTGCATGGCGGGCAAGGACCGGACAGGCGTCCTTGCGGCGATCCTGCTCTCGCTGCTGGGAGTGAGCGATGAGGACATCGCTGCGGACTTCGCGCTCAGCGGCGACGAGGTCGTCGCCATGGTCGACGACCTGCGCCTCCGCGAGGACTTCGAGGACCACCCGATGATGAACCAGCCCGAGTCGCTGCTGCGCGCACCGCGTGGCGCGATGGAGCGGTTCCTCGCCGAGGTGCAGGTCCGTCATGGTGGTCTTCCCGAGTACGTCCGCTCGCTCGACATCGACGACGAGACGGTCCGGGCCCTGCAATCCCTACTGCTGGAGGAATCGTGATCGAGCGCCGTGACCTGTACATCGACGGGCAGTGGGTCACTCCCGCCTCGGGCGAGGTCATCACCGTCGACGAGGCTGCCACGGGCGACGTCATCGGGATGGTGCCCGCAGGTGACGTGACCGACGCCGAGCGCGCGATCCTCGCCGCGCGGCGCTCGTTCGACGCATGGGCCGCCGTGCCCATCGAGGAGCGGGCCGACATCGTCACCGCGATCGCGGCCGGCCTCAAGGCGCGTGACGAGGAGCTCGGCCGGGTCATGGCGCAGGAGGTCGGCACCCCGATCGCGCTGTCCGCGCGCGTGCAGGTCGGCCTCGCGGTCTCGGTGTTCGAGACGATCGCGGAGGCGGCGCGCGAGCTGCCGGCGCAGGAGCGCATCGGCACGTCCGTCGTGCTTCGCGTGCCCGCCGGCGTCGTCTCTGCCATCACGCCGTGGAACTACCCGCTCTACCAGCTCGCGGCCAAGGTCGGCCCCGCCCTGGCGGCCGGCTGCACCGTCGTGGTCAAGCCGAGCAGCGTCGCCCCGCTGGCGACCTTCGCCCTCGCGGAGATCATCGACGAGCTCGGGCTGCCGGACGGCGTGTTCAATCTGGTGTCCGGCCGCGGTGCGCTGGTGGGCGACCTGATGTCGTCGCATCCGCAGGTCGACATGGTGAGCCTCACGGGCTCGACCGGTGCCGGCGTGCAGGTCGCCCGTGCGGCTGCCGGCACCATCAAGAAGGTGGCGCTCGAGCTGGGCGGCAAGTCCGCCTTCCTCATCGCGGAGGGCGCCGACATGGACGCCGCCATGGACGCGGCGATCCGCAGCTGCTTCGTCAACAACGGCCAGACCTGCTCGGCCACGACACGGCTCATCGTGCCGCAGTCGCTGCTCGCTGAGGTTGAGGAGCGGGCGGCTGCCCTCGTCGGCGCGATGGTCGTCGGCGATCCGCTCGACCCGGCCACCACGCTCGGCCCGGTCGCGTCGGAGGGCCAGTTCCGCACCGTCAGCAAGTACATCGACATCGGCATGGACGAGGGCACGCTCATCGCCGGCGGTCCCGGCCCGGTGGACGGACGCGATCGCGGCTACTTCATCCGGCCCACGGTGTTCAGCCGCCTCGATCCGGGGGCCACCATCGTGCAGGAGGAGATCTTCGGCCCGGTGCTGTCGATCCTGTCGTACGAGGGCGGTGCCGAGAACGGCATTGCGATCGCCAACGACAGCGAGTTCGGCCTCTCCGGCGCCGTGTTCGCTGCCGACGTGCCGTCAGCCGTGGCTATCGCGCGCCGGATGCGCACCGGCCAGGTCGCCGTCAATGGCGGCCGCTTCAATGCGCGTGCGCCGTTCGGCGGGTTCAAGACCTCCGGCGTCGGCCGCGAGCTCGGCCACCATGGCCTGATGGAGTACTTCGAGATGATGAGCCTGCAGTTCCCGTCCGCGGACGACGTCGAGGGCTTCGGGCATGCGGTCTGACGCATGACGGCCCCGTGCGAGGTCCTGCTGGTGCGGCACGCGGCACCGCAGCCGGACGGCACGCTCGACCCCGGGCTCGGCGATGCCGGGCGCGCGCAGGCGGAGGCCCTTGCGCGCCACCTGGGAGGCACGCGCATCGACGCGGTCTACTCCAGCCATCTCAAGCGCGCCTATGAGACGGCCCTTCCGCTGGCGCGCGATCTGGGCATGGACGTGCGCGTCGACCAGGGCCTGCGCGAGTGGATCTCCAACGCCACCCACTACACCGGCACCGAGAACATGGCCGACGGAGCCCGCACCCGCGCCTTCGTCGAGGGCCGATTCGAGGACGAGTTCCTGCCGCCTCACAACGCTGACGAGCTGCGGGCCGCCATGGTCGAGACGATCGGTCGGATCGGTCTGGCGCACCCGGACCAGCGCATCGTCGCGGTCAGCCACGGGGGTGCCTCGAACACCTTCCTCGCGCACGTCGTCGACAGTCCCCGACGCTTCTTCTTCAACCCCGGCTATGCGTCGATATCCCGCGTCCAGGTGTGGCCAGCCGACGACGGTTTCCGCTTCGTGCTCATGAGCATCAACGAGCCGGTCGCCACGGACTCCCGCCACGGGGAGTACCTGCCGGGCGGCTGACGGCCGCTCGCGACTAGCCTCGCGGGGTGATCGGCCTCGGCACCGTCATCAACGTCCTCGCCATCCTCGTCGGCGCGGGCATCGGAGTGCTGGTCGGTCACCGGCTGCCGGAGCGCACGCGCAGCACGGTGACGGACGGCCTGGGCCTGCTGACCATCGTCATCGGCGCCCTGAACATCATCGCCCTGACCGACGCGGACTTCGTGGGCCTGGTCGGCTCGAGCTGGACCCTGCTGGTGGTGCTGGGCGCGGTGGTGATCGGCGGCGTCGTCGGCTCGCTGCTGCACATCGAGGTCCGGCTTGAGCAGTTCGCGGGGTGGGTGCAGGGCCGCCTCACCCGGGACTCCTCGTCACAGGGACGCGAGCGCTTCATCGAGGGCTTCGTGACGAGCTCGCTGCTGTTCTGCGTCGGGCCGCTGGCCATCCTCGGCTCGCTCAGCGACGGGCTCGGCGAGGGCATCGACCAGCTGCTGCTGAAGTCCAGCCTCGACCTCTTCGCGTCGATCGCGTTCGCGGCGACGCTGGGCTGGGGCGTGGCGCTGTCGGCGGTGCCCGTCGGGCTGTGGCAGGGGTTCCTCACCGTCATGGGGGTGGTGGCCGGCACCTTCCTGCCCGACTCCCTCATCGCGGCCATCACCGCGACGGGCGGGGTGCTACTCGTCGGCATCGGTCTGCGCCTGCTGCAGGTGCGGCAGGTCGCGGTGGCGGACCTGCTGCCGGCGCTCCTCGTGGCCCCGCTCCTCACCGCGCTCTTCCTGCTCTGACCGGACCGGCTCCTGCCCTGAACGGGATTGACACCCCCACGCACGGCGTCCATAGTTGTCTAGACAACCCCGAGGTCGAGGAGTACCTGTGGCCGACGTCGCCGCCCAGCTCAAGCCCGAAGTGGTCCCCGCCTACATCGCCAGCTCCGTGCTGGACGGCCAGGCGCGCGAGGAGGCCATGGGCATGATGCGCCGGCTCGCCGAGCACGTGCGCAACTCCACCACCGACCAGGCCGACGGCAACTGGCAGGAGCCGGTCGAGAACTACGCCGACGAGGAGCTGTTCCGGGCCGAGGTCGAGACGGTCTTCAAGCGCATCCCGCTGCCGCTCGCACTGTCGTGCGAGCTGCCGGGCAAGAACACCTACAAGGCGCTCGAGGCCGTCGGCGTGCCCGTCGTCATCACGCGCGACGCCAAGGGCGAGGTGCACGCCATGCTCAACGTGTGCCGCCATCGAGGCGCGCTCATCTGCGCCCAGGGTCACGGTGAGTCCCGCGCCCTCACGTGCCCGTACCACGCATGGAGCTACGGCCTCGACGGTGAGCTGCGCGGCATCTACGGGGAGTCCACGTTCGGCGAGTTCGACAAGTCCGAGCGCAGCCTCATCCAGCTCCCGGTCGTCGAGGCCGCAGGCCTGATCTTCGTCTGCCTCACCCCCGGCCTGCAGATCGACATCGACTCCTGGCTGGGCGACTTCAAGCCCATCCTGGAGGGGCTCAAGCTCGACGAGTGCCACCTGTACTCGTCGCGCATGATGCCCGGGCCGAACTGGAAGGTCACCATCGAGGGCTATCTCGAGGGCTACCACTTCGCCTCGCTCCACCCGAACACCGTCTTCAAGACCAACCTGTCGAACACCGCGATATTCGACGGGTACGGCCCCCACGAGCGGGTCGCCTTCGCGCTGCGCAACCTCGAGAACAACCTCAAGGAGGGCAAGGACGTCGAGGAGCTCGACCCGTCCGCGAACGTCGGCGCGATCTTCTGGATCTTCCCCGGCATGTCGTTTGCGGGGGCCATGCGCGAGCGCATGACGTGCTCGCTCGTGCTGCCGACGACGAGGGTCGACGAGTCGATGTCCGAGCAGCGGGTGCTGACGCGCAAGCCGATCACCGACGACAACCGCGAGGAGCTCGCGACGTTCGCCGACTTCTTCTACGACGTGACGTACGAGGAGGACTACATCACCGGCTACGGCGTGCAGAAGGGTGTCCGCAACGTCGGCGGCACGACCCAGATTTACGGGCGCAACGAGCCTGGCGTCCAGTACGCGCACGCGACCATCAACCGGCTGATGGAGGAGAACCACGTCGAGGGGATGGCCCTGCCCAAGCGGGCGTGACCCCCGATTGTGTGGAAGACCTATTTTCCGATCTCCATTGACGAACGGCCACCGATTGGGTGGAATACCGGGACGGCGGCGCTCGGGTCGCCCTGACACGCGGGAGTGCACATGGGTTCTCTGGACGGCCGGGTAGCGGTCATCACGGCCGGCAGCACCGGCATCGGCTTCGGCATCGCCAAGGCCTTCACGGACGAGGGCGCCTCCGTCGTCCTGGGCAACCGCTCGGCCGAGAAGGGCGCCAACGCCCTCGCGCGGCTGAACGTGGGCGATCGCGCATCCTTCGTCGAGACCGATGCCCTCGTGCGCTCCAGCGTCGACGACCTCGTCGATGCCGCGGCGGCCAGGTACGGGGGAATCGACATCATGGTCAACTGCGCCGGCGGCTCCGACGGCTGGGCCCTCGTGGGCGACCTCAGTGACGAGGCCTGGGACAAGGGGCTCGCCTGGAACGCCTCGTCGGCGTTCTGGGGCACGCGCGCCGCGCTGAAGTACATGCTGCCGAAGGGCTACGGCCGCATCATCAACATCGCGTCCATCGAGGGCAAGATCGCGTCCAAGGTCGCGGTGTCGCACTACATCGCCGGCAAGCACGCGATGATCGGCCTGACGAAGGCCACCGCGGTGGAGTACGGCACGTCCGGTGTGACATGCAACGCCATCTGCCCGGGACCGATCGAGACCGAGCTCATGCAGGACGCCGGGCGCCAGGTCGCCGAGGCGTCGGGCATCACCTATGAGCAGTTCCTCGAGGAGTTCGCCAACGACTGCCTGACCAAGGAGCTCCAGACGGTCGAGCAGGTCGCCGGGATGGCTGTCTTGCTCGCCGGGCCGCTCGGCAACGGCATGACGGGCGGCACCTTCAACGTCGACGGCGGCTCCGCGCCCTTCTAGTCCGCCCGCGCTCGTGCGCCACCCCGCCATCAGGGAGAACCCGCCTGGCGGCGACCACCCGGTGGCGCACGAGCAGGGAGCGGTTACGGTCTGACCATGCCCTACGTCTTCGAGGACTATCGCGACCTCGTCGTGATCGAGCGCGTCGAGGAGGCCGACGGCGTCGTGAGCATCCGGCTCGCGGCGCCCTCCGGCGAGCGCCTTCCGTCGTGGGACCCTGGGGCGCACATCGACCTCAAGCTGGGCAACGGTGTCGAGCGCCAGTACTCCCTGTGCAGTCACTACCAGGCTGACACCTGGCGCATCGCCATCCTGCGCGAGCCGGAGAGCCGCGGTGGCTCGAGCTACATCCACGACAACATCAAGGTCGGCGACACTGTCACGACTCGCGGGCCGCGCAACCACTTCCCCCTGGTCGACGCGCCGTCGTACCTGTTCATTGCCGGCGGTATCGGCGTCACCCCGCTGGTGCCCATGCTCGGCGAGGTGATCTTCGACAAGGCTGCCCCGTGGACCTTCTGGTACGGCGGCCGTACGCGCGCCTCGATGGCCTTCCGGGATCGGCTCGAGTCGCTAGGCGCGCACATCTGGCCGCAGGATGAGAAGGGCCTGCTGCCGCTGGAGCAGATCCTGTCCGAGGCCGCGCCCGACACCGTCGTCTACTGCTGCGGCCCGGGCCCCCTCATCGACGCCGTCGAGGCCACGTGTGCCCGCTTGGGCCGCCCGGCGCCGCATGTCGAGCGGTTCTCGGCCAAGCAGGTCCAGACCGACGGCGACGGCGGCGACCACGAGTTCACGGTCGTGGTCAACAGCACGGGTGCGGAGTTCACGGTGCCCGCCGATCGGAGCATCGTCGAGGTGCTCCAGGGCAACGGCGTGCCGCTCATGACGTCCTGCGCCGAGGGGGTCTGCGGCACCTGCGAGACCAAGGTCATCTCCGGCGAGATCGTCCACCGGGACTCCCTGCTGTCCGAGGAGGATCGCGAGGAGGGCATCTACATGATGCCGTGCGTCTCGCGGTGCAAGGGCGATCGGCTGGTCTTGGACCTCTAGGCCCGCCGCCCGCCAGAGGCGCGTCGCACGCCCCAGAAGGGTCCTTGTCGAAGTCGTCTAGACAAGTGTACGGTGGGGCCATCTTCGGAAACGCTGAGAGGATCCCCATGACGACGACGCCCTTCGTGCCCCCGACCCGAGGCGACGGCCCCCTGCGGTTCTCCCCGGAGATCCCGAACACCCCGGGTGCGTCGGAGACGATCCCGTCCTCCTGGTACACCGATCCCGAGCGCTTCGAACTCGAGCGCAAGTACGTGCTCAACCCCAGCTGGCAGATCCTGTGCCGCTCCGAGGAGCTCGTCGAGCCCGGCGACCACGTGGTCTGGGAGGGCCAGGGCGAGACGGTCGTCATCACCCGCAAGAAGGACGGCAGCCTCGGCGGCTTCCACAACGTCTGCCTGCACCGCGGCGCCCGGATCGTGCGCGACTCCGGCTCGTGCGCCCGCCGCTTCAAGTGCCCGTGGCACGACTGGGTCTACGACTTCGACGGCAAGGTCGTGGGCGTCCCGGACCGTGAGGACTTCGACCAGGGCATCCTCTCCGGCCTGCAGGCCCACCAGGTCGAGCTGGCCGAGTGGGGCGGCTGGGTGTGGGGCGTGCTCGCCGGCCCCGGCGTGGCTCCTCCGCTGGAGGAGTGGCTGGGCGAGGACATCATGATCGACCTCGGCGCCTACCGCATGGAGGACATGTTCCTCAAGGAGAAGCTCACGTGGTACGTCGACGTGAACTGGAAGGTCGTCGTCGACGCGTTCAACGAGTTCTACCACGCGCCTGCGCTGCACCACATCCCGCCGCAGGACGTCAAGGACGGCCGCGAGATGCGCATCTTCGAGTTCGACCGTCACGCCATGATGGTTGTGCCGCTGAAGGGCGCCCTGCCGAAGCTCAAGGAGAACCCCGACCACCAGTCGGTGGCCATCTGCCACTACACGATCTTCCCGACGAGCGTGTTCAACAACAACCCCGAGCACCTTCAGCTGTTCCGCTCAGTCCCGATCGCGCACAACAAGACGCGGTTCGAGACGTGGGAGCTGTGGTACAAGACGGACGATCCGGATTACCTCGCGCGCACGCAGCGCCACTGGGATCACCTGAAGATCGTCGTCGGCGAGGACGTCTGGACGTGGGAGGACGTCGCGGCCACGTCTCGGTCGTCGTACTACAAGCAGAACTTCCTCAACGACCGCGAGTGCAAGATCCCCTTCTTCCACAACCAGGTGAACCGGATCATCGAAGAGGGCGTCGCGCGTGACCGTGCAGGAAGCTGACGCGGGGCCGGTCGTCGCCGACTTCACGTTCTCGTTCAACTGCATCGACGACGTGCCGCTGGACGTGCGGTGCCGCGCCGCCCATGAGGCGGGCTTCCGCGAGATCGGTCTGAGCCTGCGCTGGATGCAGGGCTGGCTCGAGGAGGGCCACACCCTCGACGAGCTCGATGCGACTCTGGCCGAGCACGGCGTGACGGTCGGCGAGCTCGAGGCCGTGCGTGTCATGGGTCCCGAGCCCGATCCGCGCGAGGACCTCGCGGCGATGCTGGCCGAGCACCTGCGGCCCGCCCGCCTGCAGTCGGTCGGGCCCTACGAGGGCACCCTCGAGGAGGCGGCTGCGCGGGTCGCCCGCGTGGCCGATCGCTTCGCTACGTGGGGCGTGGAGGTGGTGCTCGAGCCGCTGCCGTTCACGAACATGCGCACACCTGCCGACGCCGCTGCCATCATCAAGCTGGCCGATCGCCCCAACGTGTCGATGTGCATGGACATCTGGCACCTGTACCGCAATGGCCTGCCGCTCTCGCACCTCGATGGCCTGTGGGAGCACATCTCGACCGTGCAGTTCAACGACGGCACGATCGAGTGCGAGTATCCCGACGACCTGCGCGAGGACTGCCTGATCAACCGGCGGGTCCCGGGCGAGGGCGAGTTCGACCTCGTCGGGCTGATCCGCGCACGCAACGCGCATCGGCCGGACTCGACGTTCTCCATCGAGGTCATCAACACCACGCTGAAGTCCCAGGACCCCATGCTGAGCGCCCGCCAGATCGCTGATGGCCTCGACGCGGTGCTCGCCGCCAGCCGCTGAACGACCCACCGAGGAGAGTTGCCGTGACCACCTACCGCATCGATGGCCTGAGGCTCCCCGATCGCCATGACATCGAGCAGATGATGTACCGCTACGCCAAGGCCGCGGACATGGCCGACATCGAGACCCAGCTCACCTGCTTCCACCCGGATGCACGCGTCAACTTCAGCGGGAAGTGGCTCGAGGGCCACGAGGACCTCCGCGAGGCGTGGCGCAACGCGTACACCCGCTATGCCCAGACCTCGCACGCGGTCACCAACATCTCGATCGAGTTCACGGGCACCGACGACGCGACGGCCGAGAGCCTGATCACAGCGTGGCACCGGGGTGCCGACGGCAAGGAGTGGACGCTGCACGGCCGCTACCTCGACACCTGGCACAAGAGCGTCGAGGGCTGGAAGATGAGTACGCGCGTCATCGTCGCCGCGGGAGCTGTGGGTCGCGACGAGTCGACCCTCACGATGATGCAGCGGCTCACCCTCAGCGACGGCCACTGATGGGGCGCATGCAGGGCCTGAACTCCGTCGTCACTGGCGGGGCCCGTGGCATCGGCGAGGGGATCGTCCGGCGCTTCGTGGCCGAGGGCGGCCGGTGTGTCATCGCCGACATCGACGTCGAGGCGGGGGAGCGCCTCGCAGCAGAGCTCGGCGACTCCGCGATCTTCGTCCGCACGGACGTGACCTCGGAGGCGGACATCCTCGCGGCCATCGACGCGTGCATCGAGACCTTCGGCTCGCTCGACGTGATGATCAACAATGCGGGCGTCGTGGGGGTGCAGGGCTCGATCATCGACACCGAGCTGCCCGACTACGAGCGCACCATGGCGATCCTGCTGACCAGCGTCTACCTCGGAACCAAGCACGCGATGCGCGTGATGAAGGCCCAGGGCCACGGTGCGATCATCAACACGTCGAGCACCGCAGGCGTCCAGGGCGGCCTCGGCCCGCACATCTACACGACGGCCAAGCACGGGGTGATCGGCCTGTCGAAGTCGGTTGCGGTCGAGGCGGCCCCGCACGGCATCCGCGTCAATGTCCTGTGCCCGGGGGCCACGCTGTCGTCCCTCACCGCCGGGCTCGTCACGGGTGACCCCGACGCCCTTGACGCCGCCTACGAGCGGCTGGCGTCCAAGTACCCGGGCGGCAAGGCCCCCCGACCGGAGGACATGGCCAATGCCGCGGTGTTCCTCGCCAGCGACGAGGGCCGGTTCATGAACGGCGCCGTCATCGTCATGGATGCCGGCAAGGAGGTCCTGTCGGACCGGGCGGCGAAGTTCTACCCCGCGGAGACCACGCACGCGTGATCCCCGCCGCCGGGGCGTCGACTAGCTTGCCGACCGCCCGACCGCGGCCACGCCGCTGAGGATCTCCCTCTCGTTGTCCATGCGCATGCGCAGGATGTCCTCACCCCGCGCGATGAGGTCGCGCTCCATGGTGTCCATAACCAGGTCCATCGCGTCGGCGAAGGCACTGCTCGCGCGCTGGTAGTCGGCGATGACGTCCGCGAGCACGAGGGAGTCGCCCATGCGAGCAGCGTCGGCGGCGGCAGCGATCCCTGCGCTTCCCGTGGCGGCCGCCACGTCACTGGCGAAGTCGACGTACACGGGAATCTCCTCGCGCATGACGGCGATCTCGCGCTCGCTGGCGTTCGCGCAGTTGTTCAGGACGATCGTGAGCATATGGAGGCGGATCTGCTGGGCCGGATCCGTCAGGCTGGGCATGATGTCGCGCATGAGCTCCTCGACGACGTCCTCGAGGATGCGCGAGGTTGATGGGCGCGTGATCATCGGGTGGCCTCCTCGGCGTAGGGCAGCTCGAGCGAGTAGTCGAGGTAGAGCCTGTGGAAGTGGGCGTAGGCCGTCATCAGGAACGTGCCCATGACGCCGCGGTGACGACCCTGCGTGACGTCCTCGGTGCCGCGCATGATGTCGAGCATCAGGTGGCTGGTGCCCAGCAGCAGGAAGTACCTCGCGATCGCCGGGTTGATCTGCTCCGTGGTCAGGCCCGTCAGCTCCCGGTAGATGGCCACGAAGGCCTCGGGATCGGGGTGGTACAGGTGCGGGGGCATCGGGATCTGCAGGTAGTACCCGAGGTCGAGCCGCGGGTCGCCGATGCGGGCGAACTCCCAGTCGATGACGTACGGGTCGGTGCCCTCCGAGAGCAGGAAGTTGCCGGGCTGGAGGTCGCCGTGC
>JAFMFD010000146.1 GCA_017856385.1 Actinomycetota bacterium
CCTGGGGCGCTCCGCACGCTGCGCGCCCGCGGGCCTAGCCTTCCGCTATGCCCGCGTACGAATTCCGCTGCCGATCCTGCGGATCCACCTTCGTCGTCAACCGGCCAATGAGCCAGTCGCAAGACCCGGCTGACTGCCCTGATGGCCACGCCGACACCGTGCGCCTCCTCAACGTCGCCTCCGGCGGTGCGAGCACTGGGGACTCAGCACCCGTCGGCGGCGGAGGGTGCTGCGGAGGCGGCTGCTGCGGCTGACCGCCGTCGAGGAGCAGGCATGGACCACGCAGGCATCAATCACGAGTTCTTGGACGGCGTCATTGCCGGTACCGAGGTGGATGCGTACTACCACCTGGGCGTGACGAGTGCCGACGAGCTGGTGCAGGGACTGCGCGGCCTGCGCGCCGTGATCCTCGGTGGGTCCGGGCCCCGTATGGACGACTTCGCCAGACTCTGGAGCGCCGAGCACGACGACGCCCCGATCGTCGCGTTTCCCAAGGAGGAGCGCTTCGTCATCCGCTATACGGCCGGCGTGCTCTTCGCCTCACACGGGATGGGCATGCCGAGCGCCTCGATCGCACTGCAGGAGCTGATGCGCCTCGCGTACTTCGTCACCGACGGCGATCCTGATGCGCTGGACCGGATCTTCTGGGCTCGCGTGGGCACGAGCGGTGGAGTGGGGCTTCCCGCGGGCACCGTCGTGGTCTCGACCGAAGGTGTCATGGCGGATCTCGAGCCCTACCGGCTGCTCGATGGCGCGGGCGGCTACCACTGGTTCGACGGGCACTTCCCGCTCGAGGTGGTCGACGCGATCCTCGCCGCGAACAGCGCCTGCGGCTTTCCGATGGCCTCCGGCCGCACCGTTGCAGCGAATGACTTCTTCGTCGAGCAGTTCCGGCTCGACGGTGCGATCCGACTCGCCACCGTCGACGACAAGATGTCCTGGCTGCACCGGATCCATGCGGCGGGCGTGCGGAACATCGAGATGGAGGGCGCCATGCTCGCCGCGTACCTCAACACGTGGGGGTTCTCGCGGTTCGCGATGGTCTGCACGACCCTGCTGGATCGGCTGGACGGTGATCAGGTGACGTCGACGCCCGAGCAGCTCCACGAATACGGCGAGCGCGCAGGTCGCGCAATCTTCGCGTACCTGCGGACGATCCTCTGATCAGGCCGCATGAGCAGGCGGGGCGAGCCGATCGCTCCACCGGGGGATGGCCCGTGCCACGATCGCGCCGACCAGGGCGGCTGGCACGAGGGTCCACGTGCCCATGAAGAGACCGATGACGACGGCCAGGAGGATCGCCACCCGCCACGACATCTTGACGGACGCGATGGTGGCGGCAACCACACCGACGACGAGGGCAGCGGGGACCGACGGGCCGTGCGTGGAGAACTCGGCGATCACGAGGGCGACGAGCAGGCCCGACGTTGCGCCGACGAACATCGCGGGGAAGAACGGCCCGCCACGGTAGCCCGCGCCGAGCGACACCGCGTAGGCGATCGTCTTGAACACGAGGATCGCGACGACCGCGCTGATCGACGTCACCGTCGGAAGCGTGGTGATCATCTCCTCACCCGACGTCACGATGTACAGGACGTCCAGGCCGGTGATGGCGTGCATCGCGAGCGCGGACACCGCGACGATGAGCGCCGCGCCGACGAGGATCGGCAGGTGCGGGGCGGTACCGGCAGCGCGTGCGATGAGCGACGCGACCGCCCGGGCCAGGCCCACGGTGATCGTCGCGATCACGCCGACGACGATCGCCCACCCGAGCTGCTCCACCTCGATCGCCGTCGGTGCGTTCCCGATCTCCGCACTGCCCGACAGCAGGGGGTTGACGAGCAGAGCGAGGATCGCCCCCAGTGCGCCCAGGCCCACGACCTTGGTGACGTCCTTGCCACCGGTGACGCCCATCGCCCGGGCGAACACCGTCCCGACCATGGAGCCGGTCGCCACGAGCGCGACCTCCGGGCCAAGCACGATGCCGCCCCACAGCGTCGCGAGGATTGCCAGGATCACCCCGACGTAGTCGCGTGCGGTCAGCGGGGTCACCTGGATCCCGCCGATCGGGGAGTGCCCCTCGTCGCCGACGAACCTGCGGATGACATAGACCAGGAGCGCCGCCAGGACGAGCACCCCGATGACGTACCAGGCGGGAGCACCTCCCCACCGCTCCGGGACGACGTCCCAGACCAGGTGGATGCCCTGATTGACCGCCTGCAGGGCGATGTACCCCAGGACGAGCCCCACGACGGCCGACAGCAGCATGGCCGGCAGGGGACGACGGGTGGTCACGGACTCGTCGGTGGCGGTCATGCGCGTATCCCATCACGGTCGATGACCGCCAGGCGTGAGGCGCACACCTGTGATGGCATCCGGAAGCCCGCGCAAGCACTGGGTCCGGTATGCGGCGTCGGACCTAGGCTTCCGCCATGACCATGCAGCCCTCCTCCTCCACAGCCAGCCCGGAACTGACGATGTCACCCGAGAAGCAGCGACGAGCCGCGTTCATCCAGGCGTACACGCGGCGCACCGACAGGCTGCTGTCGGCCCTCGCGCTGATCTACCTGTTCACCTTCTCGATCCAGAGCATCTGGCATGAGCCGGGTGAGACCTGGTTCCGCTGGCTCGTCCTGTTCGGCTACTTCCTCTGGGTGCTGTTCGCCGTCGACCTGCTGTTCAGGTTCGTCGTCTCACCCCGCAAGCGGCACTTCTTCCGCCGGAACTGGCTCGACACGATCACCGTGGTGATCCCGCAGCTGCGTGCCCTGCGCGCCCTGCGCGCCTTCACGCCGAACGGGGTCCTTGCGCGCGAGCGCAGTCGGGGAGCCATCACGGGCGGGGCCGCCGCGACCGCCGCCATCGCCGTGGTGATCGTGATCTGGGTCGGCAGCCTGATGGTCCTCAACACCGAGCGCGGGGCACCAGGCGCCGAGATCACGTCGATGGGTGACGCCGTCTGGTGGGCCTTCGAGACCGTGACGACGGTCGGCTACGGAGACTTCGTCCCGGTCACCTGGTTCGGTCGGGCCATCGCCGTGGTCATCATGCTCGTCGGCATCAGCGCCCTGGGCGCGGTCACGGCCACGCTGTCGGCGACCCTCGTGAAGTACCGGGCGCAGGCTGGCAGCACGCCCAACGCCTCCACGACGGCCGCGCAGCCGACCTCGGCGCCGGCCTCGACGACGGCGCCGGCCTCGACGACGGCGCCGGCCTCGACGACGGCGCCGGCCTCGACGAC